>SVTB01000178.1 GCA_015064015.1 Oscillospiraceae bacterium | reverse complement strand
TACTCTGTAATATCAATGGGATACGTTCCCTTTCCGCCGTTCCAGGTGAAGCTTGTGATCAGCTCCTCCTTTTCGCACAGGGTGTTATAGGTAACGGTATTTTCCTCCCACTCATAAGGATCGCAGGAGTAGATATTGATCACACGGGGCGTATAGTCCTGCTCAATACTGGAGCAGGTCATGATCAGTGCAGCCGCAGAAATTCCATCGGCCTTCAGATCGTTCAAATCGAACTTGAGCAGCGGAATGCGGTAGTAGTTGTTGGGCGACGAGGCCATAGCCTTGAAATCAATAATGTCGGCAGCGCCGAAATTCTTGTCGCCGGAGGATCCCGCCTCCACATATGTATCCTCAAATACGGGAATGATCTGCTTTTCTACCGTATCCCATCCGAGGATGGTGTCAATACCCGTCTTGGACATCTCGGGCCCCTTGGATCCGGTAAGTCCGGTGTAAACCGAATCGTCGGTCTTTTGCCCGTAATACACCGAAAGCTTGGGCGCTCCTGCCCCCGCCTCCTTGGAAGCAAAGCGGGTGTGAAGGGCTACGGGTGCGGCCTCCTTGAGATACAGCGTGATCTCTGTCTGTCCGTTGGCCAGCGCCTTGCGCACATAGTCGGTGATAGAAAAGCGCGAGGCAACGGGTTGCGTGGTAATGGTAGAATTGGTGGTAATGAGGTTAAAGATCTCGGGCTGCTTGTTGAAGGTCAGCTCCGATTCAGTCCATGCACTGTCAGCACCGTAAACCTCAATAACAGCAAACTCCGAGCCCGGATCTGTCTGCCTTACGGTCAAGGTCAGTTCCAGCTCAATGGCAGTAAAATCGTCATCGCCCACAAGCTCGGAAATATCAAATTTAACGTAACCGTAACGGGTCAGCGAGCCGCCGTTGGTCTTGAGATGGATCTCCTTGTCCGATCCAAAGTTGGTATCCTTCTGATCTCCGTTTCCGTCCTTGTTCATAACGTAGGCATCCTCCTTTACGGGAATGGAAAAATAGACACGTCCGGCCTCGGTTTCGGATTCCGTCTCCGACTCGGTTTCGGTCATCTTTTCTCCGGGATCGACCGTTTCGGTCTCTCCGCCTGCGGGAGCACAGCTGCACAGGAGTGTGAGCAATGCCAACAGAAGAGCTAACGCTTTTTTCATCACTGGTGATCTCCTTTCAAAAAAGTACATTTTGGGGCCCATAAGGGTCCTTTTCTGTTATGCCGCAAAAAACATTCTTGTCCGATCGCCGTCAAAACTTCGCAGACATACCGTTTTCCACAGCATGGCGGCCATTGTCATTGACAAAGAACACAGGCTCCCCGGTATTGTTAACGATCGAAACATGAATACCGTCATCCTTCCGTGTCCACTCGACCTCTATCAGTCCCTTTCCCACAAAGGTCTTGGCGGAAACTCGGTTCATTCGGGGGGAATAATAGGGATCCACAACAATAGCATCCTCTTCCACCTTGATGCCCGCATAAACAGAATAGAAAATAACATCTACACTGCCGAACATACAATGGTTCTGCGAGGCGCCGCCGTTCCATTTTTCGGGAAGGGTGGTCCGTCCCTTGAGCATATCGAGCCAAGAGGGGAAGGTATCTTGAAAGATCAAGCGCTCGGCAGTCTCAAAGCGACCGCGGGCACACAAAGCCTCCATAATGTATCTGGCACCGAAAATACCTGCGCAAATATGAAAATCATGATCCCGGATGCTCTGCTCCAGCATATCAACCACAGCGGTAACATCCTCCTCGGGGATCAGTCCGAGATTCAAGGCAAAGGCCATGCTATACTGCTGTCCGTCATCCATGACCTTGGTCTCAGAATTGTAGAAGACCTTGCGGATCTCCTGCTTTTGCGCCTCGGCCGTCTTTTCGTATTGCGCCACATCCTTTCCCAGCCTTTTGGAAATGGAAATGAAATTCATCAGATCATAATACGAATAAAAGGATGCGTTGCATTCGGGGTCGCCGCGGTTAAAGTCCTCCACGGTAGACTGCCAGTCGCCATAGCGGGTGCGCGGCAGAATGGGACCCTCGGAAATCAGAAAATCGATATACCGCTTCAACGTCTCATAATGCTTTTCAACCAATGTCGTATCGCGGTAAAATACGCAAGAATCCTTCAGAATGATGGGATAAGCCGAAGCCCAGTCTATACTGTGAGGTGCATAAAACGGGCGGGGAGAGATATGAGGCGGATAACCAAGCTCTCCATGACAATCCAGGCGGATATCCTCCATCCACTTGTCATAAAAACGGCGCATATCAAAATTGTACATACAAACCATGTCCGTCACATGGGCATCTCCGAGCCAGCCCAAGCGCTCGTCTCGCTGGGGGCAATCGAAGGGGAAGCTCATAAGAGCGGCGGATTGGGTACGCTTAACGGCATCGTGGATCTTCATGACCTCCTCGCTGTCGCAAGAAAAATCTCCCAGGTCTTCCACATCGGCATAAACAAAGAGTGCGGTAACATCATGGACCGTAACACCCTCATCCGCCTCGATGGTAATGGCCGAAAAGCCGTGCAGAACAAAGGATGGCTCGTAGGTCTGTTTTCCGGTACCGTTCAGGATGAACGTATCCCGATTCAATGCGTGTCGATTGGAGCGGGAATTCATCTTTCCCTCGTCCACCCGTTCGCCGTGACGGATCCTGACCATGGCACCGGCAGGACCTTCCAACTCGATCCTCGTCCACCCCGAAATATTTTCGGCAAAGCGGTACAGGGTGCGTCCGTCCTCGGTGACAAATACCTCGCAGGGCTTTAACTCACGGTGAACCTTGAGATGATGGTTGGTATTCTTCTCCAATTTTCCAAGGGGCGCAGGCACCTCAAGAACAGCCTCCCACCCGGAGTCGTCAAATTCTGCCTCCTTCCACGCGGTTTCCAGACGGGAATCATACACTTCGCCGTCAAAAAAGCAGTTAAAGGTGATGGGACCGTAGGCTGTACGCCAAGTGTCATCGGTGGAGACAACGACAGTAGAGCCGTCACGCAATTTGCAGGTCAACTCGGCGGTAAGACAAGGATCGCCGTACCAAAAGGAGCGCCAATCCCAATATTTCTTCTCGGGAGAATATCTGCCCTTTCCCACTACAACACCAATGCAGTTGTTTCCTTGACAAAGCATATCGGTAACATCGTATTCGGAATACAGAACGCGTCTGTTATAATTGGTTTCAAGAGGATCCAAAACATAATCCCCCACGCGTTTTCCGTTGAGGAACGCCACATAGTAGCCCAAACCGCAAATATTAAGCTTGGCGCTGATCACATTTTCGGGTATCAAAAAAGTCTTGCGGAACATAACGCCGCGCGCCTCGGGGGTTATCCGTTCCTTGGCGCTTTCAAGATCCTCCAAAATCACCTCTCCGTATTTTCCATGAGGCAATCTTGGTGTGTTTGTTTTTCCGATCCAGCAGTTTCCTATCATTTTTTCTCCTGATTTTTCAAAAAATCAAATTCTTCCCAAGACCTTCAAAAGCGGTCTTGGATCGTTGGCGGTGATAAGATCAGCGCCCTCCTTAATACAGCGTTCCACATCGGCCTCGGTATCGGCGCAATACATATGGATGGGCATTCCCTTCGCCTTATAAATGGGCAGGATCTCGGACTTGACAATGTTAAGATTCAGACCGATCTCCGCATAATAAGAATACGAATCGGCCTCAAATTCCTTCATCTGGAAGTCGGGATAGCCCATGGTACGACCATGATATTCGGTACGGATATACTTGATAATGCGAGCGTTAAACGCATAAAACCAGCATCTGTCAAACACACCGAATTCCTTGAGCAACGCCACGGTAAGATCCACATTTTCCTCGGTATATTCCTTGATCTCAACGCCAAGCATAATATCGGGGCGTTTGTCACGGCAAAGCTCCAGCACCTCGCGAAGGGTGGGAACCTGCAATCCCCGGCCTACGTACTTATCCCCAAATTTTTCGGTATATGCCGGCTC
>SVTB01000177.1 GCA_015064015.1 Oscillospiraceae bacterium | reverse complement strand
GACGTGTGCTTCACCGGGTTGGCCCTTCAGGTGAAGCACACGTCCCGTGGTAAAGCCTTCCTCTGCCTCCGCGATGGCAGTTCTGACTTCAGAATTCCGAATGTCGGCATATGTCAGTACATCGTTATGGGTACCAAAGGTAACCACATCCGTCCAAATGAAGGTATGACCTGCGTTCAACTGGTCAATGGAAGGATTCTGATTGGTAGCGGAGGAAACCGATATATTACCGATGTAAAGGGTTTCCTTACCCTTGTTCTCCAAGGTCACAACCGTACCCTTACCGTCTGCCTCGTAGATCACGTTAAATTTCACTACGTCGCCACCCTCGGTCAAGGCGGCCAAGGACTTGCTATCCTTGACTGCAAAGACTGCATTGGCAGAAGTGGCATAATAATCGAAGGAGATAATGAACATCCTTCCTTCCTCATAGAAGAAGGGGAGATTCTCTTTGGAAAGCCCCTCAAAGGAGATAGTCGCACCTGCAGGAACAGCAAGAACGGCGGTAGAAAAGCCATCGGCATTGGTCAGCGCGTTTTTCACGGCTTCATCCAAATCTGCCACAGAAAGGATTTCTCCTCCTGTCAGATTCATGATATGCCTGTCCCAATCGTAAATAACAGCCTGATCAAAGTCGTCCTCTGAAGGAGCAATAACAGTTGCTTCCGACTCCTGCACGCCAATATGGGAGGAAAAGTTTTTCTCGACCACAGTATCAAAGACAGTCAGCTCGCACTTACAACGGCTGTTCACACGGAAATCCCCGTTAAAGGTACATTCGTGGGCGTTGATATTCAAAATCTGCTTGCCGATCTTGCGGAGTGTCTTGGAGGTGCCACGGTTGTAAGCATCAATCTCCATGGTACCACCGTTAAAGGTGCAGTTCACAAAGTCAATGTCACCGGGCAAGGGGCCTTCTACGCTGCCCTCTACCATGATCCACATAGCAAGCATATCGAAGGTAGTGTTCGTAATGCGGATGTCGCGAAGGAAACGGAAGGTGCCTTGGAAATGGCAGTTTTCAATGGTACTGCCGGGGGCGCAGGTCATGCGATTGCCCACCACGTAACCCTCGGCAAGATCCTCAAAGCTCTGGCCGTATTCCAAAATGATGACGGTAGTTCCGTCAGCATTTTCTCTGGTCTGACGAACGGTAGCGGTGCCACAATAGTTAGCGGTGTTGATGTCATACACATCCAGCACATCTCCTGCCTTGCAGTTGAAGGCCAGGCGGCGACCGATGGAATAATGCTCGTAGTTGGTCACAGTAAAGACAGAGTCACTATCCACAGCCGTAACATAGCCCAGAGTACCGCTGACGTTATACACATCGTCAAACAGCACGTCAGCCTCACAGTCCTTCCAGTGGATGGGCAGGCGATTGTCTTTGCAGTGGTAGCCGTCGCGCCAAGATACCATCTTGATCTCGCGAGTATCGTTTTCGGCAGGCACCATGTCCACGTTGGTAAAGTAAATTTCGGCGTTGTTTTCATTGATAGCCATGATAAAGGTAGGAGCAGAGAGAATCTTGATATTCTCATAAACCATCGCACCCGTGTTGCCCGACACATATATTACCTCACTGTATGCGTGGCCGATGCCGGGGTTAGGCAAATACACCAAGTCTCCGGCGGCATATTGAGGGTTGCTCGGATAGGTCACGGTCACCTGCTTTTCACCCGTGCGCTCGCATGCACCCATGAAAGCGTGGGGGCGCTGTTGCAGACCTTCGTTATAGCGAATGGAGAAACCGTTGACGGATTTGAAATCATAACTATTCTTATAAGGTTCCTCGTTTGTCTCAAAGACCACCTTACCACCATCGTTAGAAATGACCTTACCCACCAAATATACAGGAGCGGCATAGTCAAAGATGAAATTTTTCAATACGATGTCAGAGCAACCCGCCATAGCGAAATAATTGGAGCCGGGAGCCGCTAAGAAGGTAGCCCCCTGACCATCAATGGTCACGCCCGAAGCATTGTCCATGGCAAAAGGGCTGTGGAAAACCGCAGCGGTGTTGGGGCTTTCATCCATGTAGTAGGTCTTACTGCCGTCAAACAATAGTGTAGCCTTCTGCTCAATAGCGGCATTGACAGCGGCGCTGATGGCAGGACCGTCATCGGTCTTACCGTCACCTACCACGCCAAAATCCTCCGCCTTCAGAACAGTCTGGGTTTTGGCACCGGCCTGCTCTGCGGGATAGGTATACAACCGGGGAGCTTCTGTGGGTTCTTCCCCACCCTGCGTCTCGGTTTCTGTAGATTGGATATCATCAGTCGTTTCCAAAATTGTCGGGGCTTCGGTCAATACAGTCGCATCGGAAGTGGGTTCTTCCTCAGCACGATCCCCACAAGCTGTCATAACCACAAAAATGGACAGAAGAACCAAAAGTAGGGATACTCCGATATATCCGGTGCGTTTTTTCATGGGTAACCTCCTATGAAAGTAATTGGTTATATTATACCAAAGTCACGGCCGCTTTGCAATAGGTTTTGGCCAAATAACTGCATAAAAATATTACAAAATGTATTGCCGCTCCCTTGACAACCCTTTCTAAATCGTGTAAAATAAGGAGAACTCTTTGAAACTGCTCTGAAAGGATGAAGAATACATGGAAAAGCTGAATATAGCTACCATCGGTTTAGGAGCGCGCGGACAGAGCGTGCTGGAGGGTCTATTGCTCGGCATGAACAATGTGAACATCACAGCCGTATGCGATGTATATAAGGATCGCACAGAGCGGGGTGCCGCTGCCGTGGAAAAGGCTACGGGCAAAGCCCCCTTTTCCACCACCAACTACAACGAAATCATGGCCCGCGCCGACGTGGACGCCGTGCTGATCATGAGCGCGTGGGAATCTCATACCCCCATCGCTTTGGCCGCCATGGAAAACAACAAGGCTGTAGGCATGGAGGTTGGTGGTGCTTATACCGTGGGTGAATGCTGGGATCTTGTCCACACACAACAAAAAACCAAAACGCCCTTCATGTTTTTGGAAAACTGTTGCTACGGACGCGCCGAGATGATGGTCATGAACATGGTCAAGGAAGGGATCTTCGGAAAGGTCGTCCATTGTTCGGGCGGCTACTGCCATGACCTCAGAGATGAAGTGGCCCGCGGCGAGGAAAATCGCCATTACCGTCTCCGTAATTATCTGTCTCGCAACTGCGAGAATTACCCCACGCATGAGTTGGGTCCCATTGCTCAAGTGCTGAATATCAATCGCGGCAACCGCATGGTATCCCTTGTGTCCATGGCTTCGGGAGCTTGGGGAATAAATGATTTCGCCGCCCGCACCGAAGGTATCAATCCTGCTTTGGCTACAGCAGATTTTGCTCAGGGTGATGTGGTGACCACCACTATCAAGTGCGCCGGAGGCGAAACCATTGTCCTAACATTGGACACTACCCTGCCCCGTTACTATAGCCGAGGTTTTACCGTCCGAGGCACCAAGGGTATGTATACCGAGGATAACCATTCTGTTTTCCTGGACAACACCCATCCCGAGGCGCTTCATTGGAACTGGCGGCCCAAATGGGGCAACGCCGACGAGTATTTGGAAAAATATGAGCATCCCGTCTGGCGCGAGTATTTAGAAAAAGGCATCTGTGGCGGTCACGGCGGTATGGACGGCTTGGTGTACGGCAAATTCGTGGAGTGCTGTCTTGCGGGTGAGCCCATGCCCATCGACGTGTACGACGCCGCCGCCTGGATGGCGGTAACCCCCCTTTCTGCCGAATCCATCAAAAAGGGCAGTATGGCGGTGGAGTTTCCTGATTTTACCGAGGGTAAGTGGGAGACGAGAGCCTGAATCCCATCAAATATACAAAAAGATGCTGATCCGCCGAGGTCAGCATCTTTTTTACGAAATTATATCGGGATACAGTAAATCGTTGTTTAACTTACTAACTTTTCTCTCCTCGTCGAGAGAAAAGTTACAAAAGAGGCGCCGCTGAGGGATAGAACCTACGGTTCTCCCTCAGAACCCAACTCCCATCGCGACGCACGCCG
>SVTB01000006.1 GCA_015064015.1 Oscillospiraceae bacterium | reverse complement strand
GATCTCCGCCCCATCAACCACGTGATGATTGGTGATGATGAAGCCTTCCGCAGAGATGATCACGCCGCTACCGGCACCACTCGTGATATATTGTCCCACCCAAGGGTTGGATTGTACCAGTGTCTCGGTGGAAATCTCCACGACCGAGGCAGCCACGCGATTGATGATGGTGGGGCGTGTCAGTTGCGCATCTCCGGCAGAGGTGATCAGCTGGCCCTTCGAATCAAAAGCCGCATCAGGCTTTCCGTCGCCGTCCTGATCCATTCTTTGGGGTTTCTTTTTGGGAATATTGACCTCTTCCGGAATCTCTTCGGGAAGCTGTGCGCCCGTGCTCTCCAGCGTTTCTTTTTCATTGGGAACAGGATCTCGATGCGCAGGATTTTCTGCGCTTGTTTCTTTGGGGGAGATAGCTTCGGTACCGTCAACAATGACAAAATCTCCCGCAGTTCCACTATTTTCACGGTTGTCATCCAACGGGCGAGAATAATTTTCACCGCGGAACTCGTGGCTCGTTCGAGCCGCAGCCCATGCTCCAAAGAAACAACACCCCATGAAAAGCAGAATACATCCCAGCACACACGTGGCTATGATCAGCTTTCTTCCCACGCCGTTGCCGCTGGGCACGTGCGGGGGGGCATAAACGAACCCATGAGCTCCTTCAGGGGTAGTATAGACTCGTCCTTCGGGGCATCCGTTACGGATGAATGTATATCCTTGCTCTTGGCGATCGGATTCGGACTCCTTTGAAACAGCCTCGGCTTGCGATGCCTCGATGAAGTTCTCCTGCGAAAGGGGTGCCTCCTCCTTCATAACCTCGGGCGCTTCGGCTGTCTCATCTATGGTATGATTGTGCTTTTCAGCGTCGAATTCTTTCATTCAAAACCTCCCATGCGATATAACAGCTTTATTATAAAAGATGTTTGTGATGATTTTTTGAATATCACGGCACCGTCATTTGAAAATTATTGAAAACATCATGAAATGTCAGGCCTTGGTCTCCACCATGATAAAAAATGGAGATGAGGGCGAATTGATGATCTTCACCAATGTTGCGCATATTTTATAGCGGCTGATACCCGAAAGGTAGTCTAAGATCATTTGCCCTTCGGCATCGCCTTCTTTATGCCCCGGATAGACGGCAATATTAAGAATGGCATCTCTGTCCATCAAGGAAATCGCGTCGCGGATGGCAGGCAGGGTAGTTTCTCTGAGGGTAGTGATCGCCTTATTTCCCCCCGGGAGCCAGCCCAAATTAAACATACCCGCCTTAAAGGGGACATCCACATACTTCTTGACGTTGGAATGAGAATCCAAAATGAGCTGATAGTTGTCTGGACAACCTGATTTCACCAAAAGCTCTTGGGTAGAGGACAGCGCCTGCTCTTGAATGTCAAAGGCGTAAACGAAGCCGTTTTTGCCAACGGTTTTGGACAAAAATTCTGTATCATGGCCGTTACCCATGGTAAAGTCAACGGCAATATCTCCTTCGCGAAGATGCTTGAGAATAAAATGCTTATGAAGGTCAAGCAGGTCAATCATGGCAAGCTCCTTGGTTTTTATTTATTATGAATGTCTGATCTCAAGAACTTGATAGCTCTTTCAACGGAGTCCTTAGAATTGTACCAAGGCTCTTCGTCATAGCGATAATCAAATTTCTTGCAAAACCAGCTGACGTCTTCGGTGAGCGTTTCCATATAAGTGTTCACCACCTTGGCGCAGGCAGAAGCAAATTGAGACAATCTTTTTTTGCCTAATCTTTTTTGGCCGTATTCCAAAAGTCGGCGGTAATGGGGGAGGCAGAAGTAAGGCTGTGCATCCAACTTGGGCGCAAAATCCTCATCGCTATCCCAAAGGTACACAACGGTTTCCAGCATATGCTCAAAATGATAGTTGATGCGCTTGCAAACATAGCAATTCCCTTCCAAGGCGGATATTCGCTTGACGGGCTTGGCGCCGGGCGTGCCAAGGATGCCTTCCTTTATGTCTCCCTGCAGCTCCTTCAAATGACTTTCCAAGGTAAGCGCCATACCAAGGCGATTTTTGCGGACAAACATCAAATCGTAATGCAGGCGGCAAAAGCCTTGTTCGTTGGTTTTGATACGGCAATCAGGCTCCATCATAGAGGCACCGAGAATAAGGTCAAGCTCGTTTTCCTCCAGCTTGCGATAAATAGCACACATAGGGCAGCCACAGGCATGGTCTTCGGCGGAGGCCTCAAAGGCTTCGTTAACGGGTATGGTATAAATTTGTTCCATGGTCATTTCCTCTGTACATTATGGGTTTGAGATCACAGCGGTTCGCGCAAAACGCGACTACAGTAATACTATACCATATTTCGAGGAAAATTGCAAGAGTTGATTTCGCTATTATAAGACAGCCAATCGAAAAATATTTACCGCCGATATTTGAAAATTACAAATTATTTTTCAAAAAAGCGTAATAGGTACTTGCTTTTTTCAAATTCTTATGTTATAATGTTCAAGCATTAAATGCAAAGGGATTTTCCCTGCTACAAGCGCTTTGGATATTTTATCCTTCGTGCAAAAAAATATATGATTGGAGTATGTATCATGAACAAGAGCCAACTGATCAAAGCAGTCGCTGAAAAGAGCGAGTTGACCCAAAAGCAGGTAACCGAGGCATGGAGCCTCATCGAAGAAACCATTGTCGAGACCCTCGTTGCCGGTGACAAGGTTCAACTGTCCGGCTTCGGTACCTTCGAGGTTCGCGAGAGAGCTGAGAGATCCGGCCGCAACCCCAAGACCGGCGAAGTCGTCACCGTTCCCGCTTGCAAGTACCTTGCTTTCGTTTCCGCTAAGGCCGTTAAGGATAAGCTGAACTGATATGCGTCTTGACAAGTATCTGAAGGTTACCCGCATCATCAAACGGCGCACCGTTGCCAATGACGCTTGCGACGCTGCCCATGTGGCGGTCAATGGCCGTCCCGCCAAGGCATCCTACGATGTCAAGATCGGTGACGTGATAGAGGTTACCTTCGGCGCAAGAACCTTGAAGTTCAAGGTTCTCGACGTAAAGGAGACCGTTGGAAAAAACGACGCCTCCTCCCTCTATGAGGTCATCGACTGAAAAAGAGTTTCCCTCATATCTCCATTTTTCTCCGCATATACTTTGTCAGCCGATCAACGGCAATCTTTATATGCGGAGGAATGGATATGGAAGGAAATCAAACGGAACGTCGTTCTCCTTGGAGCGGTGAGCCTCACGACAGCAAAATGCCCGTCGGTAAACCGATGCACAGTTTTCTATCACACGACAGAGCCTCAATGTCTGTCAGCGGTGTTTCTGACGTGATCAGTTTTGACGAAAACGAAGTGCTTCTGGTCACTACGGTTGGCAAGCTTAGTCTGGAAGGCACAGGGCTTCACGTGAACGTGCTCAATACCCGCGACGGACTTGTCGAAGTTACAGGAAAGCTGTACGGCATTTATTATGATGACAATGAAGATCCATCTCGCGGTGGTTCTGACAAACACAAGGGCAAACGTGGATTTTTCGGGCGCTTTTTTGCGTAAGGAGTGCCGCCACCATGGAAATTTCCCAAAAGCTCCTGTGTTTTTTATTTCTCGCTTCCTTGGTCCTGGGATTCCTTTTGGGATTCTTATACGACTTATTTCGCCTGATCGAGATGCTGTTAGGCTTTTCAAAGGATATTAGAGATTTTCAAAAATCACAAAAATTCAGCCGTCGGTATTCGCTATGTCATCGCATTCTGTTATTTGCAGAAGACTTGGCTTGGATGATGATTGCAACGCTAAGTTTAATCCTGCTTCTATACTTTGTCAATGACGGGCAATTCCGAATCATAGCACTACTGGGAATGGCGGGCGGACTATTCGTTTACCGCGTGATTTTCGGAAGATTGTTTCTAAAGATCTCTGGCACCCTTGCCGCATGGATACGAAAGCTGATTTTGATGCTCCTACTTCCCTTTCGTCTCCTCGGCAAATGGATATGCAACATTACGCTGGTGCCGCTGTGCCGTATGTATTTGGATATTCTTGATCGAAAAAGACGGGTTCTGACCGAGCGAAATATCAAAAATTTTCAAGAACGGGCATCTTCACTATTTCAAAATCAGAAGTAAAAAACTTTGATCATCACGACAGAAAGGTGGTATGAATATGGCTGACAACCGCGATCCTCAGTTGAATCATCAACTGGTTTCCCCCGCTTCCGAGCAACCGGCTCCCCAAGTTGATCAGGACGAGAAATTAGGGCTTTCCATGCTGGCCAAGGTTGCGTTGGCTGTTGTCGTATTGGTATCCCTGATCATCAGCATCTCCTGCCTGATGCAGTTTAACCGGTTGGAAGAGCAGCGAAAGGAGCTGGAGGCCGAGCTGTCGGAGTATAATGAGGCCATTCGTGAGCTGCAGGAAATTATCAATTCCTCCGATGATAACGAATTCATCATCCAGCAAGCCAAGGATAAATTGGGATATTACTTTCCTGATGAAAATATTTATTATCAGGACTGATTGAACCCTTTTGTCTGCGGCAAATCATATCCGAAAGGAGGCAACGCATGGCAGAAAATCAAAAAAAGAGCAACAAAAAAACCATCGCTCAAAACAAAAAGGCATATCACGATTATTTCGTGGACGAGAGATATGAAGCGGGCATTGCCCTTTTTGGTACAGAGGTCAAGAGTCTCCGCAAGGGGGCTGTCAATCTTAAGGATGCTTATTGCTCCATCGAAAAAGGCGAAGTATTTGCCCACGGCATCCATATCAGCCCTTATGAATTTGGCAATATCTTTAACCGTGATCCCTTAAGAGATCGAAAATTACTCATGCACAAGCGAGAGATCATGAAGCTGAACGGCGCATTGACACAAAAAGGTCTTACGCTCATTCCGTTGTCACTGTACTTCTCAGGCCCCTATGTTAAGGTTGAGTTAGGCTTGTGCCGTGGTAAAAAGCTCTATGACAAACGTGCTTCCATAGCCGAAGCTGAATCAGACCGTGAGATCGAGCGACGTATGAAGTCAAAGTCTCACAGCTATGATGACTACGATTGAGTTCACTCAATCAGCGGACACAGCAAGTGCCCTTTAACGGTTCCCTCTTTTATGGGGGTGTACCGGTTTCGACGGGGATCTTGAAGTGTGATAAGCGGGTCAGGCCGGGTAATCCTGTCAACTGCCCAACTTTAAAAAATAAACGACAACACTTCTGTTGCTCTGGCTGCCTAATTAGGCAGTGCCGCGGCCCTATTGCGCCGCCCGTCTCACGGGGGAGGACCACGAACCCCTCAGAGGCGTCATGTTAGTGGTGAACTTGCATCGGCGTTTCGCCATTGAACCGATCAAGCACAAAATGGCTGCTTGCAGCGCGGTTTGTTCCTGTACCGCGCTGTAAGGAGATCTAAACAGTAACTGCACCCGGAGAAAGTTGCATGAATGGGTTTTCGGACAGGGGTTCGACTCCCCTCACCTCCACCACACACCAAAACCATTGTCGCACAAAGGTTTTGGTGTTTTTCTTTGTTTCATCAATGTATTTGACACCTCGCCAAAGCGTTTCATTCATCGTTCTCGCGTTGATTCCCTCGTCCTTTTAACATCTTATGCAAAACGATTTGCAAAACAAAACAACCCTCCCAAGTCACCCCGGGAGGGTCATTTTTATCAGTATCCGCCTATCTCCAACAGCTCCTTGACCTCTTCCCTGCCAAGTCCCAGCCCGGCAAGGTACGCCCGCACCTTCTCCTCGCCCTGGGTGTTCTTGTACCCCAGATACCCAAGGATCAAATGCTTCTGCGCCGCCTTGAGGTTCAACGCGCTCAGATAAGAGATCACCTTCGCCTTCTTGGAACCCGTGATCGTCTTGCCGTCCTTCCCTACATCAGCCGCCAACCCGGCACATACAGCCGATACGATGGCAAGCTGCGCGGGATCCACAGCGCGGGACATCAGCACGTTCTTATTCTCAATGTCCACACCAAGCAGATCCTCAATGGCGCGGTTGTAGTAAATGCCGTACAGACGCTTGATGGCCTTGGCTTTCGCCTCGTCATCGGCACCCGTATACAGCTTCATGGATACCATGCGGCTCACAGCCTCGTTGGCCTCACCGTATACCTTGCGGAACTGCGCCTTCTGCTTGGCCGTCAGCTTGACACTCTGCCCCTCGTAGGTGATCACGTCACCCACACCGCGCGGCAGTACGTCCATGCCGTTGATCACAAGACGGTTCATCTCTCGGCGCACAGCGTCGGGAATATCCTCCTCGGGATCCTTCCTGATCGAACCGACCACCGTGTTCAGCATCCCCCTCGCGTCCCGCTCCACGTTCTTCACAGGAAGCCCGAAGAAGGAGGACACCGCACCGGCCACGCCGACCACCTTCTCGTAAGGCGTCTTGCGCTCGCTGGTGATGCTCTGCACGTTCCGGATCAACTGCGCAAACAGCGTCATGTCGCTTCTCTCAACGTCATAGCCCTTGACGAGAGACATAATATCACGGAGATAAGGGAAATACTCAGCAGGATTCACGCCTTCGCTCAGCTCCCATAAAAGGGATTCCAAATACTTCTCCCCGTAGTTCTGATCTTCGTCATCATCCCGCATGGCGTACACCAGGGAAACGAGAATGGAGTTCAGAATGATGGCTGCCGTAACGGCTCCCACGGTCTTGCCCATGAATGCCCAGTCGCCGCGCGAAACCCGCACAATACCGTCAATCATCATGTTGACCACCGTGGAAGGCTCTGCCATGAACGCCGTCACCATCTTGGCACCCGTATCCTTGGAGCGCATGATCTCGGTTCGCGTCAAGGTGGAATCATAAACCTGCGTGCGGCGGATGACCTCGGCGAATCGCTTGGCACCCATCATCATGGCGGGCTTGGAATCCACAGAAACCTTCAACTTATCCGCCTGCTCACGGACACAAGCCTCGTAAATACTGATCCATGCCACCTCATCCGCAAAGGCCGCACCCCGCCCGAATACCTCCGCTCGGTAATCGCCGTCCTTGAAGAATCCGCCGAACTTCTCACCCAACGTCTCGTATTCCTTGGATTTCAAATAGTCCTGCGTGCGTGAGCCTACACCCGTGTCATAGCCGCCCATATCCTTGGTGACAGCCACGGGAGCCGCCTCCATCACAGCACGCCACTTCTCCCGATGCTTGCCCTTCAAGACCTTATCTCCCGCGAAATACTTCACGTTGATGTAAGCCATGGCACGCGCGACAGACGTGGGCTGCTGAATGATCGTGGACAGAGATAGCAGCGTGGAAGCCCGCTTGAAAGCGGTGAGCCCTCGGTCAAGCAGGGAGGCCGCGTTATCAGCTCTGGCACCACCGTTGATGTCGCGTAAAAGCCGCTCTATGTATTTGACCGAATCATCTCCATATTGCGATTTCAAAACGGCCTTAACAGACAAATCATCTGCTTGCAGTTTCTTTACCGCATCACCTGCCCATTCCCCCGTGTCAGGGTCTCTCTCCGCCGTAATTCGATAGTTCAACACCTTATTCATGTTTTCGGTAGGAATAGCAAATGCATAGAACATATTCATGGAGTTGACATGGTTCACCCAAACGTCCATGAAATCACGTAAGATAAGAGGATTCGTTGCTCCTTTTTCGTTGACCCGATTCGTAAAGCTTTGATTGGTCAATTTAGGATCACCGGTTCTTCCCGTTTGGCTATCTATTCCGCTTTCATCGACTTCCTTCGGGAAATAATTGGGATCGTTAAACAGCTCAATACCCCACATCTGCAAGGCTATCTCGTTTCCGAGCGCACCCATGTCTGCCAAATACTGCTGCATTTCATCCGCAAAGGCACGCTGCTCCGTTGTCAATGCTTTTACTACCAAGTCGATCGTTTCGTCATCCCAAACATAACGACTGGTGTCATTGAGTCGTTTTTCGGGCTTTCCCTTAGATTTATCTGTTGCGTTAGATGGATATTTTACACCACCCTCCGTTAAATTTTTATATGCGGCAGGTCGTTTATAAAGGCAGTATAGAGATATCATCTCGCCAACAGTCAATCTCATTTCTTTGCCATTGGCCGTCTTGAACGCAGTTCTCTTACTCAAATCCCAATCGTTAAAGTGATACTTTCTAAAAGCTGATCTTGCGTATTTTGCCGCTCTTTCCGTTTCTATAGCAAAGGTTGTTTCTCCATCCATCATACCGTCAAAAACACGCGATAACGTCTTGGAGCCTATCAAGTCGATAGCAGTCAAGGGCTTCAACATCTCCCAGATAAATTTGCGTCCCGCCGCTCTGGCTTTGCTTTCACTCTTCTTCGGCTTCAGAAATTTTGGGGAGATTGCCCTTTGGGCTTCTGCCATAATCTTGTCGCCGTTCGCCTGCAACTCTTCTGCTTTCCCATCAAGGAACAACTGATTAGCAAAGCCTATGCGCGTGATGAGAGATTGATAGAACTTGTTGGCAGCCTCGACCTGCTCCAATGTCATTTCATGTATTGGCGTATTTCCAACGATTTTAGCGTATTCGTATAGCTTCTCCTTAATTTCCGTATCAAACGCACGACTTACACTTTCGGCGTTCTCCTTGGCTAATCCGAACAGCTCAAACAGCCTGAGTCCGAATGCCATTTGCTCACTTAACGACTCTCTTTCTGCCAAAGCCGCTTCAAGCTCTTCCTCGATCTCCTTGATTGCCTTATCGTTCGGAACGCCTTTTTCTTTTAATTTTGTCAAGCGATCAAGTTCGGCCTCCAATTTCGCAACTTTGGTCACCCATTTGGTGCTCATGTTGGTCTGTGCCAGCGCGGCGTTCACCTCGTCTCGCATCTCTGGGGGAATATGCCACTTTTTTGTAGGGTCAAACAGTCTGAGATACAGATGACGGAGTTTCTTTTCAAGCAAGCGTTTCCCTTCTGTCGTCTCCTTTGACTCCATCCTCTCGCGTGCTTTCTGCTCGGCCTTTGCTTTACCCTTCTTCTCTGCTTGGCGCATCAAATTTTTGATAGGTGCCATTTCCCGCAAGCGCGCGATCTCTCGGTCACCCTTTGCCATCTCTTCTTCTAATTCAGCCCGAACCTTGTAAAGCTCCTGCAAAGCCTTAGCCGCCTCAGATCGCTCTCGCGCATCAGGCGAATTATATTGAATATCCCGCAGCTCGTCGCGCTTCATGTTGAGTTCGTTGATGCGATCCTGTAAAACGTCCAGCTTGTCTATGCTCTTTGCATAATCTGAAAGAATTTTGTAATCGGCATCACTTTCGATCATCTTGCCCAGCATATCTGTCAGCATTTTTCTAAAAGGCAGTACAGGTTTAGGAAGAACGTCGCCCTCCATAGCCGTCTCGTACTTTACGATTTCGGCTTTGGGAGTATTTTCATTGTCTAAATTCTCAACTGTTTCAGAATTATTCTTACCTTCCTCCATCCTCCGCACAGCCTTTTCAAAAGGCGTTTCTTCCGTAGCCTCAGAATTACCAGACGTCTGTGATTTTGCCTTCCTGCTCTCCTTCACCTTGCCTTCCGAAAAATTCCTCTTGACAGAATCGCCATCTTGTGATATACTATTATTGAACTGAGGAGAATGTGGAGTATTAGCAATGGTTTCTTCCGAAACAAATTGCGCCACAGTAACTCGGTTCTTTTTGTTGAACGGAACATCAAGTGCATCAAGAAGTCTCTTGTCATGTTCGTAAAGCATTTCGCCCAAAGTTTTATCTTTCCAAGCATCCCATTTCTTTTGATTGACATGGATAACCATGACAGGGGTAATATTTGGATTTTTCCTTCCGCCGATGACTTCTACAACCACGTAGTGACCATCGGCTGTTTTTTTGGAATATGCAAAACTCCTGCGTTGTGATGGATTATTGCCATCAGCAAAAACGCACTCAACAATATCAGGTGCATATATAGCTTCAATGGCTTCCTTCATAGTCTCTTGGGTCAGGGGAATTTGACGTCTTCCTGCCTCGATTTCAGGGTTGCTGTGTCGTTGATATTCATGCCAAATATCATCACCGTTCAAAGCAAGATGCTTCCCGGAAATATCTATTTTACCGGCACTTGCCACCTCAACCATTTCTGATAATTTTCGAGGAACACTTGAAAAGCGTTTTTGATTATACTCTTCGCCAATATCACCTTTGTTATCTATTGCTTTTTGAATAACATCTCGAATAACTCGTGAATATTTGACTTTCTCCTCCTCCTCACTCCCCACAAACTTCCCGCCTTCAAACCTGTACCCCGCTTCCTCGACAGCCTTCAAATACAAGCCCTCAGCCTTCACCACAGCTCGGTGAAGGCTTTTTGCGTCTCGGCTCGTCATGCGGGAAAGGCTCTCCTTCAGCTCGGTGAGTTTGACCAGTACCTTCTCGGCCACGCGCCCCTGCTCGGTCACCAGACGTCTGATAAAATGACCGTCGCCCAGGATCTTCTCAGCCATGATAGCCGTGCCCTCGGATACGAAGGTTTCAAGGTCTTCGATCTCTGACTCCGTCAGTTCCCCCGTGACCTTCCCTGTGATGGACTCAAGGTGCGCCTTGACTTCCTCGGCACTCCCCTTGAAATACCCCCGTCGGGACAGCTCGGCGTATAGCGCGTCATCCCCCATGATGGACGAAAGCTGCGCCGCCAGAGCCGCGTTGCCCATCGTCCCCTCCGTGGTATGCGTCACCTCATGCACCAAAGCCTGTCCCCAAGCCTTGATGGCCGCACCCTCGGCATCGGCTGTCAGCGTGTCCGCACCGATCACTACAACACCCGTATCGGGATCAAAGTAGGCGTTCTTGTCAGCCATGCCCTCAGCTAAAACGTAGTCCAGCTTGTTCCCCGACGCCACGTCCAAGGCGCGCATGGCGCGGCGGAGCTTGGCGTATTCCTTGGATTCAGCCTCGGACAGCTCGCGGGTCAAAGCACGCGCGCCGCCGTTTTTGAGAGCCTTTACAGCGCGGTCACCCGTCACACGGTGGGACACGTAACGCCCGTCCAAGGCCGCCGTATTTTCTCCCTCTGCGCCCTCGGCGGGAGAGACGGACAAACGCCGCCCCTCCGCGAAAGCGTCAAGCAGAGCCGATTTCTCGGCCTTCAAGCTGCCGTCTGCCTCAAAGTCAGCACCCAAGGCGGAACGCTCCAGCGCACTCCTGCGCTTCCCCTCCTTGGCACCCTTCAAAACAGATTCGGCCAAACGGTAGTTCTCTCGGATGCTCTCGTCAATGGCAGCCTCGGCCTCCGCCGTCAGCTTGCCGGTTGCCTCCAGATTGGCCTTCTTGTTCTCCAGAGCCGTCACCTGCTCCTCGATGGCGTTCAGATCTTCGGACAAAGAGCCTCCGCTCAAAGCCCTGCCAACCGTCCCCGAGAACGCCGCGCCGGTGAGCGTACCCGCCACACCCGCGTCCCATACGTCCCCATAGAACGCTGGATCCAGATACTTCTTGTAAGCCTCCTTGCCCTGATAGACCGACCGTGCCAAAGGATCGGACAGCTCGGAGATCATCTCCTCCGCACCCTCCTGCAAAGCCCCCTTGACGAACCGCTTCACACCCGTATCAGCCACGGACTTGGATACAGCAGGCAGGAAGCCCTTGCCGAACAGCCCTGCGTCCAAGCCGCCGAACAGCTTTTCCGTGGCCACCTCGGTACCGCCTCGGATGGCACCGTAGGCAAGTCCTTGATAGTACCCCGCGCCGTCTCGGTACGCCTCCTGGGTCGCCTGTCCCGCCGCGCCCGTGGCCATGGTCGCCATGGATAACGCCTGGGAGGTCCGCTGCAACGCCGCAGGCGCACCCGCACCACTTGTGGCAAGAGATACCGCCACCGCAGGAAGCATACCGCCCACGCCTTGCAAGACCTGCTCTATCATGCCGCCGTCCTTTAAATAGGAATCCTCGGCAATGTCCCTCCCCGTCAGCATACGGTGAGCGCGGTTGAAGATCTCGTTGCCCGCCCAGTCCGTCACGTCAAACTCAATGACGTCCTGCACGCCCTCTTGAAAATCCTTGCTGATAAGACCGCCCACACCGCCAACCACACCGGCCACCATGTCGAAGATACCCTCGATGGATCGTCCCGCCCCCTCCAGAACGTTCCCGCCCAAATCAACCGCCGTGTCTACGGCTCCAAGGAGGACGTTCTTTTCCTCGGAGGTCCCCTCCTTTGCCTCTTGTCCGCGCTCCATGGCCCGCGCGTACTCCTGCAAAGTGTATTCCCTGTTCTTGTAAGGGTCGATGAATGCCATGTAATGCCTCCTTGTTGCCGATTAGTTTCTACCCCTGTATTTTCCCTGTCCTCCGGGGCTTCCTGTTTTCGCCGTTTGATTTTTCGCGCGAGAATACGAAGAAAGCGTCTGCACCTTGTCTTCGCTCTCCGTCTTTTTCCCGTCACCGCCCTCGAAGAACAGCTTGTAAAGGGTATCGTAATCCTCTTTGTAGGAATTATCTCGCGCCTCGATGGCGTAAATATCACCGTGGTGATTCAGATACAGCTTTTTTCTAAACCCGAACACCTCTCCGGTTTTTGTGTTTTGGGCAGCATCCAGCACTTCTGCATCGATTACAGAAGAATTATCGGGCGCGTTCAGCTGTACTCTGTACTCGTTTCCATCTTCGGTCTTGATCACCAAGTTTTTGTTGTTTTCAAACTTAGTGATTCCTCCGAAGGTCGCCCCCTTATCCGTAAACTCATTGCTACTATAGGCTTCCTGCTCTTTTTCGCTTCTGATCTGATTGCGATAGCCCTCAAGCGTCAGCTCCACCAGTCTCCGATCCGTCTCCGTCATCTTATCCCTGTTGGCGTTCACATACGCTTCCAAAGCTTGATATCCTTTCTCGGATATCTTTCCGTCGTTTCCGAAATATTTCGATGCCTGAGAATCCAGAATAGAGCCTACCGCCGCGCTCTCCTGTTCGGCCGCAGATTCCTTTCGATCCAAATAGGCAGACAGCGCAGATTGTTTCGCCTGCTGTTTGGCTGTCTCTCTCTCTGTGTCCGCAATCTGTTTGGCTCCCTCCAACTGAGAGACCCCCGCCTGATAGACAGCATCAGCTGCACTTCTTTCACCCAAATAGGCGTTGAGGCCCTGTATCTTGGCTGTTTCGGTCATACCCATACCCTCAATACCCGACACCGCGCGAGCTTGGGGTAGATACTTCTGTAAGCGTTCGTGGGCTATGTAAGACTCCCGCTTGCTGTCCGACCTCTTCTGTGCCTGTTGCCTGAGGGCGACGCGGTGCTGACTGTCAGCAAGACTTTGTTGTGTTCCGTAGCTCTTGTCGATGGCCTCCAACTCCGCCCTGTATCTATCGTCATATGGTTCCGTCTCTACCGTAGATGAGCCGTCGGCATAAGGTGCCAATGCGTTTCTTCTTACCCTTGATCCGTCTTCTATAGCTTTGCGCCCGTATTTACTCAAACTCATGTTTTTTCTCCTTTCCTGCGTCTTCCCCTTCCTCCAAGGCTTTCTCATGCTCGCTCTGATATTTTTTTAAATGTCTCGTCTTTTTGATGCGCCGTTCTCGATATTCCGTCGTCATGTAGGAAAACGCGCCGCTGTATTTCAAAGTACCGAGGACTACAAAAAATATTACTTGAATCACAATCCATAAAAGTCCGGCAAGACTGAAATCCGTAACCATCTTCACTCCGTAATACCCAAGCACCACCGAAGAGATAATTTTTCCCAGCACATCCGATACGGTTGTCTGTCGATGGTATTCAGCCACGCCTCGCCCCATCCAGTAAGGATCATCCGAACGTGATCCCTCCCCCATCAGCTCTCCGATGGAAAGCTCTGTCAGCTTTAAACCCACCGCTCTGTAATATGCAATTCTTTTCCTTCTTGCCTCCCGACATCTTCTGATCCACAGTATCAAGCCTAACCGTTTGATATCCTTCACCGGGACGACCATCACCTCACAAGGAAGAGCCGTCCCCCCATATGTGAAGCATTCGGCATAAGTCATTCCCGCCTTTGATAAAATCTTGGCTCTTTGCGTTCGGTAATTTTTCATATTCTGCTCTGCGCACCAGTCTGCCAAAGACTCCATTCCATCAGCTTCCACAATCTCCTCTACCAGTGCTTCGTGTTCTTTCACGGCATTGATTACCTCCGGCTCTCTTGCCCCTGTCGCCAGCCCTTGTGTTTTGAACAAAGATGCAATACCTACACCAAAGGCAAAAGCCATCAGGCCGTCAGCCAGGATCATAGGCACCGTTCTTCCCGTCGGCTCCAGATCAATAAAAGCTGTCAATACGTACATGAGGCAAAACGCCGCTATGGCCGCGTATCCCAAATAAAGCTTACAAAACACTCTTATTTTTTCGCTCATGCGTTACTTCCTCCTTGTCGCAAGTATTCCTTGACACCCTCCAGCGTCGCCTTACCCGCTCTGTCGGCTGCCTCTCTCAGCTCCAACTCCTTCGCAACCTTCTTTGACATCCGTCCCGTCCACAGAGCATCCGCCGCCACAGATCCGAAAACAACACCCGAAAGTAACGTAAGATCATGGAGGACAGCCTCCAGAAGGTATGCCGCGACAAACACGAATCCTACGCCGATCACCCGTCCCGGCACCTTCATTCTTCCGAGGAAACCCAAAAGAAGTGTTACACTCAAAAGAACACCTCCTACTCCCAGCTTGATACCTCCGCCGTCCTTGGTGTAAAGCTCCCACCTGGAGAGAATCACCGCCGCCGCAGGCACAACAGACACGCCAAAGCTCCCGAGGCCGTACAACGTCTTTCGTTTTTTTAACTGAGAAAGTGTCATATCCTTTACCTTGACCATATTTACACCTCCTCCCGCTTTCCGTCCGCCACCTGTGCGATCTTTGAGGCCGCCCCTTTCTTTACCAACTCCTCGTTGGCACCATGGGCGATCACCTCCATACGAAGAAGCTTGTCTACACCGTCCTCGATGCGAGCCGTCTTGTCGTGCTCCGCCGCTGTTTCTGTTTTCAAATTTTCCATCATTTCGCGTAGTACTTCTCGTTGTTCCTCCATAAAGGCTTTCATGCGGATTTCCATGGTCTCGCTGTAATTATTCATTCTCTCCTCCATGGCTGCACTATGTTCCTCCATTTTCTTCCTGGCATCGGCAGCCAGCTCGGTTGTCTCCACGCTTTTTTTAGTCCCCGTGTCAATCTGCTCCGCCGCCGTTTTTACCTTGGCTATCACCGGAAGTAAAGCCGCCAGCACCATGCCCACGGCTGTCCCCACAGCGATCAGAATAGGCGGCAGCTTCTCCTTAATGAACACCGTAACACCATCCAGCGTGCCGTCCTCTCCCCAATTCCTCACCTTTTCCATGGCCGCGTCCAAGTACCCTCCGCCAATGAGATATACCCCGCCAAGCGTCGTGACGAGGATAACGATTCCCGCAAGCACTACCACAAATGCTATGACCTTCTTTTTCTTTTTCTTTTTCATACTTCGGTTCCTTTCATTGTCTGTAGGGGAAAGGATTCCCCCTACAGTTTTTGTCGTTTGCAATCTTAATTATGATATCATAATATCATTCCCGTCACAGCCACTCACCGTCACGCTGGATCTTGATGATAACGTTTTGTTTGCCGTTCGTAGGCACTCCCGTGAAGCGGTACCAGCGGATTTCTTCGGCGCCGTATTCACCGATGATGTAGCCGCCGTCGTCGGTTTTACCCATGTACCACCCGGCATCAACCAGATTCGTGTTGGAGAATTGACCCGCCACACCCTTCTGGATGTGGTACTGCTGTTTCGGTGTCTGTCCGCCAACTGCAGTTTCCAGATCCATTCCGTACACGTATACGATGTCGTCCTTCTGCGCCTCGACAAAGTTGGTCACCGTAAGACCCTCAAACGGCGTGACACCCGAGGAATTACAACGGTAGTTTTCAAGCCATCCACCCATCGCGGGATTGTCGGTAGCCTCGTTTGGCTTGGCGAAGTTGGTGTACCCTACATCAGGCTCTTCGGGCTCTTCGGGCTCTTCGGGCTCTTCGGGCTCGCTGAGAACCGCCACCGCTGTGATCACGATATCACCCGTCACGTTCGGAATGCTGATGGTTCCGTTTGTTACCGTCACAGGCGCTCCACCCATGGTCGCGGTCACGCTTTCAAGCGTATACCCTTCGTCTGCTACGATCGCGGTCACGTAAGAGCCGCCCTCGTTGACCGTGGACGCCTTATTGGTGCTCGTGCAGTATGTATTGTTGAGCGTCACCGTGTAGGTCTTTACGTCCGCGATGCCGTAGGTAGCCATTCTTTTCTGAAACTCACCGTAACCGACACGGACACATATGATCGTTTTATTCTTCCTGTTGATGGTCACCACGTCAAAGGATGTTTCCGTATCAGTTCCGGGTACTCTCTCCGGCTGATTTTCCACGTTGAGGGTAGCGCCTGCGGCAATGATCGTCACCTGCGCACACCCCGCACCCGTCATTGTGCCGGCGCTGTCGATGTGAACGTGTCCCGCAAACACGGCCATGATCTCTCCCCTCGCGTTTCTGAAATCCACGTTCACCGTGCTGTTGCTCCATCCGTCTACACCGCCGGTATAGCTCCCCTCGAAGCTCGTGCGGTTGTTGTAGGCTTTGATGATGCCGGTCAGCTGGGTTCTGTCCACGTTCTTCTCGTTGTTGGAGAAAGGCGGAATGTGCGTGATGATCACAGCGCCGTAGCCTTCCTCCATGTCAAGTGCAACCTTCGAAAGCCAGTCCAGCTGAGCCTGTCCGTAACAGAAGATTTCAAAACGGTTGTTGACCGCGTTTCCGTCCCCGTCCACTGCGTACTGACCTCCGAAATGAGAGTTCAGCACAATGAATCTCGTCTTCTGCGTGATGTTATCCACGTAGTAGTAAAGCCCGTCCTCAGAGAATACACGGCGGAAATCAAGAGCCTGCCCTCTAAAGAAGTAGTGCCACATTTCCTCAGGTGTAAGTTGCTTACGGTAATATCCGTCGCTATCTCCGAAGCATCCGTCATGGTTGCCAACGGCCATTATAAGCCTGTCGGTGTCCCAGATCGGCGCCAGGTGATCCGGCAGCTTTTTGAGTGTTTCCACGTATTCCTCCTTGGTAGGATAGGAGGCTCGCGTTGCCACGTCTCCGCTGATCACCGCAAAAGGAATCTCGCAGTTGTCCATCATCTTGGCCATGAGCTTGCCTATATCCGCAGTCTTTCCGATACCCGGTGAGGCGTCGGTATCGCTGTCGGGTATGTGTGTGTCAGATGCCCACACGAAGCTCACACAGCTCTTGCCGCCTTCCGCCTGCAGCGCCTTCACATCCTTGGTTTTGGCAGCCAACGTGTCCTCCCAGTAGTCGGGAATACTCACGTTATTTTCACCACCACCGCCTCCGCCCTTTTCCAGAGCGGATACACGGTCCTCAAGCGCCTGAAGGCGGGTGTCATCTCCTGCCTTGATTTCCTCGTTCAGGGTAATGATCACGTCTCCTCCGGTGGGTGTTCCGCAAACACGAACAAAAGCAATCGCAACACCCATCTGCGCACCGCTGTTGTTCACGGCCAGGGTATATGACAGTACCCCGTCCTCTTCCACACATACGTCGGCGTGGGTAGACATAGGATAAACGGTGTACTGATGGAGCTTGTTTTCATCGTAAACACAGATCTCAGGTGTGTTGTTTCCGCCCGGAAGGCTCTGCTTCATGGCAAGCCCCTTGACCCTCAGCACGTCTCCTTTTTGGCAAGCTATATAGTTGGTTGTCTGCGCTCCCGTCAGAGCCTTGGTCGATCCGTCGGAGCCCAGGCGAGTATCCGGTGCCCAATCCTCGCTCGTAGGGTCTGCCAAATTGGTATATTCCTCCTCGTCATCCCCGATGCCGAGGTTCTTCCGAGCTTGCGCCTGCTGCTCTCTGGTGAGCTCCTGCTCTGTCAAAAGAACGGCGGAGCTTTTAATATCCTCCTTGATCTTGTCGTCAAGGGGCTTGCCGTCGTGTGTCTGCACCTGCGACGTCAAGGTTTTGGGGGCAAACTTGTCCCCGTTTTCATCCAACAGCCAACCCGCTGTGATATTTGTCGGCATGGATATGTCCCTCCTTTTTTTTTGCTATTCTCAGGGTTTCTTTGAGGCCCCACCCCCGAAAAGGGGGCGCCTCGGATCAGGTCTTTCCTTCGCGATCATCCCCCACGTCATGAGGATCGCTCATCCTCCCTACGGCCAGAATGGCACAAACCACACAGCCAAAGCTCGCCGCAAGCGGGATGATCCATAGTAAATGTAGTGCGCTTATCATGGGTCGGACTCCTCCGTTTCGGGGTCTTTGTATTTCAGTACGCTCATTCGGTTTCCTCCTTATTCGGCTGTAGCCAGTGGAGTTGCAGTCATTTGCCAAGTACCATCCTCAGCATCTCCTAAAAGCTGTATAAGCATTGGAGAGCCGTTGAGCGTTGTGGTAGTGCTACAGATTATCTTATTTGACGCAACATCTAATGCAAAGGCAGTAAAAGCATACACACCTATATTTGCCTCATTATGCATTAAAAAAACAGTTTTGCCGCTTGTTCCAAGGTTCAAAACTTCTTCTGGTGTATACTGGGACGTATCGGCAATTATGGGAGACACACTTAACTCACTTTTATTTATTGTTCTGACACTTGAACCATCATAATATAATACTCCCTCGGAGACGTACGATTCGAACTCAATAAACGGAGTAAAATTTTTTGATACATCCCAACGAAGTTTATCAGAATCACCTAACGGAACAGTACTAACACGGAGTACGTTACCGTGTTGCCCAAATCCAACACCGGTAAAAGATATTCCGGCCCTCGAAAGAGGAATTCTGACATCTCCCACACCAAATTCATAATGCTTCAATACTATAGGATGCTTATCGTATTCATCCGTCAGCTCTTCAAGAGTCATACTCGCCAATTCGCTGAGATTATACTCTTTCGCTCCTACAAGATACTCCGCACTTTCCCACTTGGTCGGCTTGCCGTTTTCGTCCACTTCCTTGACGATGATGGTCTGGCCGACCTCTGCGGTCACGTCGATGGAAGCGGAGCCGCCACTCGGTTCAACAAGCGTCGCCGCTTGCTCTGCGATCTCTTCCTTGTCTTCTTCGGTCAAAACGTAATCTTTGCCATCCTTGCCCGGCGCTCCATCCTTGCCCGGCTCTCCGTCGTATACCGTGGCTGTCGTGGTACCGTTCTTATCGGTGATGGTGATGGTGGCCGCGTTTCCGCTCTTTTCCACCTTGGCTATGGGAGAGAACCCGTCAGCTCCTGTGCCTCCCCCACCGCCCGAGGGCTCCTGCACCTCCACGTCCGGGATTGTCTCGTTGTTTTTGTCAATGCCGGGCGCTCCGATGTTCTCTCTGGCCTGCATCTTCTGTCCTTCCGTGAGCTTCTGCTCGATAAAGAGCACGGCCGCCCCCGGTATACCGCCCTCGCCTCCTCCGGGAGGGGCAAAAGAAGATAACGCTTCGTTGATCAGCTCGTTGACGCGGGCTTCGTCTAACCCCGATTCCACCAAAATTTCAATAAGCTCTCGCACGGAATTTTTTTCGTCCAGCACGAATCTGTAAAGTAATTCTCTGATTTCCTTTGCATCCCATCCCATTGCCGTTGGATTATCGGGTAGAATCGCCGGAGATTTTCTTCGGATTCGATCCCACATTTCCGCATTTATTTTATCTATTGCCATATGTAGCTCCTTTCTTTTGCCAATCCTATACAAAACCCCGATTGGCGATAGTGAGTTTGTATTCCACCGTAATCCCATCCACCCGCATATCCATCGGTTTTGTGGATGTCATCCGAAATCTTATATAATTTACATTGCGTTCTCTACACGAAATTGTGTTTGAACCGGCAAATGCAGATAATGAAAATTCTCGGAAATTTAATTCGTTTAGATCAAAGCCCTTAGGTGTCATTGCTTCCCTTTCACTCATAGCCATACGCGTCTCGTATCCAACGGATGCCGCACCGCCCTTCATGGGTTCCATAGCTACGATGATCCTGTCCAAGGTTTTGGCATAAGCAGGCGTTCCCAAATCGATCGCAGGGGTGTACCACTCGGCCACCACCACATTTCTTGCGATGTGCTTGCCATGGAAGTCTGAAACCTCGCCCATAGATCCGAATGGTGTCAGCTCCAATGCTTCTCCCTCTACGTGGGCCTTTAATGAGAACTTACACGTTGTATCATCCACATCGGTGATAAACAGCTCTCGTCCCGTCAGCTTTAAAACAAGCCGAGCACTTGTTTCCGTAAGAATTGCGGAGCCTGATTCAAAGGTCAACATGAAGCTGCCCTCCGCTCTGTCAATATCCGTTATCACAAGCGGCGTCCGAGGCGTCACTCCTACACCGCCAAGTTCGTCGGAATACACTACCGTCCCGGCCCTGATATCTCTGATGCGGTTCGGGTCTTTAAGAAATATCCTGCCCCCCTCTACCGTCACCTCGTCTGCGTTCAAATACCTTGCGTATGTCTCCGATGAAAGCACCAGCGTATCCATGGAGGCGTTTCCCAGCTTGGATATGAAGACCTCGGACACTACGATTTTGGAAAAATCGTCAGCGCTTACCGTCATGCTTTCCACGTCCTGACTCACACCGGGAGAAGACCACGGCGCAAAATATCGGAAAGTCTCGTCAGTGAATCTGCATTCATTGTTTTCGTCATCACTTCTAAATCGGCTGACTTGCCCGTCCTCTGTACCGAACCACAGATGATCTCCCATCACCGTAGCACTTGCGGCAGGGATCCCTTCAAGGTACCACCATTCGTATTGATATCCGCTCGAGGCCTCCTTGGGTCGGAAGGTGTAGCCATTGTCTGCCACAAAGCAACCGCCGCCCACAAACAGCCAGTATTTATTTTCAAATACCACGCCGACAGCTCTCGACTTATCCATGCCACGAAGCTTCTCCCTCACGTTACGGGATCTCTCCGCCGCATATCTGTCTTCTGTCATAAGATTCTGCCGCATGACGATACCAAACACCCCGTTTTCACTAAGGATCAGGGGGTCCCCAAAGAAATCTACAGACGCCCTGCGGCTCACAATAGCCTCGCCAATATTGCCCGCCTGGGTCGTCAGGATGAAGTCCACACGCTCCAGCTTCTTGTCATCGTTGTAGATAATCTCCTCGTTGGCCGTGTGATAGTAGATTGTAGGTTCCTGACGGTCACCCTCCTTGAATACGGCCAACACGCCATCGCTAACCCGTGCAAAGCCCGTCACCGCGCTGTAGCTTGTACCTACGCGGTTGTAATAAACATCCGGGAAGTAGGTAGGATCCCGCCAGTATGAGTAGTATTCCATCTCGGGAGTGTCAGGATTTCCCGCCAAGAAAAGACGGTCAGCGTTACCGCCCGCACCGTACAGCACACCAAAGCGGCAGGCACCGATGGATTCAGCATGACCCACTACGTGCTTTGTAAAGGTCACCGTGATATTGTCCTCCCCTTCCCGAGGAGGTGCGGTCTTAAAGTTCAGCACGATCGTCGTTCTGTCATCGGAGCCTCCGAAAACCTTGCCGCCCACGCTGCCCTTGTTCATGCCCTCCGGAAGCATATCGCCGGTGAATACGAGATCGTTTTCAAAGGTCACACCCTCCAGATGGGGGCTACTCTCCAATCGGTAGGTCACAACCTTAACGCCTATCCGCACATCTACCTCTACCACGACGTCGGAGTTCTGATTGTTATTCGTCCAATCTACCGCACTGTCCAGGTACCATGTAGCCGTCTCGGCGTTCTTACCCATCATGCGGTTCTTGCGCTTGGACGAAAGACGGTTGACGGGATCCCAAGATACACGGCTGTCCTTGGCGTTCCCTTCCTCGTCGGTCTCACCCGTGGCATTGATACCGATGGTTGTAGTCGGCACATACGTGTCCTCCCCGTCTGCCACCTCACGAAGCTCGTAGGTCTCTCCCCCGTCCCAAGAGCCGTATACCAAATAGGCCTTGTGTCCCGTTAGGTACATCCGTCCGCCATAGAAAAAAACCTCGCTCACGCCGTCACCTAAAAGATCCGTGCGGCCTTGCACAGCTCGCGACTTGCTCACGCCATCCTCCTCATACACCTCGTAAAGCCCGGAGCCCGCGTGTACGATCAGCTCCTCGGTGTTACCTCGTGTAAATGTCCACATTCCGTGGATCCTGCCGCCAAGACGGTGCACCTGCTTCCAGCCCGGACGCTTGACGTTCCTCCCGGCCTTAGGAAGCAGATTTTTCATAGAAACGGCACGCCGCTTGTCTACGTCCAGTACCGAAGATGTAAAGTCCACGCCGCGAAATTCGTCAAGGGTCAGCGTCCGCACGTGTCTGTGCGCCACATTCGTTTGTACTTTCGCCATATAAAACTCCTTTCACGATAAATTGTTGTTTATGGGGGTACGCTCGGAGGAACCTTCTTGAAAGAAGGTTCCTCCAAACCACCTCCAAGAACCTTTAAAAAGTGTTTATTATTAAAGGTTTTTGAAGGGTTCCAAGGGAAACTTTTTGCAAAAAGTTTCCCTTGGCCGTACTCCTAAACAACAATTTACCGCACACTTTTAAAAGTCATACACTCTCACTACCCTGCCCTGCACCTGATGCTGGGGCGGAAGATAAGCCCCCACCATCTGCTCGTATATGTTCCGCGCCTTGGCCGCCTCACCGGGCTCCTCCGCCTCGTACAGATCCCCCTTGATGAAGTACGGGATGGCGGACGCAAGAGCCTCAGGAAGCGAGATTTGAGCCTCTGCATCGGTGGCCGCCGTCATCCGCTCAAGCCTCGGCGTGTATTGAAGCACGAAAGCATCCGCGTACGCGCCGCCGTAAATGATCAGCTCCTCGCTGTCATATTCGTAATCCTTCACGAGCAACAGCTCCCGCGTTCCTCTGCCCGCGTTCCACGCCCCTACCTTCTCGATCTCATAGAGATCAGGGGCAATCTCCGCCAGCTTGTACGCCTTGGCACCGCCCCTTCCTTGCCCCTCGGCCCAAGCCAACTGACGAGCTTTCCACGGGATCATCTTCTTGGCTTCCAGATCTGCCAGCGCACGATTGAACGCCCCGGGGATCCTGTCAATGTAATCCGCGTATCGGGGATCGTTCTTCATCCGCGCCACATCCTCCGCACCCTCGCCCACAATGGCACCGCCCGAGGCAAAGACAAGCCGCAATACCTCGGCAATCATTTGTCCGTATGTCATGTGTTACCTCTCTTTCCGTTTCCCTCTTGCCTTCCCCTGGGGGAAGGTGGCGGCTATGCCGCCGGATAAGGGTATTTTCTCAAAAGCCCACGGATGAACCGTGGGCTTTTTTATGATTTCGCATCAAGGCGATACAACGACCGCCACAGAAATGGTAGCGGGGCCCGTCAGAAGCACCTTGCCTTTATCGGTACCCTTGGTCACCTTGAAGCGTGCGCTGTCCAAACCAACGCATACAGTAGAAGAAGCAGGAATAACCACCTGCAGATCCTCCACGGCATTGGGGCCGTCTCCGCATTTGATGACTGCGGTGCCGCTGGAGCTCGCAGTATTTTGCAGAATGATTGTCACAAAGTCATCCTTTTCATCCCACAGAATTTCACCGCCGGCAGACGCGTCCAAGGCCTTGAAAAAGGTGGACGTCGCAACAGCAGCGGAAGGGTTGTTTCTTACGGGAGCTTTGCTTACGTTAATTACGGTTCTTGCCATGTTATGTTACCTCCTTAGGAGAATTTGACGGGCACGAAGAAGCCCTGCTTGGGTCTGAGCACCTTTGCGTCAAACAGGTAAAGACCCTTAATGATATCTTCGAACAGATCGGGATGGCGGTATGCCTCCAGTTTTCTGATCGCATCCGCATAACCAATAAAGTTCTTGGTACGAATGAGCAGATGATGATTGGCATTATTCGTGCCGCTCTTATGAACATTGGTAGACTGCTTGATCGTCACATTGTTGTATTTTCCGATGTTACCGGTAGAGAGCACGCCGCTGTTGTTGGTGTCAAGCTCGCGATACTCCTGCTTCAGAAGCTTATAGAATGTCGGAGACACGATCATTTCCAGAGGCGTAGCCGCAGGCACCTTGTTGTCGCGCAAAGCCTCTACAAGGTCATCCACAAGATCCATAGGATTCTTTTGAGTGGCAGAACTTGCACCTCGAGCAATCAGCAAGGGAGTGCCATTGTTGAATTTAGGCGCGTCATTGCTTACTGCCAAAGACGCAATGTACTGCTCAATTTCGTCGGAAATTACCTGAGGAAGGCTTTCTTTGGTCAGGCTCATAAGATCTCCGCTTGCTTGTGCCTCGTCCACGTCACCTACACCAAAGTTAACAACGCGAATCTGGCGAATCATCATCTTGAGGCTGAGATCTTCAAGTACCTCAGGCGCTGGGATCGCTTTGTTTCGATCCTCAAAATTAACCTTGTGAACGGTAGGATCAGCAAGACCTCTAAAGGTGATGCTATCGCCTGCCTTTTTAATGTCTCCTTTGAACTCTTTATGAGAGCCGGGCGCAAAAACACCGGTCTCACGAAGAGCCTTAAGAATTGTCTGCGACCATACTTCGGGCTTAAAATTCTGATAAGACATAAGTCATTTTCCTTTCTGTGGTTTTACCACCTTCGCATAGATTTGTGAATTTTATCGAGATTTCTTTCAATCTCGGCAGGTGTCATCTTGTCCACCTGTTCGGGGGTGAAATATTCCGGTTCCGCTGAGCCCTCCCCCACAGCACTCCCGGGCGTTGCCTTTGCGTTGGCCAAGGCCTGCGCCGCTCGTTGTTCAGCCGCGCTCACCTCCGCTCGCGCACTCTCTCTCGCCTTGGCGCCCTGCTTTTCAGAAAGCTTCAGATACCCGGCGTAGATCTCCGCCAAGGGCTTCTTTCCAACCTTTCCTTCGGCATAGTCCGCGAAATCCGCGTCAGCAATGAGACTATCGAGATGTATTTCGGGATAAGCCTTCATAAAAGCCTCCCGATCCCTTGCGAAGAAATCAGCCTGCTCACGGGCCGCCTGACGGCCTGCTTCCGCCTGCCTGTCCTGCTCGGCACGGTACTTGGGATAGTCCTTGACAGGATCCAACCCCTTGGCCGCCATCTTCTTCATGGTCTCGTAAATCTCCACGTCGCTCGCGTCCTTCATGGGCTCCTGCGTGTAGGGATTGACACCGTCCAGAGCCTCCAGAATCGCCTCCACACGGGCTTCCCTCTTGGCCTTCTCCATCCGGTCGTTTTCCTCACGCTCCCGCCGTCTTCGGGCGTTTTCGGCGTTTTCGGCGGTCCTGTGGCCGGGCTTTTCCACCGTCCCATTACCGTCCGCTCCGTCCTCAAAGGTTTCAGAAGCTTCCGCTCCGTCTGCCCCATCACCGGAACCGTTATCTCCGATATCGGCAGAAGCGGGGTCGACTCCTGCTTCGGCATCGGTAGCCTCTACGTGCTTTTCCCCCTCGGCGACAGTTTCCGTGTCTACCGCCACAATGTTTTCCTGCTCACCCATCGGTGCGCTCCTTTCTTGCGGTTTCCCGCGTGGATTTTTTCCCTGTTCCTTGGGTATTTTTATCGTATATAAACCGCTATGCGGTGTATATCTTTTCGTAGGGGGCGACGTCCTCGACGCCCCGCCATATTATTGGCCTTCCCCAGCGGGGAAGGGGGACCGCGTTAGCGGTGGATGAGGAGAGTGGATCACAACTCTCTCCCGCGTTTTCATGATCCCTGCGGGAGGCCACATAGGGCCTCCCCTACAGATTGCGGTCATCCCGCGTTCTGCATCTGATCCAGCGCCACCGCAAAATCGGTAGCATCCTTCGTTACCTCATCGATCCTCGCATTCCCTGCTTTGATGCTTGCATTAGCCGCATTCAGTTTCTCTTTGCTTTCGGCATAAAGCGCCGCCAACATGAGACCTAACTGCTGATTGTTCTTCACGATCGACGCCGCACGCTCGGCAAGCGCCGCATCCTCAGCCATGGCCGCCTGACAACGCTGCAGCTCCGCCTGCACCATGGCAAGCTCGCTCTGTACCTGTGCCATCGCCTCAGCTTCCATGGACTCTACCTCTGCCAGGATTTCGCTCTTATTGGTCAAGGCATCCTCGGGATAATACTTGACGTAGGTCTTGAGGCTGATGTGACCACCCGCGAACAAAGCGTCAAGGAAAGCGATGGTGCCCGCCGAGGAGGAGCTTGTGCCCACCGTAGCCTCACACACCACGTCGTATCGCATCCCCTCCAGCATGGAGCCGTCGAAGGTCGCCAGACGTCTGGCTTTTTGAACCTCACCGTCAGCCCCTTCCTCATCTACCTCCTGCACGTACTCCGCGCCGCGATAGAAAAGACGGAAGAACTGCGCCAGGACAAGCCCCTGCTTTTTCTTGACGTTCCAGAAGCCCTCCCGCAGATCGTTGATGGGATGCTTGGCTGCCTCCTGCAAGAGTGATATACCCATGGCCGAGGACACCGAGCCCACCGTCTCGCCGCTCATGACCTCGGTAGAACCCGTCACCGTGCGGGTCATGGACATGATGGTGTCGCAAAGACCCACAGGCAGGTTGGAGAGCGCCGCGCCACCCAGCCGCTTGATGCCCTGACCGTTCGTGTTGGAGTAGTCTGTCAGCATCTGACCGGGCTCATTGGTGATCACCTGATTTCTCAAGGCATTGGGATGTACCACGAACTTATCCCACGCCACCGACATCACGTTGAGGAGAGACATACCCAGCACCGTGTTGACGTACTTCTGATTGGGAATCAGCCCCTCCACCTCGCCGATGCCGTAAATAGACTTCTTACGGGGCTCGTATTGCCCCACCACAATGGGGTAAAGGTACGCCCTGGAACGCTCCCCCTTCAAGGGCTCTCGGCGCTTGCTCTTTTTGGCGGACTTCCCCGCGGCGTCGGGCAGATCGTTGTTGGGCGCGTCCACACCCGCCTCTTCTTCCTCGTCAGCCGCAGGCTCTTCCGGGAACAGCTCAGCCCTCGCCGCCTCCACGTCAGGGGCGATGGGCGTGGGTGCCTTGAACTGTACCGCCTTGGTGGCCTGCTCCACGTAGACCTCCCCATCCCGTCTGAAATAACGGGTCAGCACCGTGCAGAGCTTGGAGCCCTCCTGCTCCACCGTCCCGTAATCGTCATCACTCAGCTCGTCGGACACGATGGCCGATGTATCCACGCCCTTGTCCGCCTTGGCTCTCACGCTGTCCACGCTCTCACGGGACACAATGATGATCCACTTCTGCTTCTGCTCGTCCCGCTGGGTGGGGTTCTCAAAGATCACCTGTAAGGGATCTAACAGCTCGGCGCGCACACCGCCCGCCACCTTGCCGTCCTTGCCCACAGCCTCGGCATCCCAGTAGAAGTGATAAATGTACGTGCCCTCGATACAGGCCTGTTGCACCGCCTCACGGTCAAGCTCCGCCAGCCCCATCTCCTTGACGATGTAGTCAGAAAAATCATTGAGCGGCTGAACGTCCACGTCTGAAAGCTCTGCCTTGTAGCAGATCTTGGCCTTGGCCATGAGGATCACCGCCTTCTTGTTGCGAACGATCATCTTGACGAAATTCACCACGGGTCTCGGAAGCCCCCGTGTCTGCCTGTTCTGCGCGGGCCATTGATCGCCCTCATAGAAGCGGTTGAACAGCGGAAGCTTGGTTGATAGCCCCATGGCAGACAGATAGCCCCGCCCGTTTTCGTATAGCTTCCAAAGAGCGGAAACCTCCGCCTCGCGCTCACCGTTGTAGCTCATGCGCTCCTACCTCCCTTCAAGCTCATATCCCTTTCACGCTCTGCCCTCAGCTGACGGACGGCTTCCTCACCCTCCGTCCAGGCAAGATACATCTCGTCGGGCGTGTATGCCTCTCGGTCTTCCCTCCGCTCCGCCTCGGGCGCAGGCTCACGCCGCTCCACAGAATCAGCCGCGCGGTTTTGGTAAGGACAGCTCTCTGCCACAGCTACGAGCTTCTTGATCCTCTCCTCTGCCGCCTGCATCCGCTCCTCCAAGCGGTTCAGCCGTCGGAATATACGCAACTTCTCGAAGGACAGCTCCACCGTCCCCCTCTTTGTCTTGATCTTAACCTGCATCTTTTCTCCTTTCATGCACGTTAGCACTATATATCATCCCATCCGCCGTAGTCACCGAGGCCTCCGCCCGATCCGTAATCGTTGCCGCCTCCGTCGTAACTACCAACGTCCGCGCCATCGTCAAAATAAGCCATGTTCCCGCCTCGATTACCGCCGAAATACTTCTCGTAGAAGGGATCCCGCTCTGGCTCCACAGCCATCCAGTCCGTGACCTGCTGCCCTCGGATCTGATGGGCGATGGCCAAGGCCAGCACGAGATCGTCGTGCCCGCCCTCTACCGCCTCCTGCCGCCCGTTCTCCTTCTTGACGAAGGTGAGTAGCTCCTTCAGCGTGGGCACGTCAGGCTCCATGGCGGGATCCTCCCGCAAAGCCCGCACCAATCCCGCGATGATGATGGGACGGGTCGTGGGCGTGGTCTCAAATCCCGGTACCTGCGCCGTCTCGTTGTAGGTCTTGTCGAACCGCTCTCGCATATAGATCTTCGGGTATCGGTACTCCTGGGCGATCAGCCGCATGGGCTGACGGGAGTAGTTGGTCTCAATGCCGATGAGCGCATCATGATACATCCGTGCCAGACAGAGCATCTGCTCGGCGTATACGTCCTCGTCTATGCGCTGGATCTGCACCGTGGCCGCCGTCCGCCCCGTCATGTTGCTGACGATCTTGCCTGTGAAGTAGTCCTCGCCCGTGCCCGCCGTGTCACCGCCCAGAACATAGGGCGCGCGGTGGGTCACATGACCCTGCTTGTCGGTCTTGACAAGAGGCTCCTCGTGGATACGGATGAGCCCGCCGGGCTTGTCCACAAATTCCACGTCGCAAAGCTCCCACTCCTCGCCGATCACCTCGCCGCGAGCGTCCTTGATCTGGGTCTTGATGCGCCGATAGACAAACTCACCCACCCGAGGTCTCAAAGCGCCTACCCGCAACAGCTGCTGGGTCAGAGCCTCCACGTCGAATACGCAATCACCGGAAGCGATAAACGCCTCCTCCGGGGTGCAGGGGTACTCCTGCCGGATGAGAGACTTGTCAAGATAACCCGCGTACTTCTTGCAGTACCAAGCCACCTGACGGCGATCCAAGCCCATCTCAAAGAGAAGCCGCACCCGCTCAATCAGCCACGCGTCCCCTTCGCCCCGTTCTGCTCGTTCCAGCTCTCCGTAGTCCGTGGAACGGTACTCGGGTGCCAGCCACCACGCGAAAAACAGATTGATGCAAGTACCGCTGTCCCACAGCTCCTTGAACTCACCGAAGCCGTTGGCCGTGCTCTCGTAGATCACCACCGCGTCGGCGGTACAGGCCTGTAACAAACCCGCCTGAAGATCTCCCAAGGTGCAGCTGAAGAAGGCCGCCTCGGACAAATGCACGAAATTCAGCGTCTTGGATCGTCCCACGTCGGCCGTGGCCACCGCCGTACGCCAGGAGGATCCCAGCTTGTCAAAGTACAGCTCCCGCTTGGAGTTGTATTTCTCGCTGGGCTTCAAGCGAGGATGAAGCCGCTGGTGCATGGACCGCGCCTTGTCGTTGAAGATGGCCGAAACGTTCTCGGCGGTGTCCGCCAGCGTCAGCCCCGAGAAATTGCGAAGCTTGATGGCGTTGGCGTACTGAATGGCCGTGATCACCGTGGTAAAACCAAGCTGACGGCCCTTGAGGATCAGGTACGGCACGCCGCCACCGTGCTCCTCGTAGATGCGGATAAACTCCTTTTGTGCCTCGTTGAGGAAGAACGGCACCGTCTGCCGATTCTTGTCCACAACCGTGAAGGCCAGCTCTATCAGCAAATGCGGCCGCTCGTTCAGCTCGGCCACCAGAGCCGCATTGGGCGGCGTGTGCGTATCTCCCAGAATCTCCCGCACCGCCGCATCCACCACCACCTCGTCGTAAGCAATGTCATGGGGCTGAATTCCCTTCTCGGGGTAGCCCTGCTCCCACCTCTGCTTTCGCTTGGCGATCATGTCAGGGATCGTCCACACTCTCGCATTTCCCGTCTTTACCGCCATCAGGTGTCCTCCAGGTTCTTTACACCTACCGTGCCACCCACGTTCACCGTGGACTCATCCGAGGCCAACGCCTGCTTGTCGTACAGCACGCCGATGATGTTGGTCAGCTTGGCAGGATCCTCCAGCTTGATCATCTGCAGCATACGGATCAGATCCCGCTTCTCCTCACGGGTCAAGGTCATCACGTCCGCCTCGCTCACCAGCGCGATCAGCTTGTCCAAAGCATCCTCCTGCGCCTCCGCACGATCCAAACGCCGCGACAGCATTCCCTGCGCTTTGCCAATGTCAGCCCACGCAACAGCCGCAAACTCCGCGCGTTTCTGAGCGCGAAGTTCTGTCAAATAGCTCGGATTCTCTTCCAAATACGCGCGTTTCCAGTTTCGCACCGTGGATTCCGCTACCCCCAGCTTGGCAGCCACACCCCGCGCCGACATATTCGTCGCCAGCAAAGCCAATGCTCGCTCGCGGACGCGATCGTCATATTTCTGTCCCTGCGCCACTCACTCACCTCCCGTCGCGCCGTGTCCTTTATTCTACGATAGCACATTTTTCAAAAAAATGTCGGCCCCCACTTTTTCACTATTTACAATTTGTTTACAATTCACACAAACGAAAAAGAAGCCCCCACCGTTACCCGATGGGGGCTATCTCGTCATTTCCGCTTCCCTTCCTTGTCCACTTTCGGTCGCTTGAAGTCCATGGCCGTGTCATTTGCCTCACAAAGAGGACATTGAGGATACTGCCCTGATCGGCAATACGTCCGCTCCTGCTTTTTTCGCAAGTCCTCCGACCTGAACCGTGTCTCGTTCTCCACACCGCCCAAAAGCGGAGAAGCGCACCTCAATACCTTCACCTGTCCCTTTTTGACGCCACGATAAAACGGACACATGACACACGCCCCCGCTCGATTCATTCCCACACTCATATTTGTCTCCCTTCTGTTCTTTTTCGCCCCTCTTCCTTTCGACGCTTCCTCCTCGCCGCCATATCCGATCCTGCACGGTACATACGAATGTGCAGATAGTACCCGTGGTTGAACTCATTTTCTATCGCTTCCACACGGGAAAGAAAATAACCGGGATACAGGCGCTCAAAAGGCGCACGGCTTTCAACCTCTACCGTGCACAGCTCCTTGACCTTCTTGCCCGAAATCGCT
>SVTB01000176.1 GCA_015064015.1 Oscillospiraceae bacterium | reverse complement strand
TCACAGCTATGAAGATCCCGAGAAGCAGACCGAAAATACCAATTTTGCCCTTTTGGTGGCCAAGCATTTTTCCGAGCCCTTCAAGGATTCCAACGGCTACGGCGAATCCATCGCGCGCCTCAGCAATATGTTGGGCGGCGGTGTCATCATGCAAAGATTCGGAGACCTGATCCGCGGTCAGCGCTCTACCCAATCTCGCATTGACGAGGCCTTTATTACTCCCACACTGAACGCTACTCCCGGCGACCTCAGCCTGGTGCTTCCCAAGCGTATTTTGGACGGCATCATTGAGATGATCTATGCACTGGATAAGATCGCTCCCGGCACCGCCAATGACGATACCCTGCTCTACGGCGTAGAAGTTAAGTTCTACAATATGGAAGTCGCCGTGGACGAACACTTAGAAACACTTCATAAGGGTCTGTATGTCATCGGAGACGGCAGCGGCATCACCCATTCCCTGTCCCATGCCTCCGCCAGCGGCGTGTTTGTCGCCCGAGAAATCGCGGGAAAACCTTGATTTTCTAATCCTTACGGCAACCTTGTTGCCGTAAGGATTTTTCTTTGCCTCGGAGAAGCATAATTTTCTTCCCTTCTGCGAAAAATATTCTTAGCCAAAAAGACACTTTAAAATAGTATTCCACCATTGACAGCCCCATATTTTTGTGATATAATAACAATAATAAATCAAAAAAGGCAAAAGGAATTGTGTTGTATGATGACTGAAAAGGTCAATAAAAGCAAAAAAAGCACGTCCGTTGCATCTGAGATACCGTCCAAAGAAGAAAACGGAAGAGCACTTGACGAATATTTATTTCATCAAGGCACCGCACGCCACGCTTTCGACTTTTTAGGCGCGCACGAGGAAGGAGATCAGATTGTCTTCCGTGTGTGGGCTCCCCATGCTCTCGGGGTATCGGTTGTTGGTAGCTTTTGTCACGATTGGCAAATCGGCCTTCCCATGAAGCGCCTCAATGAGCAGGGTATATGGGAGCTATGGGTGCATACCGATACGGTTCCCGACGGAACTCTCTACAAATACCGCATTCTCTCTCCCGGCGGAGAGATCCGTTTGAAGGCAGATCCATATGGGCGCTATATGGAGGTTCCTCCGGGAACGGCCACGATTTTCCTACGTGAAAAGGATTTCGCCTGGAACGACAGCGGATGGCTGTCTCAGCGTGCCACCCGCGCCGCATCGGGAAGAAAATATCCCTTTAACATTTATGAATTGCATCTCGGCTCGTGGAAGCACAACGAGAACGGTAAGCCCCTCTCATACCGCCGGCTGGCAGACGAGCTTGCCCCCTACCTCAAACAGATGGGCTTCACCCATGTGGAGCTGATGCCCGTCATGGAGCATCCCTTCACGGGCTCTTGGGGCTATCAAGTTTGCGGCTACTACGCCCCCACCTCCCGCTACGGAACGCCCGAAGAATTTGCGGCCTTCGTAGACATTATGCACGGTGCCGGCATCGGTGTCATCTTGGATTGGGTTCCCGCCCACTTCCCCAAGGACGCACACGGTCTCTACCTCTTCGACGGCGAGCCTTTGTATGAATACGAGGATCCCACACGGCAAGAAAACCGCGGTTGGGGCACCTGTTGCTTTGACGTAGGCCGCCGCGAGGTCAAATCCTTCCTTATATCCAATGCCTATTATTGGATAGAAAAATTCCATGTGGACGGTCTGCGTGTGGATGCCGTTGCTTCCATGCTCTATCTGGACTACGACCGTGATCACGGCGGATGGCACCCCAATATCTATGGTGATCGTGGCAATTTGGAGGCGATTTCCTTCTTCCAACACCTCAATCACAGCATCAATGAGGATCACCCCGACGTGCTGACCATCGCAGAGGAATCCACCATGTGGCCCAACGTCACCTCCTTTGATGAATACGGTCTTGGTTTCTCCTATAAATGGAACATGGGCTGGATGAACGATACCCTGCGTTACGTGAAAGAGGATCCTCTCTTCCGAAAGCACAACCACGGACTCATCACGCACATCCCTTCCTACGCCTACGATGAGAATTACGTCCTGCCCATCTCCCATGACGAGGTGGTTCACCTCAAAAAATCCTTCCTTGACAAGATGCCCGGTGACTACTGGCAAAAATTCGCGGGTGCCCGCGTATTTGCCGCTTGGATGATGACCCATCCCGGAGCAAAGCTTTGGTTCATGGGCGCAGAAATCGGCCAATTTGCCGAATGGAGCGAATCGAGACAGCTGGATTGGTTCCTTCTGGAATACGACTACCACGCCGCGCTCCAGCATTATTTTGCCGCGCTGAACAATTTCTATCTCTCCACCCCCGCCCTGTGGGACGAGGACCCCGAGGATCCCGAATCCGGGTTTATATGGTCTGACAGCGCGCTGTGGGAAGAAAGTATGTTGGTCTTCCGCCGCGTAGCCAGAGACGGTAAGGAGGTCAGCGTCGTACTGAACTTCACCCCCGTGGCTCGCGAAGGCTTCCCCGTATCGGTTCCTTTCAGCGGCGATTATATCGAGCTTTTTAACTCGGATGCCAAGGAATATGGCGGTAGCGGTGTGATCAACGAAGGAACGCTGACTGCATCCACCATAGGCGACAAGCACACCCTCCCCCTGCGCATCCCGCCCATGGGCTGCTCCATCATCACGTCCACCCAACCGCCCACCAAAAAGACGAGCAAGGCCACAGTCAAAAGAAGCAGACCTATAACGACTGCCGAAACAAGACCTACGGTTAAAAATTCTTAACTTAGTTACCAAATTCACGGCGGCAAAGCCGCCATACATAAAAAGGAGGCACTATATGATCTTCAGAAAGAAAGAGTGCGTTGCGATGCTGCTGGCCGGCGGTCAGGGGTCCCGTCTCTACGCGCTCACGACCAAAACCGCCAAGCCCGCTGTACGCTTTGGTGGCAAGTACCGCATCATTGATTTCCCCCTGTCCAACTGCGTCAATTCGGGTATTGACACGGTCGGTGTGCTGACCCAGTATCAGCCCTTGGGTCTGAACGAGCACATCGGGAACGGCCTGCCTTGGGATCTTGACCGCGCCTTTGGCGGTGTCACCATCCTCCCCCCCTACCAGGGTCAGAAACGCGCTGACTGGTACAAGGGTACCGCCAACGCCATTTATCAGAACCTTGCCTTCATCAACCGCTACGACGCTGACTATGTGCTCATCCTCTCGGGTGACCACATCTATAAGATGGATTACGACAAAATGCTGGACTACCACAAGGAGAAGGGTGCCGATTGCACCATCGCCGTCATTGACGTGCCGATTGAGGAAGCCAGCCGCTTTGGTATCATGTCTACAAATCCCGACGGCTCCATCTACAAATTCACTGAAAAGCCCAAGAACCCTGACAGCACCAATGCGTCCATGGGCATTTACATCTTCAACCGCAAGAAACTGCAGGATTATCTGGAGGCTGACGAGGCTGACGAGAACTCCTCCAACGACTTCGGCAAAAACATCATCCCCAATATGCTGGCCGCCGGCGAAAAGATGTTCGCCTATCCCTTCGAGGGCTACTGGAAGGATGTCGGCACCATCTCCTCTTTGTGGGAAGCCAACATGGATCTTTTGGGCAACAAGCCCGTGCTGAACCTCGATGACGAAAGCTGGCGTATTTTCGCCCGCCACAGCGCAGACGGCCCTCAATTCGTTGGTGCAGAGGCCTCCATTGAGAACAGCTACATCACCGAGGGCTGTGAGATCTACGGTACCGTGAAGAATTGTGTGATCGGCCCCGGGGTCAAGATCATGGACGGCGCTTACGTTGAGGACAGCGTTCTCATGGGCGACTTGACCATTGAGGCAAGCGCTACCGTAAAATATGCCATTCTCGACAGCGGCGTGATCATCGGCGCAGGTGCCGTGGTGGGTGCCGACCGCGCGAGCGGTGCCGAGATCGCCGTTGTGGGCGAAGGCGTGACCATTGACGCAGGTGCCGTGGTAGAGCCCGGTGCAATGCTTTCGGTTTAAGGAGGGATGCAACATGACCGCAGCAGGATTGATTTTTTCTAACATTCACGATCAGAGCACCCCTGAACTGACCAGGGTGCGCACCATG
>SVTB01000175.1 GCA_015064015.1 Oscillospiraceae bacterium | reverse complement strand
TGCAATTGTTTTGTTTTTCATTTGATTACTCCTCCGTTTTATAGATTTTTTGTATTTTAGAACTGCAGATATAAATCCCCGTATATCCTTTATATCTGCAAGAGTTCCCTTTCTTTCGATCAGCCCGTTACGGGCGAGAGGATCACCTGTACGGCGCCTCTTCCCGAGGACATCCGCAAGCTGGCAGACATCTATGCCCCCCATCTCATCCCCGAGTCTCCCACCCAAACGGATCTCGCAGCCTTCGGATTTAACGCTCCGAATCCCCCTTTGTCCTAAAAAAAGGAAGCTTAAAAAGAAAATTTGAAAGGATCACGGACCATGAAAATTTTTCGCCCCCATCCATCTCCTGTGTCCGACGACCCTCTTCCCGTCATAGACCACAAAGCCTACGTAACCCTTTCAGAGGAAGAAAAAAAGCTTTACCGACCCGTCAATCCCCAATACGAAAAGCTCCCGCGTATTTGTATTGTCTTTTACGCGCTGGCACTCGTCAGTCTGATCCTCTATATTTCGTTTTGTCTGAGTCCCGCCTTTGCGGATTTCTTCAATTTGCATATCAGCGCGGTAGGACGCACGTTTTTGCATCTTCTGACCTCACCCCTCCCCTTTTCTCTGGGAGAGGCCTGCATCTGGTTGCTCCCCTTGATTTTGGTGCTGGCACTGGTATACGCGGTCTCCAAACGCTGTGATACGTGGAAGTCGGCACTCTCTTACCTCGGTATCCTTCTTTCGGTGATCGCCCTCATCTTTTCCATGTTCACCCTCAATTTTGCCGCAGGCTATCGCGGTACAGGGCTTGACCAAAAGCTGGGTCTTGAGCAAAAGCCTGTCGATGCCGCGGCACTGTATGAGACCGCAGATATGCTCCGCAAGCAGATCAATCGGGAATCCGCCAACATCGCCTACACCGAGGACGGCTTTTCGGTCATGCCCTACTCCCTTGAGGAGATGAACCGAAAGCTCAATGCGGCCTACCGTGATTTTTGTGAGCACCACGATTTCATCACCCACGTGGACAGCCGCGTCAAGCCTGTACTCGCAAGCGAGGCCATGTCCTATCTGCACATCACAGGCGTTTACACCTTTTTCACGGGAGAGGCCAATATCAACGTTCAATTCCCCGATTATACCATTCCATATACCGCCGCGCACGAAATGGCACACCAACGCGGTATCGCGCGGGAGGATGAAGCCAATTTCGTTGCTTTTCTGATCTGTGCCTCCTCCGATGATGCCTATATCCGCTACAGCGGATACGTCAATCTGTATGAATACCTTGTCAGCGCTCTGGCAGAGGCGGATTATAACCGATTTGCCTTGGTGCACTCCCAGTTGTCCTATCTTGTGCAAGGCGAGATGTCCGCCTATAACCGTTTTTTTGCGACCTATGAGGATTCTAAAAGCAGCGAGATCTCCGAAACCGTCAACAACGGATTTCTGCAAAGCCAAGGGACACCGGGAACCGTCAGCTACGGAATGGTCGTGGATCTGGCTGTCGCCTATTTCCGTGCCTCCTCAGAAAACCATGGATAGGATTCACAAGAAACCGAAATGTCAACGTCGAATTATGGTTCATTCTGTCCAAATGTAAAAATATCATGAACAATTCCCCTCTTCGCTTTACAAATATTTTTATTTGTGATATGATGAGTAAAGAAGCCCTTTGACCTTTTGGTATCAAAGGCTTTTTTATCCACCGCGCCCTCACCCTCCCACCATCATGCATACAGCTCTGTGAGCTTTACGGATATAATATGGAAAAACTCATCATCACCGGTGGCAAGCAATTGAACGGAACCGTGGCCATCAGCGGCATGAAAAACGCCGCGCTTCCCATTCTGTTCGCCTGCGCCCTCAACAAACAAACTTGTGTATTGCAAAACGTCCCCGCCGTCAAGGATATTGAAACCACGGTTTCCATCCTTTCGGCCATGGGCGTTTCCATTCGTCATCTCTCTCCCACCACGCTGGAGATCAACGGTGCGGGCTTCCAGCCCTGCACCTCCCCCAATCCCCTTGTGCGCCGCATCCGCGCGTCCTCCTATCTGATGGGCGTGGAGCTGGGTGTCGCAGGACGCACCCGTATTGCCTTCCCCGGCGGCTGTGACTTTGACGGCGGCCGTCCGTTGGATCTGCATATGAAGGGCTTTGAGGCCATGGGTGCCGAAATGCGCACCTATAACGAGGGCTATTTGGGTCACGCTCCCGATGGGTTGGAGGGAGCTAAGATCTATCTCAACAAAGCCTCCGTCGGCGCTACCGTCAACCTCATTTTGGCGGCCGCCTTGACCCCCGGCCACACGGTTATTTCCAACGCCGCGCGCGAGCCTCACATTGTATCTCTGGCGCGTTTCCTCAACGAATGCGGTGCCAATATCGTCAATGCGGGCACATCCGAGATCCACGTGGAGGGCGTTTCCTCTCTGCACGGATGCACCTACCGTATCCCCCCCGATATGATCGAGGCAGGCACCTACATGGCGGCTGTCGCAGGAACGGGCGGCTGCATTACCCTGACGGATGTATATCCCGAGCACTTGCAGGCGACCATTGATAAGCTCAGAGAAATGGGAGCAACGGTAGAGGCCAACAACGCCATGGAAACCGTCACCGTTTCATCTGACCGCAATCTTTTCGCCATTGAATTGGAAACCCAGCCTTATCCCGGCTTCCCCACAGATATGCAGCCTCAGTTTGCAGCATTGATGGCGGTAGCTAAAGGCACCAGCATCATCCGAGAAAATATCATCGGCGGCCGCTTTGCTTACCTGGAGCAGCTCAAGCGCACAGGTGTCAAGACCATCGGTGAGGCCAAGGAATCCGCCTGTATTGAAGGTGTTTCCCGCCTGTCTGCCGCCAATATGACGGCAACCGACTTGCGCGGCGGTGCTGCCATGGTCATGGTCGCGCTGATGGCGACGGGGACATCTGAGATCCGCAATGTACATCTGATCGACCGCGGCTATGATAACATCGAAGGCAAGCTGTCCGCGCTGGGCGCAACCATCCTCCGCTGTCAGGATCTCCCCTCCGAAAATCTTGCGACAAGCAATTTTTCCGCTGTAACGGGTATCCCACTATAATTTTGATACAAGGGTCAGGGCATGATTGCTTTGGCCCTGATTTGTTTTTTGAGAGAATTCTGTATAAATTCATGGGCTCCCGTTGACAAAACACATCGAAGAAGGTATAATATAACCAACCCATGAAAGAGAGGATTTGATTCCATGAGCTTATGGATTTGCGCCGACGAGATCTGTCTTGAATCCCGTCTCTATGATTTTACCAAAACCTTTGATGCCGCCGAAGGTGCCACCCTCACCGCCAAGGTGTGCGCTGACACCCGCTATCAGTTGTACGTCAACGGCTCTTTGGCCTGCGAAGGTCCGTGTCAGGGCTCTGAGTACGTTCGTTATTATGAAACCGTTGACCTCACTCCGTATCTGAAAGTGGGAAAGAACACGCTCCGCGCTCGGGTGCTCCACGTGCAAGAGGACTCCTTTATCTCCCTCTACCGCCACTCCAAGGCCGCCTTCTGGTTCCATGGTGACCTGACCCAAAACGGAGAAACCACCCACCTCGGTTCCGACGAAAGCTGGTCCTGTGTCCGTGATGACAGCGTGCGGATGTATCATTGGCCGGGTGTGCATCGCTCCGTAGCTCCCTTGGAGGAGGTATACGGGGATCCCCTTCCCGTCCCCCAGACCGTGAAGGGTATGTACGAGCCATTCGCCAACCAAAGCGGATTCCATTATTTCGGTTTGCGCGAAAAATATCCCATCGCCCCCCGCCCCATTCCCCAAATGAAGGAATTCCCCCGTAAGCCTATGACCGTGGTCAGACAGGGCGAGGGCTTTATCGAGCTGGATGCAGGTACTTATACCACCGCAAAGGTCACCCTGAATTTCAAGGCTAAGGCAGACTCTGTCGTCCGCGTGATCTACTCCGAGTGCTACACCATTGAAAACAAGGACGGCCATCGCTACAAGGAGCGCCGCGATAACTATGAAGATCCTACTGCAAGGCTGGATGGGGTGGTAGATACCCTTCACGCCACAGGTAAGGAGCAGTCCTTCTCCCCCTTCTGGTATCGCTCCTTCCGATTCATTCGTTTGGAATATCCTACAGACGCCGAGTTTGCGCTCAAGGACATCAACTACGGTACCTACTTC
>SVTB01000174.1 GCA_015064015.1 Oscillospiraceae bacterium | reverse complement strand
GCCCTGTGGCAATCACTTGCGGTTGACCTGCAACCCTTCCTTCCCACACCAGGGAGTTCCGTAGGCCCAAAAGCGTCCGTCAGGGGCGCGGCGAATCAAGGGCTTGTCGCCATTGATGACAGTTGCTGTATAACGTGCCCCGCCATAACCGTTGAACAGAGATTGCCACAGGGCTGTGTGGGTGGATTTTCCCACGCCACGGCGCGCCGAAAAAGCATACCCTCTGCCCTCCATCTCCACCACCGAGGCGTGGAGCAGGAAGACACCGTAGGCAGGCACGCGCTCACATATGCGGCGGTAGAGCAAATGGCTTTCGGCCTCGGGAAGAGTCAAAGGCCGACCGCAGGAGCGCAGATACTCCTCCGCCTCGCGGGTGGAAACAGCGACCCGGAAAAGAGGTGTTGCATCGGCACAAAGGTAGTCGGCACACTGCTCGTATACAAAATTATGACGGTTGTCAATTTCGACGGTGAGCCCCGCCAAACGGACTGTGAACACGGTAGGCCTCCTTTCCTGCGGATTTTTACGCATATGTATTCTTGGGCACCTCTATTGGGACATACGGTTTGCGGTTTTCAGAATCCCCTCAGCCGTCCCATACACACAAGGCGAACCGAGTTTTCCCCTGTCCGCCTATGTGCGTAATATGGTCAATAGTCAATACCGAATTACAGGTACTTCTTGAGTGCGTCGGTAAGATCCTCGGGAGCCACCGACACAGTGATGGTGACGTTGATGTCAGCATCGCGAATGACCTTCTCCAGATCCGAGAGGAACTTCTCCAGGTCAGCCAGGAACAGGGCCATGTCCGCCTTGTCGTAGCCGAAGATCTTGCGAGTTCCGTCAATGAACAGATCGGTCACGTCGCCGTTACCGGCCAGAATACCGGCCACCATGCCGCCCAGAGCCACACCGCCCTCGATGAGGTAATCGTCTGTATTCACAAGGCGTACCTTGTAGCTGATCTCATGACGAAGGGTAGCACCCTTCTCAATGCATACCACGTAGCCCTTAGAGGTCTCCAGAGCCTGGCCAACAGCTGCAATCAGGGTCTTGGTCTTGCCCGTACCCTTAACGCCAACAAGTAATTTGATCATAGTTAAGTACTTCCTTTCTCTCTGCATCTCCTCCGCGGACCGGAGAAGACCTGCGCAGATTCTTTGTTAAGGTATTATACCATATTTTTCGCAAAATTGCAAGAGGGTTTTCTGAGTTTTGTGTGAAAAATCACAATTTTTACAGAGAAAATACCAAACCTATGATGTGAAGACGAGGAAACGCCAACGGAAAGGCATATCCTTCAGGACCGTGTTTCAGTTTTGTATATATGAACCATTGACAAAACAAGCCATCCATGTTATACTGTGTAGGGATATTTTATCCAATATTCATGAAGGAGGATCACCACTGTGAAAGCACGAATAATCTGCATACTATTCATCCTCGGTATCGTAGTCACTTCTATTGCCGGTTGTATGGAAGTACCGTTCCCAAGCACCGGACTGCACGAGACTGCTTCCGGTGTAGTAGCCCCTTCAGAGAGTACCACGGAGATCCCGCATACAACCATCTCTCCCGGCATTTCCCACCCCAAGGTCATGAATACCGTTTGGTCTGCAACGGCCGATGAGCAGGGGAAGCGGCTGTTGGCTGTTTTCCTGCAGCCCTTAGACGGTCACAGAGTCAATCAAGCTGTTCTGGATCGTTATGGCGTGGATCTGGCACCATATATGGATGCCTCGCTTTATGAATCCAAGGTCCTTATGCGCTTGGAAAAAGAATTGCTGCGAATCCAACAGGAGCTTGCTCATACCATCGTCTCCCGTGAGGAAATGCTTGCGGATATACAGGCAACCACCATCGAGGAAGCCGTAGCGCAGGATCGGGCCAATTATCAAATGATGCGGGAGCGATTGAAGAACAGAAAAGGTTATGAATGGCTTCCCAACATCCTGCTGCTGGAATTGGGGTTTGATCTGGATGAGCCCGTATGGGGGGATCGGGTCAACTGTTTCACCATAAAGCTGTCCTTAGAGGAAAAGAAGCTACTGGAGGAGCAAAACTGGGTCGATCATATATCCCCCATATCCACGGAAGGCTGGGGATCTGCCCCAGACGGTGACCCCTCGCATTCCAATCCCTCTGAAGATACTGCGCCGAGTTCGGAAAAAGACGACGGCCAAACGAATGAGAAGAATTCGTACTGGGTTTTCTGTACCGGCTTTAAGGTTACAGGCATGACCACCGAAGAAGCCGCTGTGCAATTCCTCCGGGAATTGTACGGGTATGATGCGGATGTTTACGCAAGCGAATCCAGATATGAAAGCGAATATCTCCCCGCATTGATTCCGATCGTTGAGCGTAACGTTATGAATCCTGCGGATGAATCCCTTCGTGCCGAGATCCCATACGAGCTTTTGGGAATCACCCCTTGGCAAGAGGATGAGGAGGTTTACCATATATCTCAGGTGCAAAGAAGAGACAAAGACATGATCACCGCCCTGCGTCTTTTGGTTGTTTCTGAGCTGTGCGCCGAACAGGCTGACCGATTTCTGACCGAAATGGAGGTCGATCCCGCCAATGTATACGAAATAGATACGTATACTTCAACTGTATTTCTGTGGGCAACCGAAGAGGACATACTGCGATATGCCGAATGCGAATCAGTCCTTACCATTGGCCTTTGGGAGCCCGACAAAGGTATGGCCGTCGAATCTGTCAGCCATACGGATGCGTCCGAAGATTCCCTGACCTTGGCAACCAACACGGTTGCCTCTACGGATGCCGTTTTTCCCGGAAGCATCTATACAGGCGTTGCTGTCAAGGTGGGCGTGATCGAAGCCCCCATAAAGCTCGGAAACATCTGGTACGGACGGAGATTCGACCCCACCGCACCGCAGATAACCAGCAGTCGCTTTACTTACGTACCCAACATGAAAGACGGTTCTCTGCTCATAGACGCGGTTATAGACGAGCACGCTACTGCCGTCGTCTCGGTTTTGGCGGGCAAAAGCAAAACTGTCAACCAAAATAACTACCATGGTATTGCGCCTAATGCCGAGGTATATCAAACGAGCTTTTATACCGAAGAGCAATTCAAGAATGCACTGATACTTTTGGCCGATCAAGGCGTGTCGGTCATCAATGCCAGTATTGGCATGACGCTCAACAACGGGGATTACGATTCCTCCATGGCACAGTATGTCGATTCGTTTATCCGAAACACCTGGATTCCCATCGTCATATCCGCCGGCAACGCAACCGAGAACGTCATGTCTCCCGGATATTCCTACAACGCCATTACGGTTGGCAACGCCGAAACGGTTTCGGCCGATGGTTATATGCTGGAAGCCCCTTATGGGATATCCGGCTCCTCCAATTACGCAGATTTTCCGTTATACGTATATAAACCCGATATTGTGGCCCCCGGTACGCATATCGGAGTCGTGCTGGAAGCAGGAGAAGTCACGCGCGTAAGCGGCACAAGCTTCTCGGCTCCCATGGTTACAGGTGTTCTGGCACAAATGATCCAGGCCCAAAGCGCATGGATCTTCCACGTTCCGGAAACTCTGAAGGCTACCCTTTTGGCAACTGCCAACCCGGCGCTTCTGGCCGATCCCTCTGATGAATGCTGTGACGGAACCTCCTATGTCAGAGACAAGAGCGGCGCCGGAATGGCTGACGCTGTTGCAGCAACAAATTTCGTTACGATGTCAAGTGGGCAAGCTTTCTATACGATGCTTGACGATCTTCCCCGCCCGGTGACCTTACACTATACCGTTGAATTACAGGCCGGAGATCATATCCGCTGTGCCATGACCTTTGAAAACCTCTACACATCTCCGAATATTCCGACGAATACCGTCAACTTGGATTTAGCATTGATTTCACCAACGCAAGCAGAAATTGCTTCTTCCCGCTCACCGTACAATAACGTCGAAATTTTGGAATTTACGGCTGTTCAAGCAGGAGTTTATACCATCGAAGTCACCTTTGAGAGCGGCACATTCTATTCAAATCGTCTCTTGTACGTCGGCACGGCCTATATCATAAAATGATCACGAATCTACCAAATATCTGAATACATATGGGGGAAACTTCTTTCAAGAAGTTTCCCCCGCAAATATTCCATACATAAGCCCGCTGCTCTGGACGAAAAGAAAAAGCCACTTGAGTCTTATGTGAGCACATATTTCGGTTTTACCGAAATAGAGG
>SVTB01000173.1 GCA_015064015.1 Oscillospiraceae bacterium | reverse complement strand
CTTTACACGCTGTTGCCGCCATAGGCGGCGTGCGTCGCCTTGAGAGGGTTTCTCAAGGGAGAAACATCTCCCTTGAGCGGCGTTCTTTACTCCACTTTCTTTCGACGAGGAAAGAAAGTGGAAAAAATAAACAACAATTTATCGTTTCATAGGGTGGCCGACAGCGGGCTATCACTTTCTCAATACGTTAATTTCTCTGCCTTGATCACCCTGCGGCCATGGGTTCGGTCGGAGAAAAAAATGTTGTGAATACCGTCGGCATATTCTGCCTCGCCGCTTTGATTGTCGTAAGGATCCATGCGACAGAGCTTTTTGTCAGGGGTCAAAGGCTGCTGAAACTCGTTGGAGGCCACCAGACGGTAGGGATCTAAATTTCCGAAGTAATACTCGCGGCGTACCATGTTGCCGCTTCTCGCGGCACCCTCGCCGTAAGAGGGATCGCAATATAGCCAGCCGTAGGGAGCAACGTAGAACATACACCAGTCGTGGCTACCGATGCCGTCGGGACGGCAGGAGCTGCCGGATTGCCATTTGGCAGGGATGCCCAAAGCGCGACAAAGAGTGATAAAGGTGAGCGCCATGGTACCGCAATCACCGTAGCGATTGACCATAACAAATTCGGGAATATTTTCAATCAGCAGATAGTCTCGAACATAGGAATAACGCACGTTGTCGCAAATCCAATCATAGACCCGCTTGGCTAAACGCAGGGGATCCCGCTCTTCGCCTCGAATCTCGTTGGCCAGCGCCATTACCGTGGGGGTAAAACGGATGTGAGGGTACTGCTCGGAGGTGTATGCTTCCAAATCTTCAGGTGAGAGTCCCAAGCCGGCAGGAAGCCCTGTGGGCTTGGAACCGGATAGATCCTTATAGGTTGCCCTTTGCACAAAAGAGAAGGTGACGGAATAGGTGGCGCCTGCCTCGCATGGCACCTCCATGAAAGCGGTGCGGTGCACGCTCCCCGTAATGGCTACAGGATGGGAGGAGGAGATTAGCTTTATTTCGCTTTCGGGTTGGGTGTCACAGGCTACGGGGAAGGGAAACCACAGACGCAAGGTTTCACCGGGGCGCTCGGCGTGGGGGCAGAGCTTTATCCATTCTTCCACCTCATAGCGGTATGACATTCCTCCCATTTCCTGCATCTCACAGATGGTTTCCAGTCCCGACTGACTGTGATCGGCAGGCTGATGCTGAGGATTCCCCAAAGATGCCAAAAGATCTCCATGACGATTGATGGTATTGGTGACAGCCTGATGCTGGAAGTGGCGTACGCTACCCTTCATAATGAAATCCAAATTGCCTTTTTTGATCAGCATATCTACGATGTCGGGGGTTACGGCAGGCTCATGAGCCTTGAGCATTTTCACAAAGGCAGTCTCGTCCAATTCGTAATCTGTGAGTAGTTGCTCTGCAAAAAGTCGTTGGATTTCCAATCGCTTGCGCTGAGACAAGGGCAGATCTTTGGTGAGCCATCGGTCAATGACTTTTATCTCGCCTTCAAAGTCTCCTGCGTAGTGATACATTTTTACTTCCTCGGGCAGAGATATGGCAAGGAAGGGCAACTTTTCTACAGGTAAATACATAACAGACCTCCGATGTAATGGATAGATGCCATGAACGTTTTCCAACAGATAAGCCGGCGCTTTTTTTAACAAATTTTTGAGGCATCTTGATACGTTTAATCATAACACAAATATGCGGAAAAAGCAAGGGGAATGCGAAAAAAACAAAGAAAAACCGACCCTTTGCGAGGGTCGGTCAAGATGTCAGGGTACGAAGCAATCCAAAAGCTCACTGTAGGAGGTATCCTCGTTGGGATAGAGATAGATCTCATAGGTGTAGCGGCCAAGGGTTCGCATGAGGATATACTCATCGTAGGTGCCATAGGTTTCATCACTATAAATCGAGTGGCACACACGGTAGGTGATACCGTTTAGGGTCACGCTCTCCAGCTCCTCGGTAAGCTCGCTACCGTAGAAGTTACGGTTATATTCCATGAGCTCATCAAAAGAGTCCTCGGCCTCGGCCGGGCGGCCGTACTTGGTTACATATACGATGGCGTATGCGTAATCGGCTTCGCTCTCCGCGCCGTTGTCGGCATAGGCCAGAGCATAGGACTCGCCCACGCTAAATCCGAAGAGGGCTATATTATATTCGTCCAACTCCTCTTGATTCATCATCAGCCATCCCTTGGGTGCTTCAAAGGTGATGCCTGCATAGTCATTTTGGTAGGTATTGCCGCTCAAATGACCGTCACTGTAGCCTTCATACAGTTTGTTTTCTTCTATACCTTGGAAGACCATGACGGCACCCATGACCAAGAGAACCACAGCCAAGATAATGGCAATCATACGGCATACGGTTTTGGTTTTTCCGGCTGTCTTTTTCTCGGCGGGGCTGAGTTCAGCCAGAGGAATGGGAGAAAGGTTGTAGGATCTCCAGTTTTTGTTGCCGTTGACCGCGGCGATCAAAGCCAAAACAGCGGCCACCACGGGATACCAATAGGCAGAATCAAATGCAATCAAACTGACGAAGAAGAAAACAACGGTATAAACCAGAGTAGTGACGGTGGAAGCAATGTCCATGGCCTCCAGCACCCAAATACCCAAGGCGGTGATGATAAAGGTGTGTGCGATGAACAGGAAAGGAAGGTTGTTGGCCTCTCCCAGGAGGATCTCTGTGCCTAAAAACAGGGAGACGAGCTGAGCAAGCACTGCCATGAGGGTGAGGTTGTTGTGCAACTGACGTGGGAGATAAAAATTAAAGTAAGTCTTGCGATCCTTGATGATTGTGGCGCCCTCGGGCAAAGAAGCGGCCATAGGGATCTCCTGAGCAGAGGTTTGGGGTGCTTGAGGCGCGGTTTGCGCGGCGGGCATGGCACTGCCGCAGGTGGGGCATACATCAAAGGTATCTGCCACCGCCGAGCCGCAGACGGGACAGATGCGGGGAGGCTTAGGCGTATAGTTTTCTGACATGATAATCTCCTTAATATGATGGTTACCTCTAAAAATTCTCTTGACGGCGAATCCATGGTGATTTTCCCGTCATGTTTCACATATTTTTTCGCGTAGCTCCACTACGCGTGCTAAAAATTGTATCATCTGACGAAAAACTCCCTCATGACTCGCTTGCCAATAGGGTTTTTAGAGATTCCCTAATATATTTTTATCATAGCACACTTAGAGAAAAAAGTCAAGGGTATTTTGGGTGAGGCACGCATTTTATGTCGCAAAGGCCGGGACATCTCGCGTGACGGAGGCATATGATGTAGTGAGGCAGCATAAAAGCCGGCTATCTCAAAATCAAGCCTATCGAATACGCTGCTTTTAGCGGCTGAATGGAGACGACTATGCAAAGACGAGGCTATGATACCACAGGTAGTGCATTGGATATCGGCTCCACGGAGCCGAGCCGCAGATGCACCGCTGTTTTGGGAAGCATGACCCATGCGTTGCAAGCCCAACGGGCATTGTCAGGTGCTTCGTTGCACAGCGAGGTGATCAAGATCAGCTCGTCCAAAAGTGGACAAGGGTGCACCTATGGCGTCACCTATGCTTGTATGCAAGACACCCATGTGCGTGCCGTTTTGTCCCGTGCGGGGATTGCCGTGAGAAGATATACAGGAGGATAAAGCCATGAAGACCTTTACGCCCATCCATACGGAGATTTACGCTGACCATGCGGCTACGAGCTATCCCAAGCCTCCCGAGGTTCTTCGGGAGATGACAAACTATATGCGCCGCAAAGGCGGAAATCCGGGGCGAGGGTCGCATCGCTTATCCATAGCCGCCGCCGAGGCCGTATATGATTGCCGTCTCGCGGCGGCTGATCTTTTGGGGTCCTCTCATCCCGAACGGGTGGTATTCACCATGAATACCACCCAAGCCTTGAATTTAGCCATCAAGGGGCTTCTTCGTCCCGGGGATCATGTGCTTTGCTCGGATCTGGAGCACAATTCGGTATACCGTCCCTTATTTGCGTTGCAAAAGGCGGGGATCATTACCTGTGATGTATTTTCGACCTTTGCCGCGTCTCCCGTTTGCACCGACGAAATGATCTTGCAAGAGATTCAACGCAAGCTGACGCCAAGGACACGGATGCTGGTATGTGCTCATACCTCCAATATTTGCTCGGCAGTACTTCCGTTAGAAAAAATAGGTCGTCTTTGCCGTGAAAAGGGGATTGTTTTCGTAGTGGATGCCGCTCAATCGGCGGGGCATATGGAGCTCCATATGGAGAAAATGAACATAGATGCCCTGTGCGTGCCGGGACATAAGGGTCTCATGGGTCCTCAG
>SVTB01000172.1 GCA_015064015.1 Oscillospiraceae bacterium | reverse complement strand
CCCACACCTCTCGGGTGTCGGATGACCGATGGGGGGTTCTGGGGGCGAAGCCCCCAGAACCTATGAGAACGGCCGGCGGTTTCGGGGGCGGCCTTGAGCGCCCTGAATCAAATAAAAATTGTTTTGCAGAGCAAAACTTCCTTGCCCTACAAGGAAAAATAAGGTTTTTGAAAGGTTTTCCCAACACCAATTTTGTTTTTCAAAAACCTTCTTGCGGCTTCCGCCGCGCGCCGAGGCGCTCACGGCCGCCCTCGGCACTGCCGGCCACCGTATTGAGGTGCAGGGGCTGCGCCCCTGCACCCCCTTAGGCCGCTAAACAACAATTTACAAGACTAACATCTTGCCGGGTGATATACCGCCGCCACGGATGGTGTTACGCGAGCCAGAGCCCTATTTGCAACAGGCAAATGGTCGCAGGTGGCGCCGTACTGCCGCAAACATCATTTTGCAAAATCAAGTTTTTCCAGCTCGTCCTTGCTGTAAACATAGTGCGTATTACAAAAACGGCAGGAAATTTCCAATTCCTCAGGCTTGCCGTCGGCTACCTGCTCGGAAAGCAGACGGTTTACCTCACGGCGACCGATGGAGCGCATGACTGCATCCATCTTTTCCTTGGAGCAGGTACATTTGTAGCCCACCTCAAGCTCATCAAAAATGTCATAGGGAATGTCGCGGAGCGCCACGTCGGCAATGGCCTTATTGTCCATGCCTGCATCGATCATAGCGCTGATATGCGCGAGATCAGCCGCATTTCGCTCAATGAGAGACACTGTCTCGTCATCGGCAAAAGGCAGAAGCTGAACCAGAATGCCGCCCGCGGCGCGGCAGGTATGATCCTCGTTGATAAGCACCCCCAAAGCGCAGAGGGTCGGCACCTGCTCACTCTCGGCATAGTAGGTAGTCACGTCCTCGGCAATCTCGCCGCTGACAAGTGCCACGGCCCCACTTTCAGGGATCTCACCGCCCAAATCCTTGATAACGTTGAGCACACCTGCACCAATGAGACCGCCCACATCCAGCTTACCGTTGGACTTGAGGGGCAGATCTGCCTCCGGATGTTGGATATAGCCGCGCACGTTGCCCAGCCAATCGCTGACCGCCAGTACGCGACCCGCAGGGCCATCGCCCTCAAAGGATACGGTGATGGAATCGGTCTCCTCTCCCAGCATACAGCCCATCATGGAGGTGACGGTCAGTGCACGGCCAAGCGCGGCGGTAGCTGTGGGGGAGGGCTGATGATATTGAATGGCCTGATTGACCATTTCTGTCGAGCGGATGACGTGAATACGGGCACTGCCGTCTTGGGTCATGCCGCGAAGGATGGTGTTTTTGATTTCCATAAATGATTCATTCCTTATTTTATTTTTTGAATTTCAAAATTGTCGGAGATCTTTAAAAAAATCATCCGAGAGAGAAATTATTTTGACCGACAGAATGTCAACATTCCGACGTCACCCTCACCACGACTACCTCACAGGGATTGAAGAATCGAGGAATGGGTTTGACGGTATTGACGACTCCGCGTGAGATCACAAGTCTTTTTTCATGGATCCCCGAGGTATATTTTGGGAATAGCGGTTGGTCGGGCGCATAGACACCGCGGCCAAAGATCCGCCATTGACCGCCGTGGGCATGACCCGAAACGAACAGGTCAATGTCATAGGGGCGGAGATAGCGGTCAAAATACGCGGGATGGTGACAGAGGAGCAACTTATAGCCCGACTGCTGGGCGTAGGCCTCGATCCAATCGTACACGGGCACTCTGCCGGGATTCAGAAGTCCCGAACCGAGGCCGCCAATGGTGATGCCGCGAAAGGTGACCCAGTCCTCGTCCACGAGGATGGCACCTGTTTTTCGGATGATCTCCTTCCAAGAGGGGTGAACACTTCCCTTCCCGGGGGCGAGGTGGGCGGCGTTGCGGAGATTTTTATGGCAAGCGCCGCTTTCATGGTTGCCAAAGGAGTAGAAAGTGGGGGCAATCTTCACGGCTTCCCACAAAAGATCCAGTCCCGGTCGGTGGAATCTTTCGGGCTGCCACTCGTCCTCCAAGGATTCGGTGAGGTCACCGGGGATGAGGATCATATCAGGCTTTTCGGCCTTCAAAATATCCAAAATACGCCCATAGGGATGGTCGTGAAGATCGGCCACGATCACCGCTGTAAAGGATACGCCCTGCTTTTTCGTGGTCAGATCGTATCGTGTCACTCGCATAGGCGCTTCTCCTTTCGTTTACGAAGCAGATAGCACCCAAGCAGGATCAGAAGATGCATGACCACGATGCCCGTCATACTTCCGCTGAAATCAATCAACACGTCCTTTACGGCGGGGCCGCGTTGGGTAAATATCTGATGTACCTCGTCACTGATGGCATACAAGAGGCAAAAAATGGCGGGGATCATCCACCAAAGCCACTTTTTTCCCTTGCCAAGGGAACACATAAATGCGGCAGAAAGCATTCCCAAGAGCCCAAACTCGCAAAAATGGGCAATCTTGCGGATGGGAGGATGAAATTTTTCTATGGTTTTTGTCTGTTCTTCCGGAGACATTGTGGGGTATTCGGGAACGATGACCTCCACGATAACCTCAGTAACGCCATGGCTTCGGTTTCCCGACGAGCTCTTATCTTCGGCGGAAAAGCTGTAAATGAGGATCATATTGGCCAAAATGCAAATCCCCAGAATCACGCACAGCACCAATCGTTTGCGAGAAAAGCCGTGATCTGCGATATCGTGGGAAGGAGCAACATATTTTGTCTTTTTCATAAAGTAACCTTTCTCAAGGAGCGCAGAAAGTGCACAGTGATTCTTTGCCGTCATGAACGGCATCTGAGACAAGACCTTCCCTTATGTCCTCGGGGATAGCGTGAGAAATATAATGACAGTCTTTGCTCGCATGGTAAACAGAGCCGTTTTTCAGCCAATACACCGTGGCGGTGGGGGATAAGGTTTCAGGCTCAGGGGGGTCTGTCTCCGGCGCTTGGGTCGGCGGTTCGGTTTGCGTGAAAAGCTCTCGGGAGATGGCAAGCAGATCCTCGGGCATAACGGTTTCACCCGCATCAAAGGCTTGATCCAGAAGTCCGTGGGTACGGCAGGAGGCCATACAAAGCCCCAAAAGGCAGAGAGAAGATAGACAAAGCAGCAGTTTTCTATACTTCACAAGAGCCTCCTTTCGCAATCATATGCATATACATCAGTTCTTTTTCCAAGGCTTGGCACTGCGAGGTGCGCGGTTGTTCGCAGTGTCAGGGCGGGGGAAATTTTTCTTTTCGTCCATGGGCTTGAAAAACTCATAGAGGAAGCACGGAAGCATACCGTTATACAGCTTTTTGGTCTTATCGGCAGGACGGCCGTAGAGACGGTCGAACTGATCGTGGGAGGTAAGAACGTAGATCTGCCACGGGGCAAGCTGCTTCCAGTTGCGGCCCAAATCTCGATACAACTGCTCAACCTCGCGTATCTCTCCCATGCGCTCGCCGTAAGGTGGGTTACACACGACCGTACCCTTGCGATCGAGCTTTTTGATGGTACGGGCATCAGCGTGGAAGATGTTGATATACTCTTCTACCCCACCGCGCAGAGCGTTTTCATAGGTAATATCCAAAATATCCTCATCAATGTCGGAGGCGTATACCTCAAAACGGCAATCCGTTTTGATGGCTGCTTCGGCGGCCTCGCGGGCGTTCGTCCAAAGGGCCTTGGGGACGCGATGGAACTGCTCGGCGGCAAAAGAACGGCCGAGACCCGGGGCGCGGTTCGTCACGATCTGTGCGGCCTCGATGGCGATGGTACCCGCGCCGCAGAAGGGATCCCAAAAGAGGATGTCCTCCCGTGGACGTGCGGTCAACGCCACGGCCGCCGCCAATGTCTCGCGCAAAGGGGCTGCGCCCGCCTCAGTACGGTAACCGCGCTTGTGGAGGGCTACGCCCGAGGTGTCAATCATGAGGTGTGCGATATCCTTAAAAATGAAAAATTCAATCTGATATTTGACACCCGTTTCTTCAAACCAGGAAATCCCGTATGTGTCACGAAGTCTGTCTACCACCGCTTTTTTGACAATGCTCTGGCAATCGGGAATGGAGGTCAGCCCCGAGCGGATGGAATGGCCTTTGACGGGGAAAGCATCATTGCGATGGATCCATTCCTCCCATGGCAGAGCTTTGGTTCCCTCAAACAAGGAATCAAAGGATTTCGCTTCAAAGCTACCAAGGTGCACGAACACGCGCTCCGCACAACGCAGACAGATATTGGCACGGGGAATATCGGATTCCTCGCCTTCAAACGTGACGCGTCCGTCCATGGTTTCGATGCGCCTCAGGCCAAGCGTGTCGATCTCCTCGCCAAGGAGCTTTTCAAGG
>SVTB01000171.1 GCA_015064015.1 Oscillospiraceae bacterium | reverse complement strand
GATTCTCTGTCAGGAGACATGACAGGGGAGTCTCCCGAAGCGTACGAAGCGGGAACCTTGCCGGGGGTGGCCATTGCTGGTTTGTATGCGGGCATGACATACATTGCCCAAAAGGGAATTTCTCAGATCCATGCAAAAGAGACAGCCTTGGGAGAACGGTTGAAAACCGCTCTTCTGGAAATGCCCCATGTGAACGTATATGCTCCCCACCGCAAAGGGAGTATCCTTTTGTTTTCGGTGGATGGAATGTCCTCGGAGGCCGTGGGAATGGCTTTGAATCAAGAGGGGATCATGGTAAGGGCAGGCTTTCATTGCTCCGCGCTGGGTCATGCTACCTTACAAACACCTTCCGATGGCGCGGTGCGGGTTTCGTTTGGCTATGATCATACAAGGAAAGAGTGCGACAGAATTATAGATGCTGTTGCACGGCTTGTGCGTTGACAGAGAATCATTTGCTTTGATGCCACAAGCCCCAAATTCCTCCCACAAGCCCGATGTGAGACAGGGTGGTAACCCACGGTGTGATCATCCCCATACGACTGATGGTGGGAATCCAATGCGCTACTGTTTCAGACAAAGGCGGCAGCGTGGAAGGATCTGCCACAGATAGAATTATCCACATAGCGCCACCGCATAGTATCCCCTGTAACGCCTTGGCAATGATGTATGGCTTGAAGGATAGTCCACGTCCCCCGCATAGAGTCATGATCTGACAATGCACCGACACACCCGACCATCCTGCCATGCAGGCGGCGAGGATCATGGGAAGCTCTTTAAAAGCCGTTTCTCCTACCAGAGCGGAAGCTGCGCTGATCCCACCCGATATTTCAAAGAACCCGCAAAGCAGGGCATAGAATGTATGGCTTACACCGTCGATATTTTGAAGCAGGTTTGTAAGAGCTCCCGTCATGGCGGAGAAGAAGATGACATAAGCGCACACCGTCATCATCCCCCCTGCGGCATGGGATACGGCGTTGGTGAACATGGTAATGCCGCCCGGATGAAGCCCCGATGGAAAATGAGGATGCTCTTCCTTTCCTCGAGGCTTTTCTTTGTTCCGCATGAAAAAACGAAGGAAAAAGCCGATAAAGAAAGAGGAACCCAGCACCACAAGATACAAAATGAGCCCCAGCCCCCGGCTCCCGAAAAGGGACACCCCTACGGCGGTGATTAAAAAACCTGAAGAGGGGTTATTGGAGAATGTGAGCAGATGCTCACATTCTTTTTTGGAGATCACGTTTTTGTCAAGGAGAGATACCGCCACCGATGCGCCTACGGGGAAGCCGCACATGGAGCCCAGTACCACGGCGGAGCATCCCGCGCCCGACAACCCAAACAGAAATTTCATAGGCTTGGCTAAAAGGCGCCCCAAGGCTTCCCCTGCACCGCTTTGCACCAATAGCTCAGAAATGACCATAAAAGGGAACAAAGAAGGAATAACGGTATGGGCGCACAGGGTCAGTCCGCGTCCCATATATTCGATGGCCGCTTCTGAGTTGCGCAGAATGAGCAAAAGGCAGAAGGTACTCATGATGTAGAAAAAGATCTGTCCGCCGGAAGGGCGTGGCTTGGGGGCTGTGTGTATTTTATATGGCATGACATGGCCTCCTGTCGCATAAAGTGAAAAGAAAACGGGGCATCCGTGAAGGGTGACCCTGCCTTATCATATGGTGGGGAGGAGAAAAACATGATTGACGATCCGAAGAAACGAAGGGAGGGCAAACACCCTTTACCAGAATGGTTGGTAAAGAAGCTGGATATACCAGCCGAACTTTGCGAGGGAGAAATGCGGGTGGAGATGAGAGGGAGATCCTGTCTTCTGGTACATGGATGCAGGCGCATTTTGGATTATAGCCCCGAACTTTTGCGGCTGGGCATGAAGGAGTGTGTCATGTGCATCAAGGGCGAAAACCTTTTGTGCCAAGCCTATCTTGCGGGCGCTGTGGGTATAGAGGGGAAAATTTTCGAATTAAGATTTGAGGAGGCTTCATGCTGAGCTATGCTGTAACGGGATACTATATTTTGCGCGTCTCCGGAGAGTGTGTGGCGGATTATTTGGAGCTTTGCCGCAAGAATGGATGGGACTACTGTGATTTTACCTTCCAATCCGATGGTTCTGCCAATATGTGTATGCGAAGCACCACGGCAAAGCGCGCTGTTTCTGCGGCTGCCGAGGCCTGTATTCCGATAGATATAGTTCGGATAGGTGGCCTCCCCAAAATACTTTTGGGATTGTTTCGGCGTCCGGGATTGTGGATAGGTGGAATTTTGGCGATCTGCCTGCTATTTCTGTCTTCACGGTTTGTATGGGACGTTCGTGTCAGTGGTAACACCCGTTTGACCGAACGGGAGGTGGAAATGGCGCTACGTACCTGCGGCTTTGGTGTGGGGAGTTATTTGGGGGAGTTTAAAGCCGACCGCACAGAAAACAGGGTGCTTATGCATCAAAAGGAGATTGCGTGGATCTCCGTCAACATGAAGGGAACCGTTGCTTACGTACAGATTCGAGAGACTGCGTCACCAAAAGAAAACACAAATCTTACCCCGGCCAATGTGGTGGCCGACGTGGGTGGGCAGATCGTGCGGGTGGAATTATCCCGCGGCAACGTGGTGACAGTGGCAGGGAAATGGGTGGACAAGGGAGATCTTTTGATCAGCGGAATCTACGGCGGTGAGCAATCCGGTATTCGATATACCCATGCCGAGGGGCGGGTGTATGCTCGCGTGGTGGAGGAGATCAGTATCGCGATCCCCCTGTCCTATGAAAGAAAAACCTACGCCACCGAAAAAGAGGATATTTTTTGCGAAAAATATATGATTTTTTTTGAAAATTATATAAAATTTTCAAAAAAGACCTTCAATTCAGAGAAGAGTTGTGATATAATAAAAAGGGTATCTGTACCCTTTTCCAAAACAGGGGCAGATCTTCCGATTGCGTTGGAGACACGCTGGTATGTGCCCTATACCGTTACAACGGAAAAACGTACCTATGCCGAGGCAGAAGCGTTAGCCTATTTGGAGCTTTCCCAAAAAATCGGCTCACTTCCGGGTGGGGCTGAGGTGCTGTCCAAAACCATTACCACCACCCTCGGAGAGGATACCTATTTCCTGACCTGCACTTTAGAGTGTATCCGCGATATCGCAAAAGAACAGACCTTCGAGGTCTTGCCATAAAGAAAGGTTTGATTTCCCTATGAACCAAAGGATCATCAAAGTAGACAGCCCCGACGTTACCTCTGCCATTTTTGGCAGCTATGATGTCAACACCCGCATTATCGAGGATGCGTTCGGTGTGACTCTCCGCAATCGCTCAGGAGAGGACGGTAGCGATGCTATCCTCATCAGCGGCGAGGATATGGAGGCGGTCAATGCCGCTGCCCGCGCCGTGGAATATCTCCGCGACATGGTGCGCTATAATGACAATCTTTCCGACCAAAGTGTTCGCTATGTGGTGGATATGATTTCCGATGGCAAGGGCGGAGAGCTGGCCTCCATTGGATCTGACACCATCTTCGTCACCGCTAAGGGTAAGCCCATCAAGGCTAAAACCGTGGGACAAAATAAGTACGTGACGGCCATTCGAAAGAACACCATCGTGCTGGGTATTGGGCCCGCCGGTACGGGTAAGACCTTCCTTGCCGTGGCCATGGCGGTAAAGGCCTTGAAGGAGAAGCAGGTGTCCCGCATCATCCTCACACGCCCTGCCATTGAGGCAGGCGAACGCTTGGGCTTTTTACCCGGTGACCTGCTCAGCAAAATCGACCCCTATCTCCGCCCCCTTTATGACGCGTTGGGAGAGATGATGGGCACCGAGACCTATCAAAAGCTTATTGAGAAGGGGGTCATCGAGGTAGCTCCGCTGGCCTACATGAGAGGCCGCACGTTGGACGATGCTTTCATCATTTTGGACGAAGCGCAGAATGCCACCCCCGAGCAGGTGAAGATGTTCCTCACCCGTTTAGGCTTTGGCTCCAAGGTGGTGGTCACGGGTGACCTGACCCAAACCGATCTTCCATCGGGGCAGAAATCGGGTCTTGCCTCTGCTGTTAAAATCCTCGCGGGCATCGAGGATATCGCCATCCACTACCTGACCGAAAAGGATGTGGTGCGGCATCACTTGGTGCAGAAGATCATTCTGGCTTACGATAAATATGACCGAGAAATGGCACAGAAGGCCGCCGAACGGAAGACGAGCAGTCAGAATTTCAAGCGGAGCGAGAATAAGTTCAAAACGAATAATTAAAGTGTAAATTGTTGTTTATCGGGGTAACCCCTATATCTATTGGGTGTAGGAAGACAATGGGGGTTCTGGGGGCGAAGCCCCCAGAACCTATGATGACGGCCGGCGGTTTCGGGGGCGGCCTTGAGCGCCCTGAATCAAA
>SVTB01000170.1 GCA_015064015.1 Oscillospiraceae bacterium | reverse complement strand
ACCCACGCCGGCACCCTGCGTGAGCTTCTGGACGGAAAGGACTGGGACGACTACGTGATCCGGGGTGAGGCTACGTCCTACGTGGCGGTTGCCCTGAAAATGCAGGAGGATGCCAACGCCGACTATCTGGGGCTGAACGCGTCCTTTGCCTTCAAGTTCCTGGCCGTACAGGCTGTAGCTACCGACGATCAGTGGCCTTCTGTGGAGGGGGAGACTGTCCCGGCGCCCGAGGGCTCAACGCCGGAGGCCTCAACGCCCTCCGAAGCCACCGAGGCAGTGACCGAGCCCGCGCATGAGCCCGCCGAGCCGACCGAGACCACCGCGGCGGTGACCGAGCCTGCCCTTGAGCCTGAAACGACGGCGGCACCTGAGCCTGAAACGACAGCGGCACCGGAGCCCGAAACGACGGTGGCACCCGAGCCTCCTGCGGAGCCGGCGGAATTTGGTGAATATAACGCAGCGGATGAAGATCCCAATACGGCATTGAGTGATACCCGGCTTGGTCAAAGCTTCGCCGTAACGTACAATGAGGGTGGCAGCGGGATGGTTACCGATTCCGATACATATCAGTTGATGAACGGTGAATTGCGTACGTTCACCGACGAACGCTATGCCTTGTCGGTGACGCCGACGGAATGTGAAAGCTTTAAGCTGTTCGTGCGGAGTCAGGGGATATACGATATGTTTGGCGATAAGTGGAATGGCGATGGTGTCATGGTGACGATCGAACCGTATAGTGGAAGTGAAGGAATCAAATTCGATCTTTATATGGGATTTACCTATTACGACGAGGAAACCAGGAAGGTTAAGAAGGATTCTGTGTATCCAAGAATTAATGCGCTTGATACCGTCACCATTGCGGATAGCGGAGAGAAGATCTACGTTTTAGTGGGGGAAACCGTATATGCCGTAATCGACTTGGAGGGGGCTTCTGCAAATGCGAATATTTCTGCTGACGAAACCGTTCTTTTCGTGAATGAAGCGACTTTACATTCAGTTACTCAAGGACCCGATTTCCATGCTGAGGGAACGAGCACGACCATCGCCGCCACCTGTGACGCCCAGTGTGGCATCGTGACCGACACGTCTGTGTCCTTCAGCGAGATCTCGCTGAAGCCTTACGCGACCGTGGCTGATCTGATCGAGTCCCAGCTGGCTTCTTGACAACGATCAACGATCAACGATCAACGATCGACCTGATTCTGATAGCCGCCCTCCCTGTTTCCCCTTGATAGGGAGGGTTTGGAAATGAATACATCTACTCCTTTCAATGGGAGCCACTCCCCCGCCCGTAAGGGTGGGGGAGTTTTTCTGGGTATAACGTGCTTATCCATGCTCTGCGTTGCTTCTATCAGACAAGCGGGGCCTTGCATGGAGAAAAAACATTTGATAAGCCATGAAAAATGGGATAGGTACAAAAATGGGCAAAAAAAATACAAAATAAGGGTACAAATAGAGAGAAAAATATGATATAATAGTAAAGAAAGGGGAGGGATTATGAATAGCAACAGAAGAGAGGACAAGAAATTTTTCCAGTTGAAGGACAAAATTGGTGTCGGATACGTAAAGAAGCTTGAGGTGGTCGGACTAGGGTAAAAATTGATCATGTCTGCTATATGCTTCGTAATACTCATGACAATATAGCGATGATAGCAGATAAGTGCGGTTATGGGTCGTCTTCCAGCTTTAATCGGAATTTCAAGGAGATCGTAGGCTGTAGCCCGGCAGAATATCGGAAAGGGAAATTGCCAAACAAATCATGAGAGACTCAAATAACAAAGGTAATTACAAGTAAAATAAGAAAGGCACAAAAGAAAATGGAAACAGGTAACAATAATCATTTTCAAGCGATGCTCGCGCCTCTTCTTCATGCAGAAGGGTATCCCTTTGAGGATGGCATCCTCGGCGTGAACATGGAGATCACCCGCACAGGCTTTTTCGGCGGCCTCTGCGCTCAGATGCTCAACAACCGCAAGCTGTTCATGGGAACAGACGGTGTGGACGGCTGGGAATGTCAGAGCTTTGCAAGAGTTCTGGACCGTCCCGAGGAAAGTCTCTGCCAAAGCAATTTTGTCATTCTGAAGAATGGCTCCATGTCTCAGACCTCCGAGGTCATCGCCCTGCAAAAGGGAAGGACCTACGAGGCAAAGGTGTGGGTCAAGGCCTACTCCGAGGCGGGCGAGGTAACATTTGGCACGACGGGGATGGAGCAGACCTTCACCGTGACCGCCGACGGTGAGCCCTACAAGGCCCTGTCCTTCGTCTTTGACGGCGAGGACGTGGAGGACGGTACCTTCGCCGTTAAGGTCATTGGCGACGTGGCTGTATACGAGGTCTCTTTACTGCCCACCGATCATTTCTACGGCATGAGACGGGACGTGATCCGCCAGTTCCGCACCATTGCGCCCTCATCTCTCCGTTTCCCCGGCGGTTGTGCGGCTGACCATTTCGCATGGCGTGAAAGCATGAAGGCACCCGAGTTCAGAAAGCCTGTGGACGGCTTGGATATGATGGGACACCTGTTCCGCGATACATACCATCAAGATACGATGGACATTGGACTCAACGAGTTCATAATGCTCTGCCGTGAGCTGAATGCTGAGCCCGAGCTGACCGTCAGCCTTGTTCTTTCGGACGGGGCGGATGCTCACGATTACGTGGAATACTGCAACGGTGATCCGACGACTGAATACGGCGGCAAGCGCCAGGCCTTGGGCTTTGATCCCTTTAACATCCATTTGTGGTACGTTGGCAACGAGGCGTATTTCTTTGGCTATGAATATCGGAACAGTACCCTGGCTGCCAAACGCACCGATGAGCTGATCGCGGCCATGAAGCAGGCGGATCCGACCATCGCCGCGGCCATCGGTCTGACTTGGGGAATCGATTTCCAGACGTGGTCCTTGGATTTCATGAAGAACCTGCAAAGTGATTTTGAGTACGTTTCCTATCACGATTACATCGGCATCCTCCCCGACGCCACCCAGGGCGAAAACGGTATGGCCACCTGCGAGATATTGGAATCCAATTTTGCGGACGGTGAATGCTACGGCTTGAACTTCTACCGCAACCGGCTCTATGCCGACAATTTCCACAAGATCCGTATTTGCGTGGACGAGTGGAACTATTCTTGGGGCAAGCCCTCCTCCAACGCCCTGTTCTTCTCCAACGCCCTCCAGTTCCATTTCCTGGCCAAGGGCAAGGAGACCTACCATATTGACCGCGCCGAGTTCTTCATGCCCGTCAACGAAGGCATGATCACGGTGCGAGGTAATCTGTGCAGAATGGAGAGCACGGGAGAGATGTTCCGCTTGTTGGCAGGTCACAGAGGAGGCCGTGTCATTCCTTGTGCTACCGAAAACCCTGCATTGGATATTCTCTGTACCGACCATGGCGATCACCTGTACGTATCGGTGGTCAATCGAGGGAGCGAGCCCATCGCGCTGTCTGTCGAAGGCTATGCCGTCACCGCTTGTACCGAGATCGAGACCAAGGAATACAGCTTTGAAAGCAACGACTACGAGGTTTGTGAGTGTGATGACGCCATGGTACATGGACATAGTATGTCTTTCTTGGTGTTGGTAAGAGAATAAATAGGAGAAAGATCATGACGAATCGAGAACGTGCCTTGAATATTTTGCACTACAAGCCCGCCGACCGTATGCCTGCCGTCCACTTCGGCTATTGGCCCGAGCTGCTGGTCGAGTGGGCAGAGCAGGGAAAGATCCCTGCCGAGTTGGCCGAAAACAACTATGATGGAAGTGTCAATGAAGCAAAATTGGATGAACTGATCGGATGGGATTTCAATTGGTACCGTTGTACGGGAACCGCCAATCACCTGTGGCCCGGGTTTGAGCCCAAGGTTTTGGAAACTCTGCCCGATGGCACCCAGCGTGTGTAGAACTCCAATGGTATCATCGAAAGGGTCAAGCCCGGTATCACATCCATTCCCGCGGAGGATGATTATCTGCTCAAGGATAGAGAAGCATTTGAAACTCTGTACCGCCGTTCCGCGTATCTGTGCGCACGCTATGCAAGGTCTTGCGACCTTGCGGGGCTCAGATCCGCTCAACGATATCGGCAGAAACAGAAAAAGCACTGCTGTTGCAGTGCCCCGTACGGGAATCTGAACCCCTGCGTGCGTGGAAGGTTTTTGTTAAAAATCGTTAGACTGTGAGCCCCTCGACGGGGAATCATGCCACAAGCTGCCCACCCCTTTGTGACGAAATTCCACAAATACATGGAAATTGTCTGGTGACGATTCCGGAACTCTGTGATATAATAGAGATGAAAAAATGGATGATACCCATACCTGCCGATACTCCATCCAAATACGCAGAAAGGATCCACGTTCATGAAAAAAGTACGCATCGGAGTTCTGGGCGCCTACCGCGGCACCAGCATGATCAACTACTGTA
>SVTB01000169.1 GCA_015064015.1 Oscillospiraceae bacterium | reverse complement strand
CCTGGCCTCCCGCCAGCAGGAGATCGATGGTGTAGGGCAGGACCCGCATCAGGGAAAGCCCCTTCATGCCATCGATCTCCTGCTGGCGGGAGGCCAGGGACGAAGCGTTCATGTAGAGGTACGTTACGTAAAAGATCTTGGCCGCAGGGTGGGAATCTGCGGGGAGAAGCTCGAAATTTCCACGGACAAACCAATCGGGATAATCCTTGTTGTCGTAAATAGAGCTGTCGATGATGGCCAGGCTGAGGGACACGATCTCCCGCTCTGTATCGGTCTTGCAGGGAGCCTCACAGATATGCTTTTTGGCCTCATGCCACAGATCCACATCCCCCTGCCAGATGGCACACAGTGCCAGCAGCATACCGCCGCCCAGAATGGCATAAAAGCCCGAATGGCTGGACAGGAAGAACCGTGCCTGCTTATATACGTAGTCGATATCACCGCGGCGGTAGGCGATGCACGCCTCGAACAGGGAGTGGGCCTCGTAGTTGTTGACCAGCATGGCCGCACAGGCCTCGGCGGAGCCCGCCTGGTTATAGAGATCCGTCATATCCAAAAACGGACTCTTGCGAGGCATGGGATGAGCCGTTTTCTTGAACCGTGCCGTGCTGGGCAGAACGGCATGAGCCGGAAGCATCCAGATCCCCCCAAGACGCACTGCGCCCTTGATCTTCCCCTCGTTGCAGAGCCCTTGAACCCGTCGGACGGTCACGCCCCACTTTTCGGCTGCTTCTTTCACTGTAATCAGATCCACGCCTCTCTCCTTTCGTCAAACCGCTCGTACGCTTTTGCTTTATTTCGTTTTTACGAACCAATTGTATTATATCATATTCGTACAAGTTTGTCAATGGTTTCCATACTATTTCGCAAAATTTCTCATAAATGCAAAAAAGGGGGTGTCCCCCCTTTTTGACGTCCGATAGCCCACACATTACAGGATCTCTGTATGCACGTACCCATCGGGATCTTTCATGAACGCCAAGAAATGCTCCCACACGATGGCCGTGACCTCGTCGGGTGTCCTCCGAGAGGAATCCACCACCAGGTCGAAGTTCTGGTAGTCGTAGTAGTCCACCCCGTACAGGTAACGGAACCGCTCCTGCTCCACACGGCTGCGCTCCACCAGCTCGGCGCAGAGCTCGTCCACATCCTTGGCAGGCTCACCGGGGCGGGGATCCTTCATGACACGCTCGGCGGCCACACAGGGGTCAACCGTGACGAAGACCTTGAAGGCATCGGGAACGAAATGCCAGGCCATACGGGAGTCAAAGATCAGCTTGTCGTCCTTGCGCTCAGAGGCCACGCGGATGGTGGTGTTGTCAATGAGGTCGTCCATACTGCGGTCGGAATCCAGCTTAGAGTTGAGCTCCTTGTTCAGATCCAAAAGATCCATACCCCGCTCGGCGGCGGCGGCACGGAGGATGGCACCCGTGGAAAAGATCTCAAAGCCGTAGAGCTCGGTGAGCTTTTTGGCGACGGTGGACTTGCCGCTGCCCAGCTTGCCCGTAATGGTGATGTGCATAAGGATTCTCCTTTTGTCGGTTGAATAGTGGGTCTATTATAGCACATTCGAGCGAAAAATGCAAGAGGGTTTGGGAAAAAGACCGCCTTGGTCGCCGGTTTGTCATAAAAAACATAGTTTCCAACCTGCGGTTGGAATAAAAGAGGAAGCTCAAACCAATGAGTCATTGATTTTTGGCGGGTGGTGGAGTATAATGAAAGAGCAAACAATTTGCAGTTTATAGGGGAGCGCAAGGGGGCTTTGCCCCCTTGACCCCCACTTGGAACCCTTTTGAAAAAGGGTTCCAAGACCTCCTAAAACTTTCAAAAAAGCATTGATAAATCATACATATTGAAAGTTTTGAAGATCCCAAAGGGACTCGCGATATATGCCGCAGGCATATTCGCTTCGAGCGAAGCGAGGATGTTTTCTAAAAGTCCCTTTGGTGGGGTAGCGAAGCGGCGACACGGTGGTGAATGACAGCCCGGTGGGCTGTCAGAGCCGTGTCGTGACCGAGCCACAGCGAGACCCAGGGGCAAAGCCCCTGGACGACAAACCCAAATTTGAATCCATTTAAACCTAAGAAAGGATCTGTTATGAGCACACTGAAAATCAACGAAAACATCGCCCGGCTTCGCAGGGAAAAAGGAATCACACAGGAAGAGCTGGCCGTCGCGCTCGGGGTGAGCAACCAGGCCGTGTCCAAGTGGGAGGCGGGGAAATGCTGTCCCGATATTGAAATGCTCCCGGAGCTGGCCGGGTACTTCCGGGTTTCTATTGACGAATTGATGGGGTATAAGCCTTATGCCACCCCGGCCTCACACGTCCCCGACGACACCCTGCTTTTACAGGCCATTGAGATTGCGAAAGAGCGGCAGAGGATCAGCACCTCGACGCTCCAGAGAAAGCTGTGTATCGGGTATGCAAGAGCTGAATCCTTGCTCCGTGCTATGGCAGACGGCGGGTATATCGTCCGGGATAAAACAAAGCGGTATAACGCTTACTTGTATGTTCATGTGCAAGGATAAACTGCAGGCCACCTCTAAAACCCCTCGCACGGCGAATCTGCGGAATCTTTTCCGTCATTCGTTACAAAAATCCTTCGCATAGGATCAGCTATGCGCGCGGATTTTTGTTTAGACTGACGAAAAACCTTCTCGCCGCTCTCCGTACGATGAGTTTTTAGAGATGCCCTGCAAGCCTTCACGGTATATCGTACGAATCTCAAAACTTTAATCATGTGTAGGGGCGTTCTTTGAACGCCCGCGGGCGCACACCGTGCGCCCCTACGGACAATTGGTTCCATGGGTCAAAGAATGCCCGTATACATCAAAAGCCCATACCAAAATTACCCCCGCCTTGCGGCGGGGGTATGTGTACGATTAACCAAAGATCTTCCAGAGCCTTTCAAAATCCGGAAGATCTATACCGGGCTCCGAAGCAGCAATGCAGCTTCTGACCCACTCCATAAACTCAACGCGATTTGCCGTTTGCATTTGGGTACGGGGCTTGAGATCATCGTACATCTTCGCGTAGAAGTCGATCAGTCTCTGTGCGGTGGTCTCGCGGCATCTGACAACATCGGCAATGCTTTTGGCGACTGAATCTGCCGAGCCACCTGCGGGGGTTCCTTCATTTTCCAACCGTCCCAGCTCGGAGATCGCCAAATGGATGTAATCGACCTGGTTGGTGATCAGCTCGATCTGCCTCAAAGCGTATTCATAGTTGTACTTTTCGGTCGCAGGCGTCTCAACTGCGGTGTTTTCGGTCACTTCGGTATTCTTGATCTGTTCGTTCATGGTATGATCCTCCAAAATCATGTTTTGATTCGGCGGACACGTCAGTATAATAGCGGTTTGGCTCTCGTCCGTGAAGCGTGCCCGGCCGTGCTTGACGAGCCCTCGGGCTCTTTTCGGGTAGGTCGCTTCATACTCGCCTCCGGCTTCGTCCGTCACACGCACAGTTCTGGGCGGTGCGGATGCCTCTGTCTCTCGATTTCCGTGTTTTGGCAATGGGTGTCTCCCCCTATTCAGTTGGTATGGTGCCGGCGGAGTATGCCGTAACCTGTTTTGACCGTTTGCCCGTTTTTTGTGATGGGTGCCGTCCCCGAGGTGGTGAACCTCAAAGGATAGTATAGCACATTCCCCGTGATTTGTCAACCAAAAATATCCAAAATCCCGCGTATTCCCGAGGAAAAGCACTTCATTTCTGATGAAATTCCATATTTTTTGTGAAAAACAGCGAAATTTCCCTTGAAAATTGGATTGTATGACGAATTTTCAAAAATTCCGCAAAAATCACGCAAAATATATTGCATTTTTCGCGGTTTTCTGCTACAATAGTACTGAATTTGCGGACAGTATGCACGCGTGCAATGGATAGGCGCTTACCCACACCCTGCGGGGTGCTTGCAGAAACGCTGACCGGCCTTCCGCGTGACGGGAAACGCGCAAGAAGTATGAACCCTCCAAAGGAGATTTTATGCGACATGGAAAAAGAGATACTCATTTCACTGCGCGGGGTATCCAAGGCATTTGACGGCGAGACCATCCTCGACAACATCAGCCTGGATATCCACGATAAGGAGTTCGTCACTCTGCTTGGACCCTCCGGGTGTGGTAAGACCACCACCCTCCGTATCATCGGCGGTTTTGAAACAGCCGATAGCGGGGAGGTTTTTTTCGATGGCAAGGAGATATCCCAGGTCCCTCCCCATCGCCGTCTGGTCAACACGGTCTTTCAAAAGTACGCGCTGTTTCCCCATCTGAACGTTTATGAGAACGTAGCCTTTGGTCTTCGCCTCAAGAAGACCCCCGAGGAGGAGATTCGGCAAAAGGTCCAGGAGATGCTGTCCCTGGTCAACCTCAAGGGCTTTGAGCGCCGCCACGTCACCACCCTCTCGGGCGGTCAGCAGCAACG
>SVTB01000005.1 GCA_015064015.1 Oscillospiraceae bacterium | reverse complement strand
GGCGTGCGTCACGATGGGAGTTGGGTTCTGAGGGAGAACCGTAGGTTCTATCCCTCAGCGGCGCCTCTTTTGTAACTTTTCTCTCGACGAGGAGAGAAAAGTTAGTAAGTTAAACAACAATTTATATACCTATTTCTTATGCAACGCCTCGAACACATTCACAGCATCCGTCTTGGTGATCCCCTTTACTGCGGCAAGATCCTCTACAGAGGCATTTTTCACTCCTCCAAGACCGCCAAATGCCTTCAGCAACGCCTTAGCCTTACTATCTCCGATGCCCTTGATCTTAGTCAGGCTGGAATGTGTCATAGTCTTACGCTTTGCCGCATCCATGCGAGATACAGTAAAGCGATGCACTTCTTCCTGAATACGATAAATAAAAGTAAATACACTCTGCTCACGGGCGATGGAAATTTCGTCTTCCTCGGTGCAGAGCGCGCGGGTCTTGTGGAAATCATCCTTGACCATACCAAACACGGGAATATCCAACCCCTGCTCAGCCATTAGCTCGCGGATCACGGCCACATGTCCCTTGCCGCCGTCCAAAAGAATAAGATCGGGGCATTGAGAAAAAGCGCCGCTTTCATCAGTCAAATGTGACAAACGACGGGAAAGAGCCTCTCGCATACTGGCGTAGTCATCGGTTCCGTCCACAGTTTTGATTTTGAAGTACCGATAATCCGATTTCAAGAACTTACCGTCCTCACAAACGATCATTCCCGCTGTCAAATGTTCGGAGCCGAGATTCGAAATATCGTACGCTTCAATACGGCGGGGATAATCGGGGAGCATCAGCAGCTCCCACAGACGCACCAGCACACCCTCGTCTTTTCGCGCCTCTATACTATATTGTCTGACCCTTTCGGCGGCATTGGCGGCCACCAACTCACAAAGGGTCTTATTGACCCCGCGTTCGGGGGTACGGATACTCACACGATGACCCGCCTTTTCGGCAAGATAGCTTTCCACGCCGACACGGGTCTCATCATCCATGGATACTGATAAGAGGATGGTTTTGGGAATATCAGCGCGCTGTGCATAGTGTTCGCATAAGAAGGTATCCAGGCTTTCTTCGTCAACGATACGCTCCGCTCCCGACAAAAAATCCTCCTTATCGATCACGGCACCACCGCGAATATAAAAAACTGAAATACAGGCCGCTACATCATCGGCGGCGAAAGCCACCACGTCCTGCTCGGTATCAGGCGCCGCCACTACCGTCTGTTTCTGATGGAGACGGTCCAGCGCCATTATGGTATCACGACATTTGGCCGCGGCTTCATACCGCTCAGCCTCGGCGTGGGCGTACATTTGCTCCGACAGCACCGCCTTGACCTTCGCGGTGTGCCCTCTCAACAGATCAGCTGCCATGGAGATCAGCACAGCGTAGTCTTCCTCGCTGACCTTACCCGTGCAAGGACCGCAACAACGTCCCATCTGAGCATAAAGGCAAGGACGCTCCTTACCGATATCCCTTGGGAACCGTCGGTTGCAGGAGGGCAGACCCAACGTGCGATTCACGGTGTCAATGATGCTGTAAACCGTTTTGGTGCCGGAATACGGGCCGAAATATTTCCCTTTGTCCGCTTCCCTTTTGCGGGTCATGATGAGGCGGGGGTAGGCCCCTTCGGTAATTTTGATATAGGGGTAGGATTTGGCATCCTTCAATCGGATATTGTATTTGGGGTGATACTGCTTGATAAGGGTATTCTCCAAGGTCAAAGCCTCAATTTCGGTATCACACAAAAAATATGCAAAGTCATGAACGGCCGCCACCATGCGAGCCGTCTTGATATTTTTTTCGCTATTTTGGAAATACTGTGACACGCGATTTTTCAGCTTGCGAGATTTTCCCACATAAATGACCTGCCCCGTTCTATCCTTCATGATGTACACTCCGGGCGTCAGGGGAAGATCATTGGCGCGTGACAGCAATTCCGCACGTTCTTCTTCACGAATGGGCATAGTATCAGATTCCTTCCTTGGAAAAGATCATAGCATCTCCCATAATCCCCTCTGATGAAAAACGGTGCGATCCTCATCCCCGGGATGAATCCGCACCGTTTTCATGACATATATGCATCAACAATCACCCCACCCAAGGGTAGGGCCATTCTTCACAATCCTGGTTTGACCGTGTTTCTTGAGCACAAACCGTTCGACGGCTTACGCCTCGGTAAAACCGGAATCAATGAGGGCAGTCAAGCCTGCGAGAGCATCGCTCTCGTCGGGACCTTCTGCAATCAAGGTCACGGTCATGCCCTTGGCAATGCCCAAAGACAGAACACCGAGAAGGCTCTTGGCATTCACCTTACGGTCTTCCTTTTCAACCCAAATGGTGCTCTTGTAGGTATTGGCCTTCTGAATGAAGAAAGTAGCAGGTCTTGCGTGCAGACCGCTGGCATTGGTGATGACAACATCGCGACTTTTCATAGTATATCTCCTGTGTTTGATAGAATCAACCTATTGTACAGGAGTAGTATACCAAAAAATCGAAATAAAATCAAGTGTCAATGTTACGGATTTTTCACATATTGCGGCGCGATATTTTTATCACTTTTCACAAGAATTCGTGTCTCGCGCCATATCATGTTCGGATTTTTGTAATTTCAACCTCAAATACCGCCTTGTCTGTGCGCAGAAGCATCACACTTCCCGGCACAAGATAGGTATCGGTTCCCTCCACAAGCAGAGCTCCATCCTTGTAGCTCGCGTCGCGGCAGAACATACAGCCCCAGGCTGTCACGTATCCCTTTTTACCCTCGACAGCTCCCGTTTCGTTGATCGCAATTTTATCATTCTCATACTTGCCGATGTATCCGACGAGGGCATTCGTTTCGTACAAATACAGCGCATCCCCTGCCTGAAGTCCTTCCAAAGCACTTTGATGGATCTCTTTGATATTAAATTCCACGAAGTAGGTCGCGTTATCCTGCGGAGTCACTTTGGGCGTCTGCATAAAGCTGCGAGCCACAACCCCGGCTACAGCCAAAAGCACCATCAGAAGAATGACGGTGTCCACCGCCGTCCAACGAGAACCTTTGCGGGGTTGCTTGGGCTTCTTCCCGACCTGCTTTTCGCTCTCGGCACCCTTGTCACGGGCAGAGACGGCTTTTTCATTCAGTTCCATTTCGTTTTTCGTATAACTCATGATGAAGCCTCCGACAAATCACGAACGTACAGCACAACGCCTTCACCCACAAAGCCTTCTGTACGAAGTTCTGTGGTTTCCCCCGCCAAAATTCGGGTAGAGTTAATGTAGTATCCCTCTCCCTTTCGATATTCAGCCGTTGTTTTGACTGTCAAAATTAAGTTGATCACGTTATCTTCGGAACCGGGGTCATATCCGGCGTCACTGATAATACCCAAAGTATCACCGTCCGCCTGCCCCGAATGCCAAAGCTTTTTACCTTCCAACACGGAAAGCAGTTGGTTGGCTCGTCCCTTTTCCACATCGGGAATTTCCACGCAGAATTCAATCTCTTTCTCCTGCCAAGTCGGCATATACATATTTTTTACGGTATGGTATCCCCAAAACGCGCCTACACCGACACCGCACAAGATCACCAAAAGAATAACGTCTACAATAAGGCTCTTCCAAGGGAATTTTTTCTTTCCCACCACAGCCGTTTCCTTGTGTCCCTTCCCGCGCTTGCCGTAAGCTCCGGCATTTCGAGTCAGAGAAGAAAGCCCGTCACCCAGCAAGCTGGAGGCTTTGTTTTCGGCAATTTCCTTGCCGTCACGTTTATTTGCCATGATTTTATCCTCATTTCAAATATTTTTGCGATAACCGAAGTCTTGCTTATACACCGGGATGGTGCATCATCATATCCACGCGATTTTCAGAGCACGCCATACTCACCGTGGTTGTATCCCACGCTTCTAAAACCGTGTTTTCCTTGGCGCTGCAGATACCCAAAATGATACAGGCCAAAAGCATGGTGGACATAGCTGCGGGTGCGTCCGACAAAATACCAAATCCCAACAAGGCCAGAAGCGATACCGTGCCGCTCAATACCATCAGAGAATCTTCACGTCGTTCACTTACCCCAAGGCTGGTGAAAGTCTTTTGCAGGAACAGGAATATCACGAACAGGAGAATGACAAGCCCGGGAATACCCATTTTCAAAAGAAGCGTCATGTATAACCCCGAAGTCTCAGTTACGGCCGTGGCTCCACTCTCCACATAAGAAGGAAGCACCGAGGTAACGGCATGAGAGCCAAGGCCAATCCCGTAGGGATGATCGCACACGGCTTGCCACGTGCCCTGCCAAATAGGACCGCGACGGTGTACACCCTCGAAAATGCGTACAAGTCCTCGCTGAATGGTATCCTCAAAGGTAGCATAAAGCCATACGCCACCGCAAGCCAAAGCAGGCAGTGATAAAAGCAACGCCGCAAAATTGCGATGGCTGAACAGTAAGAAGAAGAGCAACAGGCTCAAGAGAGCCACAATCAAACCGCTGAGAGAACCCCAAAACCATAGGCAGGCTCCGCAAGTCAAAAGAAGGAGCAACAGCGCTATCTTGTACCGCAGGCGCTTTTGGCGAGCCAGTAATCCGGCAATAAAGGGGATAGCCGCCAAAAGAATGCAAATATCCTGAGGGCGAAGATGCTCGCGACATACCGTTTGCACGGCTAAGAACGCCTCAATGATGGCATCGCCCGCCCGTGAACCCTCCAGCCAATTCGGCTCATGGGAAGGAATCGCGGCGATCAAGGTCATTACAATCAAAATCCCCAACGTCACAAGAGGGCCCACCAGGCAACGCCTTTGTTGTTGACGCGTGGTCATCAAATTGGTGATCAGGAAATACAAGGAAATAATCAAAAAGCCGAGAAGTCCTCGCAGTACCGATTCCAAAGTCACATAGGCACCTGTGAATCCGGCGAGACAGAAGGCTCCACCAAAAATCAGAACCGCTACATCCAACAGGTTGAAGTAAATGGCACGGCGCATGAGCAACAGCTTGATGCCGTATCCTATCCAAGTGACAAGAATCAAAAATGCCATCGCGCCAAAGGCTACGTTGCTCCATAGGGTCAAAGGAAGCGTCATCACCGACAGCAAAATTCCTGTTTCGGGGAATGCCATGATCATACCCGTCAATCCCAGCAGGAGAAAGGCCGCAGGGACTATGAGAGGGGGGATCCACAGAGTGAGGACAGCGGCAAGCACCGCTAAGAGGAACGCTACATACGGCGTTATTTTTTGCAGCCCCGTATGTCTTCGTGATTCAGCGGCGTGAGCCAGCTGATCTTCGGGCAATCCCAAAAGCCCCACGAAAAACCAACGGGTCAACCGGCCTTGAATCAAAAGCTCGACAGCCGATCGCTTGGTAAAGAGCAGGGGCAGAGACATAAGCGCCATGGACAGATATATAATCAGTAGCGGAATATTGATTTTTTCCTCTACGCGGATATAGGCCTCGATCGCGTGAATCAGGGCGCCAAGGGCACTGTAAAATAGGATAAACTGTCCATAAAAGCGAGCAGGGCCATGGGCTGCCGCGGAAGATATTGTAGCAAAAAACTTGAAAAGTCCGCTCCCACGTACGGCTTCCAACACAGCAGCGCGTCGGGGTGACATGGGACGGCAATCGTCACGTAAGGCGCGGCGGCGCTCATGATGCAGCTTGGCATCTGCACGCCTGTAAGCTGTAAAGCTCCGCCCGAGAATACTGTCTCCAACGACATGGTATAGACTGTGAGAAAAACACACCAATGCCTTCCAAATCACAGACGGACGCTTCTTCCCTTCCGTTTTGTTTTTAATATGATTCACGGACACTCCTTTCCGCAAGATGATTGATCCTTGCTGATATAGATATACAAACTATCTTTTTGAAGAATTGGGTTCCTCAGGCACCTCGGGCAACAGATCGGGACGGTTGCGGCGGGTCAACTCCAGAGCCGCCTCATGCCGCCATTCGCTGATCTTTTTGTGATCTCCTGAGGTAAGGATTGACGGCACCTTCATGCCGTGATAATCTAAGGGACGGGTATATTGAGGATACTCCAAAAGCCCGGAGGATATGCTTTCGTTTTCATAGCATTCGGGGGCGGACAACACGCCATCAGTCAGTCTCGCCACGCAATCCACCAGAATGCAAGCGGGGATCTCTCCGCCCGTCAGCACGTAGTCGCCGATAGAGAGCTCCTCATCCACGATCTCTTCTACAATACGACGGTCAACGCCCTCGTAATGTCCGCAGAGAATGATCAGATTATCGTAGCTTGCCGCCAGCTCCTCCGCTCTTTTTTGGGTCAGTACCTTGCCCGTAGGAGACATGAAAATCACGTGACGGCGACCGTCAAAGCCGTCAGCCAGTTGTTTTTCCAGCACGCCGCGGTAGCAATTATAAATGGGAGGCGCGGCCATGAGCATTCCCATGCCGCCGCCGTAGGGGGTATCATCCACTCGACGGTTCTTGTCCTCGGAATAGTCACGGATATTATGGGCGTGAATCTCACAAGCACCGCTCTTTTGGGCACGGCCAATGATGCTCTCCCCCAAAACGTGGGTTACGAGATCCGGGAAAAGGGTCATGATATCAAATCTCATGGGTCATCTTACCTCGTCTGCTTCGTCAAACATCCCGTCGATGGGAGTCATGCGCACCAACTCTCCGGGAACAACTTCTGCAATAAAAGCGGGGACGGCAGGCACCATAACCTGACCCTTGGGGGTATTCACCACATAGAGAGCGGAAGCTACGCCCGGATTGATCTCAGCAACAGTGCCAAGCAACTGTCCTTCCCTGCCCTCGCGTGCATCATAAACGGGAACTCCCACCACATCGGAAAGAAAGTATTGTCCGTCCTCCAAGGAAAAGTCCTCACGGGCCGCGTACAGCACCGTATTTCTCATGGCGTCGGCGGCATCCATGTCATCGACTCCTTCCAGATGCAGCAAAATGAATCTTCCCTGCATGACCGAGGTACGGATGATTTTACGCTGTGTTTTGCGATCACCCTCTCCTACAAAAACGCGATCAAGGTCGCAGAAATCCTCAGGGGTATCCATCCAAGGATCCACCTTCATGCCGCCCTTGCAGCCGTGGGTATTGATGATCTTTCCGCATTCCAGATAGGGGGTAAGCTTAGGCATGGTGAGCCTCCGTTTCATATATAGATAATTATTCAGTATTAGTATATCATAAAATCCAATATATTGCAAGAGGAAAACGAGAAAATTATTCCACGGATACAGTTTGACGCAAAAAATCCCCGACGGACAGACCGCCGGGGTATATTCAGGATTCATTTGTCACATGATTCGCGAAGGAAACCGTTCCTGCTACTTCGCCAAGGATATCCCCGCCCACGGCGCCATATACATTGCCGTTGACTTGTCCGCGGATATCTCCTGTGACCGTACCGTAAATATTGCCGTCCACGTTGCCGAGGATATCACCTGCGATCACAGCACCTTCGGCAATATCACCGTTGACATCGCCGTGAATATCGCCGTTGACCGTGCCAGCAATGTCTCCGTCAACCGTACCAAACACATCTCCCTGAATCAATCCGTGAAGATCACCTAAGATGGTGCCCCGAAAATCTCCCTGCACCATTCCCAAAAGGTGTCCATCCAGCATACCGTCGAAGTCTCCTTCCACAAGCCCTGCCAAATTTCCGCCCACAAAGCCATGGTAATCTCCCGCGATGTGACCGCAAAGATGACCGTCAATATCACCGCGCATATCACCCTGCACCTCACCGTACAGGTCTCCCCACACGTTGCCATTCAGGTCGCCCTCGATCAGTCCCATCATATCTGCGTCAATCACCCCCGTATAGTCTCCGCGCACGGAGCCCTTCATGTCACCAAGCAGATTGGCAGATACGTCCCCCTCTACTGTTCCCAAGAGAGAGCCGTTCCAGTTGGCAACCCGATTTCCGAAGCCCCGCGACAAGGAGCCTAAAATGATATCTCCGGTTACAATGCCTCGAAGATCTCCGTACATACCCGGAGATATGATATGGCCGTCGAAGGAACTGTTTTCGTATATCGTGCCGACCACCTCTCGGACCATATCCCCTTCGGCAGGAAGATTAGCATTTTGAATAAATCTTTGATCTCTAAGATAATTTTCGATACGGCGAGCTCTGTCGCCCTCACGGCGGGTTCGATCCTGCTCGCGGCGTTTTCTGTCACTCTCGCGACGTTTTCTATCGTTTCTGCGTCGCTCAAACCACGCCTCCCGAGCCGTCTCATCAGTACTGTAAAAGCGCAGCCCTTCCGTTTCATCACTTGAACGATTCCCCGCTTTAGAGAATGCGGAACCGTAGTTCTTACCGAAAATCTCTTTGAGGTTGATCCCTTGAATCCCCAAGCTTTCCATGATAGCATTGGCTTTCTCCAGCGCCGCTTGGATCTTCTCGACATTGGGAATTTCGTCATTTGAAAAACCACTTTCGGCGCAATCCTCGGCCTGACAGGCAAAGTCCTCGGCTTCATTCATATATTCTTCCGCTTGAGAAGCATAGTCCTCCGCCTGACGTGCAAAGGACTCGCATTGTGTGCGGATCGCCTCGCACTCGTCCCGCAGCGCTTGGCATGCGGCCAACAGGTCATGAGAACTCGAAATATCACTTCCTTCTTCGTCTGAACGGGTGCGGTCAGAAGCGTCCAACAGAAGCTCGGCTTGGGCAGGGGTAATTTTTCCTTCCGCCAACATTTGAAGAATGTCCAGTCGTTCGTTCATATCTTTTTTCCTTTCCTTGTCATGCAATGATCCGACACTCATCGTACCACGATCTCCCCAAAGGAGCATTCAGCGTTGATATATAGGGTGGGAGCCGAAGAATCCGCAGTGTCTGCATACATATTGGACACGTCTCCCAATACAGCCGAAGGATGTAACTCTACCTTCACATCCGCAGGCAAGGATATATGGATCTCTCCAAAGGAACAACGAGCGTCAATCACAGCAGGATCTTCCATAAGCGCACCGCGAAGGTCTAAATTTAGCTCGCCGAAGGAGCAGTCCAGTGTGGCACTTCTGAAGCTCTGCCCGCTCAGTGCCACGGTACGCTCGCCGAAGCGGACGGAATAATTTGTGTCGGTTTGGTTTGCAAATGATGCAAAGCGCTCCTTTTTCTTACGCTTGATACGGCGAAACAACGGGGACAGCAGGATGCGCAGGCCTACAAAAATCACAGCAATCGCCAGAACGATGGCAGCAGCTTTGCCAAATCCATAGCCGTCTTGATTGGCAAGAAGAACCAGTACCCCCGTCAGGCCAATGATGGGCCAAAACAGCGAGGTGGGACGGCATATAAAAAAGTAAATGGCGGGAATGATCAAAAACAGCGACCCCCATCCCGGAAAAAACAAAGTGAAATTTTCCCAAGGGCAGAAGTCCAGGTGATTGCCTAAATATCCAACACCCACAGCCATAACCAAGAGGCCCAAAAACGTGCGGGCTACGCCTTTCCGAATGCGTTTTCCGCGGGTGCGGGAGGGACTATATCGGGAAATATGAATATTCGCCATGATATGTTTTCCTTTCCTCTTACAATTTTTTCAGTTGTGCCGCTGCTTCCTCGGCAGTGATCTCATGACGCGCCAAACGATCAAGGATCTTTCTGCGCGCCTTCCCCTTGACATCGGGGATTTTCGCTTCACGGGGCAATACTTCTGGTGTCTGTTCTACATTTTCCTCGGCAACGTTACGACGGTCAAGCATATCAGCTCCCTCATCTCTATCCAATGCAGCGATGAGATTGTCCAAAGCGGCGCGGACCGTAGGATAAGAAACACCCAACTCCCGCTCTACGTCCTTGATGCTTCCGCGATTGCGGATAAAAGTCAAAAGAAATCCCGCTTCTTCGGGAGAAAGTGCGCAAAAGCGACAGCCGTCGAATTTCCCTTGCATACGGGTACCGCAAGCGTCACAGGTAATTTCTGTGATGGTCAGTTTTTCGCCGCAGATGGGACATTGATGTGGAGCTCGATACATACATATTCTCCTTTGGAGTTGTCTTTAATTTGGATACAAGAACATATTAACACACAAAATCAATTTTGTCAAGCTATTTTATAAATTTTGTTAATTTCAAAATTAACTTTTTTAATTTTAACGGCAAATTCATCGCCAAACAACGTGTTTTTCCCCTTTTCTTAGTCAAAGGTAAAATTTCACAAAAGCCCTTGCAATTTATTCCTATTTCTGATATAATACAACTAATTTAACCAATGCTTTGTTTAGTTGGAGGTTTGCCATGAAAAAAATGTTCCGAACTTTGCTTTTGATGGGGCTCTGCTTTTGCCTGCTCGGAGGCAGTATGCTAACAGCTCTTCCCGTTTTGGCCGAGGATACACCCGTCTTTGATACATCCGACCCGCTGGTGCTTTACGATTTTTCTACCAGCGAAATCGGGCTTTCCATCAACAACCCCTACAATTTCACCTACGAATTTTCGGATGAGGGCTATATGTCTATCACCGCACTGGGAGACGATCCCTCCATGCACCTCCCTGTCCCTGAGGTCAGGTGTAATCAAATGGCCTACGCGGTGATCTTCCAGCGTACCACCTCCACAAGACAAGGTGAATTTTACGTCAATCGCTCCGATGGCAAGCAGATGGGTCAGGACGGCACCAACGTCAAGTTCGACCAGAACAGCTCGGGCGAGTGGGCCAAGTCCATCGCAGATTGCTCTGTCTGGACCAATGTGGATGACAGCGTGACCTTTACCGGCTTCCGCTATGACCCCCTCCAGCTCAACGTACCCGAGGGTGAGCATATTGACGTCAAGTATGTGGCCTTCTTCGAAACCCTTGAGGATGCCAAGCGCTTCGATTTCGACACCTACAAGGAAAAGTTGGCCTACGAAGAAAAAGAGGAAAACAAGGAAAACGAGACAGTTGCCCCTGAGGTGGAATGGCCCGCACCCGAATACAAGGACATGGAAACTGTCCCGGAGGATACCGCCGAGGGTACTTTGACCTACACCGTTTCCGAGGATGAGAAAACTGTCACCATCTCCTACAAGGTCAACGACGAGACCCGCACCTTCACCGTTCCCAACACCAACCAATACAAGAGCGGCACGATGACCGCGGTGGACGATCTGGGCCGCTCCCTGTACAACGCCTCTCAGGTAGGCGTGATTGGAGATAACGGAGAGCATTACGTCGGTATGTTCTATTTTTTATGGCACGGTGAGCACGGAGATCCCGGTATCTTTGATCTGGAAAAAATCCGTCAGACCGGTGGTTCCGCCGCGATGAACGCCAACAGCGGTCTTTACGGCCCCATGCATTCTTTCCATTGGTTTGCCGAACCCCTGTACGGCTACTATTACATCAACGATGAATGGGTCATCCGAAAGCACATGGAGCTGCTCACCAACGTGGGTGTAGACTTCTTGTACTTTGACGTAACCAACAACAGCATCTACGCCAAGAACGCCATCAAGATCATGGAAATCCTCCACGAGCTGAACGAGCAGGGCTATGATGCCCCCGAAGTGGTTTTCTACACCAACACCAACGCTCAACAGCGCGTTAAGGAGCTCTACGACTACATCTACAGCCAAAATCTCTACCCCGATACTTGGTTCATGCTGAACGGCAAGCCCGTAGTGATTTCTCCCGATAACATCAATTACAAAGACTTTTTCACCGTCAAAGCCTCTCAATGGCCCAACGATGAGACCATCCATGAGAACGCTTGGCCTTGGATGGACTTCCAGTGGCCTCAGCGCGTCTTTAACGATGAAAAGGGTAACCCCTCGGCCATCAGCGTATCCGTCGCTCAGCATTCGGGTACGATCATGTTCAGCGACTCCTCTCTGTACGGAGAATACACCAACCGCGGCCGTTCTTTCCATAATCCCGACGGTCACAGCGACAAGCGCGTGGGCATTTTCAACCGTCTCCTGAAAACCTCCTACGAGGCGTGGGCGGCAGACAATTCCCTCACCAACCAAGGCTATAATTTCCAAGCGCAATGGGACTATGCCATCGAAAAGGACGTACCCTTTGTGCTGGTCACGGGCTGGAACGAATGGATCGCTCAGCGTCAGGATGGCAATACGTACATCGAGGATAAGGATCCCGATCGCGTACTCTTTGTGGACACCGCTTCTGCCGAATTCTCCCGCGACATTGAGATGATGCGCGGCGGTTATTTCGACAATTACTATGTTCAGCTCGCTTATAACATCCAGAAGCTGAAGGGCACCGCTCCCATCGTGGTGCAGGACGGCCGTAAGCCCATCAATGTCACAGGCGAATTTGACCAATGGAATGATATATCCGTCAGTTATGCGGATCCCACAGGCGACGCGGCGCACAGAGACGCCACGGGCTTCGGTCAGACCCACTATGTCAACCAAACGGGCAGAAACGACATCGTAGCCTCCAAAATCACAAACGATACCCAAAACCTGTACGTTTACGCACAGACAGCCCACGATATCTCCATGTTCGATCCCAACAGCGCGTGGATGCAGCTGTACATCAATACCGACGGCAACCACGAGACAGGTTGGTACGGCTATGATTTTATCATCAACCACAAGGCCAAGGATACATTCACCACCACGGTAGCCAAGTACAACGGAACAGACGGCGCTTACGGATTTGAAACTGTTGGTGAAGTCAGCTATCGAGCCAAAGACAACGAGCTTATGATTGCCGTTCCTCTAACACTTTTGGGAGTAACGGACTACCGTCAGATCGCGATCGACTTCAAATGGGTGGACAGCACTTCTGTCATCAACACCATGGAGCAATTCTACACCGATGGCGATTGTATGCCTTTGGGCCGTATGAACTACGTCTACCAAACCTACATTCCCGGTGAGAGCGTATTTGAGGCTCTGCCCGGAGACGAGACCACCGAAGAAAGCACACCGATCACCGAAGAAAGCAGCCAAGTCGAGACAAGCGATACCTCTGCGGCATCCGATCCTCAAAAGGAACCCCAGGGTTGCGCCTCTGCCATCTCGCTTATTTTGCCTATGATGCTGATTTTGACGAGTAGCGCGTGGATTTTTAAAAAGAAAGAAAATTGATTTCCCGTCTTTCAGAACCCTGTATGAAAAATACAGGGTTCTTTTTTACAAATATATCAAAAAAACCTTGCTTTATTTTAAAAAATCTGTTATAATATCCATAATGAGTGGCGCAGCAGAAGGCTACCCACCCAAACGGCTTGCACAAAGCAAAGAAAGGAATCCTCATCATGAAAAAGAGATTACTGGTCACCCTCGTTGCTCTACTCTGCTTTGCCATGATCTGCACTGCGGTATTTGCCATGCTGTCCATGGCTCGCGGTGAGCAAAGCGCTGAAAGTAAGCTTTCCTTCGATCTTCTCGCAGACGAAGAAGCCCCCACCTTTAATACCACCATTCCCAAGAACATCCTGACCCCCAAGATGCTGACCAACGTGGTTGGTCCTAACAATATCGTTTCCGCAACCGTTGTTGAGGATTACGTCCATGTGGTTCCGGGTCCCACCGACCCCTTCTATTATCCGCTGGCCAACTTCCCCGTGGGCCGCTACGTCGTGTATGTCTACCGCGGCAACGACTGTGGTAACACCACCACTCAGTTCTTTATGGACTCCTTCGTGGCAGGCCCTTCGGATGACTCCTCCATGATGGAGACCGCCGTCATCTCCGACGGTCAGTGGCACACCCATATTTTCGATGCCCAAGAACTCATTGATCGTGAGCATTTCGACGGTAAGACTGCCCAATACTTCCGCTTTGACGTATTGGAAGCAGGCTACAAGCTGAACGAGGAAGGTGAAGCCTACAAGGAAGAGAGCGGCAGTTGGGCCAAAGAACCCATCCCCGACGGCGCTACCATTGATTTCAAGTGCGTTGCTTTCTTCGACACCTTAGAGGAGGCCGAGGGCTTTGACATCGACCAATACAACGCCAAAATTGCCTACGAGCTCTGGCTTGAGGAAGAAGCTAAAAAGAGCCAGTGGCCCGAAGTTACCTTCAAGGATATGGATACCACCGATTACGATCTCTCCGACGGCTCTTTGAAGTACACCTATTCAGAAGATGGCTCTACCGTGACCATTACCTATGATGTCAACGGCGAGACGCGCTCCTACACTCTTCCCAACAACAAAAACCTGACCTCGGGCGGTTTTGCGGCCACCGATGACCTGAACCGCTCCTTCTATACCTCCGAGGAGGTAGGCCTGTACGGAGACAACGGCGAGCATTACGTCGGCCTCTTCTACTTCCTGTGGCAGGGTGAGCATGGCGACAGCGGTATCTTCGATCTGCAAAAGATCATCGATGAGGTCGGTGTGCAAGCAGCAGGAAGCACCAGCTGTGGCAAATACGGCCCTGTGGGTGCCATGCACTGGTTTGCCGAACCTTTGTATGGCTACTACTACGCCAAAGATGCGTGGGTACAGAGAAAGCACGCCGAGTTACTCTGCAACATCAACATTGACTTTCTGTATTTCGATGTAACCAACGGTTATTCCTACCTCAACAATGCCATCCAGCTCATGGAAATTCTCCATCAGCTCAATGAGGAGGGCTTTGACGCACCTCAGGTCGTATTCTACACCAACACGAACCCTGACAGCGTAGTGCGTGAGGTCTACAATCGTATTTACTCTCGAAATCTTTATCCCGATACTTGGTTCTGCATAAACGGCAAGCCCGTTATCATCGCACCCGAAAGCGCCAATATCAACGGTTTCTTCACCACCAAGCAAAATCAATGGCCTAACGAGGCATCCAAAACCAACGGCTGGCCTTGGATGGACTTCCAATGGCCCTCCCGCCTTTATAGATCCTCTTATGACTTCGACGGTGCCGCCATCAGTGTATCTGTAGCACAGCACAGCGGTACTGTAGCCTTCTCGGATTCCTCTCTGTACGGCAATCACACCAACCGCGGCCGCTCCTTCGTCAACCCCGAGGGTGTGGAATCCAAACGAAAGGCTGCATTTGAGCGTGTACTCAGGGCCGCCTATGAAGCATGGGAAAGTGACGAATCTTTGACCCTTCAGGGTCTCAACTTCCAGGCTCAGTGGGATCGCGCCATTGAATCCGAGGCTATGTACGTGCTGGTCACCGGTTGGAACGAATGGGTAGCCCAGCGTCAGGATACCAAATCGGATCGTATCTGGTTTGTGGACACCTCCTCCATGGAATTCTCTCGCGACACCGAAATGATGCGCGGCGGTTACTTTGATAATTATTACATCCAGCTCGCCTACAACGTGCAGAAGCTGAACGGTACCGCGCCCATCGTGGTACAGGATGCGCGCAAGGCCATCAACGTTACCGGTGCTTTTGATCAATGGGACGGCGTAACCGTTACCTACAACGATCCCACGGGCGATACCGTTAACCGTGACGCTACGGGCTTCGGCCGCACCAAGTACACCAATGATACCGGCCGCAACGATATCGTTTCCGCCAAGGTCGTCTCCGACTCCAAGAATCTCCATTTCTACGTGGAGACCAAGGACAACATCACCATGTTCGACACCGCTTCCTCTTGGATGCAACTTTACGTCGATATAGACAGCTCTGTCGAGACAGGCTGGTACGGCTATGACTTTATCATCAATTATCAGGCAAAGGATCACTTCACCACCACCGTGGCTAAGTACAACGGAGAGAACGGTGCTTACGGCTTTGAGGTGATTGGCGAAGTCTCTTATCAGGTCAAGGGCAAGCAGATGATGCTTACTGTTCCCATGGAAATGGTGGGTATCGAGGGCTATAAAGAGATCTGTATGCAGTTCAAGTGGGCTGATAGCAAGACCTCCTACGACGAGATGGAGGACTTCTACATCGACGGTGATGCGGCTCCCCTGGGTCGTCTCAATTATGTCTATCAGAACTACATCCCCGGTGTCTCCCAGATCACTTATCCCTCCGATGAAACCGAAGCACCTACTACCGATGCACCCACAGAACCTGCAACTGATGCACCCGTGGCTACTGATCCTGTTATTGATACGCCCGTGGCTACCGATCCTGTCAGCGTGGATTCTGACATACCCGAGCCCGCCATTGATAACAACGGTTGCGGCTCTGTCATCGCCCTGTCCGCCGTTGCGGCTTTGGCTATGATGGCTATGGGTGTGGGCATTCTGCGTAAGAAGGAAGATTGACATTTTTGCTTCCTTTCAACAATACATTTCGCCCGTGTGTCCCGACGGACACACGGGCTTCCAAAATCCAAGAATTTTATATATGGGAATGATTGATATGAAACATATACTATTTATCGGTAACAGCTATACATATTTCCACGATATGCCCCACAGCCTGTTTTTACCTATGGCTAAAGAGCAAGGCTATGATCTGTCTGTCACCTCTATCACCGCAGGCGGCTACTATCTCTCATGGTACGCAGATCCCGAAAATCCCGAAGGTATACGACTCAGAGAAGTTTTGAAGGATACGCATTTCGATGCGATCATCCTGCAGGACCAAAGCTGTAATCCCGTCAAAAATCCAGAGATGTTCATGCAAAGTGTTGGAGAGCTTTGCGCGATTCTTTTGCCTTACACAGATCATTTTCTGCTATATTGTACTTGGGGACGAATAGAGGGTTGTCCCAAGCTGTCCGAACTGGGCCTCACCTCCGAAGAAATGACCGCCGCTTTATCGAGGGCATATAACGCTGCCGCCCTTCGCTACGGTATGAGCGTGGCTGAGGTAGGCCTTGCCTTTGAAGCCTACGCTAAAGAGCACGGACAAGCTCCTTTGTATGATCCCGATGGATCGCATCCTTCTCCCTTGGGTAGCCGTTTGGCCGCAGAAGTCATTCTGTCTGCCTTGAAAAACGAGGGAATTCTGGACACCTGACCGTGACACTTGAAAATCCTGTCGAATAAACTGATACTGCACCATTACTATTGAAAGGAACTGTCTATGGAAATCGTCTTACTCACCGCGCTGGGCGTAGGCGGTGCCACCATGATTGGAGCGCTGTTCGGCTTTGCCTTCAAAAAGGTCAGCCATACCTTTAACGATATTATGCTGTCCTTTGCGGCGGGTGTGATGATAGCCGCCGCCGTATTGGGTCTCATTATACCCTCGCTGGATCATGGCGCGGCTATGTTTCCAAGCGAAATCACATCCAAGCTCTTCTCCCTGCTTATGACCGTTGCAGGCATTTTCGCCGGCGCACTCTGCGTCAATCTGATTGACAAGCTGGTGCCTCACCTCCACCGTATCACAGGCGTCGATCAGGAAGCACATCCCGGAAAAACAGCACGGCTCGACAAAGTCCTCCTGTTTGTCATGGCCATTGCCATTCACAATCTGCCCGAGGGCATTGCGGCCGGTGTGGGCTTTGGCACCGAAAACACCTCCGAAGCACTCATCATCGCCGGTGGTATCGCCTTACAGAATATTCCTGAAGGCATGGTCATCATCGCCCCCATGTTGGCAGGTGGTATCAGCCGTGGCCGCACACTTGCCATTGCCATGATTACGGGGCTTGTGGAGGTTTTGGGAACCCTGCTGGGCTATTTTGCCGTCAGCATCTCTGCGGCCATTCTCCCCTTTGCCCTGGCTTTCGCCGGCGGTACCATGCTTTATGTCATCAGCGACGAAATGATCCCCGAAACCCATGCCCACGGCCATGAGCGAGGCGCTACCTATGCGCTTTTGGTTGGATTTTGTGTGATGCTGGTGTTTGATGTTTTGCTGGGCTGATACTTCGCTTCATCTTTTCAAGCCGCCTTCGGGCGGCTTTTTTTAGGGGCGTAAACGAGAGAAAAAACCATCGAAATCCAAGGGATTTGACAAATAGACGAAGTTTTTCCCGTATTTAGGCCTCGAAGTGAGAGATAATTGGATTAAATGACGAATTTTCAAAGATTTTGTAAAACATATTGCATTTTTTCGAGTTTTCTGCTACAATTAACATAAGTTTGCGGACAGTATGCATATGAGAGAAATAAGCGCTTAACCACACCACAAGACGCGGTGCCTGCAGAAACGCCGAAGGTTTCTCCGTATGACGGGAGACGCGCAAGCACTAATGCCCCCAAAGGAGTATTTATGCGAAATGGAAAACGACATCCTCATTCGAATCAATGGGGTATCCAAGGCCTTTGACGGAGAGACTGTTCTCGATCATGTCAGCCTTGATATCCACGACAAAGAGTTCATCACTTTGCTTGGACCATCGGGGTGTGGCAAAACCACAACCCTCCGGATCATCGGCGGATTTGAAACGCCGGACACCGGGGATGTTTTTTTTGACGGTAAAAGAATCAATGATGTTCCCCCCTACGAGCGTCTTGTCAACACGGTATTTCAAAAATACGCGCTCTTTCCCCATCTCAACGTATACGAAAACGTAGCCTTCGGTCTTCGCTTGAAAAAGACCCCCGAGGCCGAGATTAAGGAAAAGGTACAGGAAATGCTGGCTATGGTCAATCTGAAAGGCTTTGAGCGTCGTCGCGTCACCACCCTTTCGGGTGGTCAGCAGCAGCGTGTGGCCATTGCCCGCGCTCTTATCAACCGCCCCCGCGTCCTGCTTTTAGACGAGCCCTTGGGCGCTCTTGACCTCAAGCTCCGCAAGGATATGCAGAACGAATTGAAACGCATTCAGCGCGAGACCGGCATCACCTTTATCTATGTCACTCATGACCAAGAGGAGGCGCTCTCCATGTCCGACACCGTGGTGGTCATGGCAGGCGGCCAAATCCAACAGATCGGCACCCCTGAGGACATCTATAATGAGCCGGAGAACGCTTTCGTGGCCGATTTCATCGGTGAATCCAATATCCTTGACGGCATCATGCTGGAAGATTTCAAGGTCAAGTTCTCCAACCATATCTTCACCTGCGTGGATAAAGGTTTCGGCAAGGGTGAAAAGGTGGACATCGTGGTGCGCCCCGAGGACGTGGACGTGGTAGCCATCGACAAGGGTATGATTACGGGCGTGGTTACTTCCGTCACTTTCAAAGGCGACTACTATGAGATCATCGTGGACGTACAGGGCTTTAAGTGGATGCTGGAAACCTCCGATCACGTGGCCCCCGACACCACCATCGGCCTGTTTATTGAGCCTGAAGCTATCCACGTTATGAAAAAATCCGAATATTCGGGTATGTTCGGCGACTATTCCTCCTTCAGCGATGAGCTGGAGCATCTCGGAGACCCCGAAGAGGAGGTCGAGGAATGAAAAAAACCTCCCTGTTCCAGAAGATCGCAGCGGCGCCCCATATTCTGTGGGCCATCATGTTCATCGTTGCGCCCATGATCTTCGTGCTGTACTTCGCTTTCACCGATGCGGAAGGACATTTCTCCCTCTCGAATATCGCATCGCTGTCGCAGTACGGTAATGTCTTTATTTTGTCGATTGCTTTTGCGCTCATTGCCACGGTGATTTGCTTGCTCATCGGCTACCCCTTAGCCTATTTCATGTCCAGGCAATCCCCCCGTGCGCAAAAGATCCTCATGGTACTGGTTATGCTCCCCATGTGGTGCAACCTGCTTATCCGCACCTATGCCCTTATGGCGCTCCTTGACAACGGCGGTCTGCTCAATGCCCTCCTTGAAAAGTTGGGGCTTCACGAGCTCTCCATTGTGGGTACCAACTTCGGTGTCATCTTAGGTATGATTTACGATTTTTTGCCTTACATGGTCCTGCCCATTTTCACCGCCATGACCAAGCTGGACAAGCGATACATCGAAGCCTCCCACGACTTAGGCTGTAACAGCTTCCAAACCATGACCCGTGTCATCATGCCCCTCACTGTTTCGGGTGTCATTTCCGGTGTAACCATGGTCTTTGTTCCCTCCATCAGCACCTTCTACATCTCTCAAAAGCTGGGTGCCGGTAAAATTGATTTGGTAGGCGATACTATTGAGCGTCTCTTCCAAAACCCCAGCACCTATAACGTAGGTGCCGCCATTTCTCTTGTCATGATGGTGCTCATCATTATATCGGTGCGCATCATGAATCACTTCTCGGATGATGAACGAGAATCCTCCGCTCCCAAGAGCGGCAAGGGGGGAGGGATCATGCCATGAAATTCCTGTCCAAATGCTATATCGGCCTGATCTTCTTCCTTCTCTATATTCCCATCCTCGTACTGATTGTCTTTTCCTTCAACGAATCGGGCAGTTTGGCTGAATTTTCCGGCTTTTCCCTCATGTGGTATGAAGAGCTTTTCAACGACGAGGAAGCGCTGTCTTCCCTTATCAATTCTCTGATTCTGGCCGTGTCCTCCTCTGTCATTGCTACGGTGATCGGTACTTTTGGCGCATTGGGTCTTCACCGAATGAGAAGCAAGTACATCAAAGGTGCGATCAATACCGTGACCAACATTCCCATGATGAACCCCGATATCGTCACGGGTGTCTCCATGATGCTTCTGTTCGTGGCTGTGGCAGCCATCATCGGCTCTCAGTCCTTCTTTGGATTCGGCACCATGCTCATCGCCCACGTGACCTTCAACCTACCTTATGTACTCTTATCTGTTATGCCCCGCTTCAAAGGGTTGGATAAGTCTCTGTCAGAAGCTGCGCAGGATCTTGGCTGTACCCCCGCCCGTGCTTTCTTCATGGTGGAACTGCCCGAGATTATTCCCGGCATTGTTTCGGGTCTTATGCTGGGCTTTACCATGTCCCTTGACGACTTCGTCATCAGCCATTTCGTCAGCTCCCCCGACTTCCAGACCTTGCCTTTGTACGTCTACAACCAAACGGCACATAACGTCAAGTTCAGTATGTACGCCTTGTCCGCCCTTATCGTGGTGGTCATTCTTGCCATCCTGCTGGTGGTCAACTTTGCGGGCTCTGTAGGCAACCGCAAGGCAAAGGAGAAAAGGGGGTAAACATATGAAGTGTAACATTATCAAGCGTATCTCTGCGCTTCTTCTAACCATTCTTTGTCTCCTTCCTTCCCTGTTGTTCTGCCTTTCGGGCTGTGCGGCCGAGGGTATCGGTAGCGATACTGTGACACTCTACGTCTACAACTGGGGGGAGTACATCTCCGATGGCTCTGAGGGCTGTCTTGACTCCAACGCCGTTTTTGAGGATTGGTACTACGATACCTACGGTGTGAGAGTCAAGGTCAACTATTCCACCTTCTCCAGCAACGAGTCCTTGTATGCCAAGCTCAGCTCCGGCTCCGTCAGCTATGATGTTGTCGTCCCTTCTGACTATATGATCGAGCGTCTCATTTCCGAAGATCTGTTGGCGCCCTTGAACTATGACAATATTCCATTGGCTAAGGAAAATCTCCTGCCCGAATTTTTCGGAGAGACCTCTGAGCATTCGGCCTACGACCCCGGCAACGTGTATTCCGTTCCCTACCTCTACGGCATGATCGGCATTATCTATAACACCACCATGGTGGAGGCCGATGATCCCGGATTGGGTAGCTGGAAGCTCATGTGGGATGAAAACCACGCGGGTAATATCCTGCAGTTTAACAACTCCCGCGATGCTTTTGGCACAGCCCAATATTTCTTAGGCATAGATGTCAATTCCGATGACGAGGCCGAATGGCGTTCCGCCTTGGATAAGCTTAGAGAGCAAAAGCCCATTCTGCAGGGCTATGTCATGGACGAAATCTACAACAAGATGGAAAACGGATCGGCAGGTATTGCCGCTTACTACGCCGGCGACTATTTGGCCATGTATGAAAACAACCCCGATCTGGAGTTCTTCTACCCCAAGGAGGGCACCAATCTCTATGTGGATGCCATGTGTGTTCCCAAGTCAGCCAAAAATAAGGAAATCGCCGAGCGCTATATCAACTTCATGCTATCGGTAGATCCCACATACGGCGCCCCTGCTATTGCCAATGCGGAATACACCTATTACGCATCTCCCAACCAAAAAGTGGTGGATGATGAGTCCTACATCGAATACATGAGCGAAATTAAGGAAGACGCCTATGAAAAGATGTATGATACGGATGCCGTGCAAACCTCCACTTACAAAAATCTGTCCGGAGAAAAGCTCATGCTCATCAATCGACTTTGGGAAGAGCTGAAATCCGACGTCACGGTCAGCGCAGGCATCTACGTGATCTGCGGCATCATTGTGACCGTACTCTTGGGATTGTTTATTTTCTTCGCAGTTCGTAAGAAAATACGTAATATTTATTGATCCATTGATCAAAAGTAAGCCCCGACGGGAAATCCCGTCGGGGCTGTTTTGGTATGAGGCACTTGCCTAAAAAATCAGATCAAATGCTTGATATAGCGAAGTCTGAATCTGGCAGATGCGGGCAATCTGCGCTTGACCTCGCGACGCAAGCAAAGATAGAAGATAGCCAAAAGCTTCATCTCACGGATGGTCATGCCGTATCCGAATTCTTCGGCAGACATAGCCTCCATTACGCGACGCAAATCAGGAAGCTCAACACGATCCTCTTCCCGCTTCTTTCCTTTTTCATCGGCGGCAGTGAGGATGGCCGTGAGGCGATCGGCATAAGCGTCTCTGAACTCACCCGGCAAGGGCGTCAGCTCAAAGAGCCTCAGAAGGGTATTGATGCTGTCCATCATCGAGCAGGCCATCTCGTGGCGATCTTCCTCATTGACATTGGTACCAAAATGGTCATCCAACACTTGAGAAACCACCATCTGACGCTGTTCCTCGGCACGACGGGCAGAGGATACTATAGCACCGATGATACCCGCGATCAACGCGATACCGGCCAGCACACCCAAAGCAATCAGGGTGCCTTGCATAATAGCCTGGCTATCATCGTCGGGAGGCAGATCCATACCACTCTCCAACGTATCAGTCTCGGTGGTATCGGTTTCTCCCGATTCATCCTCCGGAGGCTGGGTTTCGGGCTCGGGAGGACGTTGGGTTTCAGGCTCAGGTGTTTCGGTCTCGGGAGGTTTGACAATGGGATTGTCTGCCTTGATGGGATAGAAACGATCATAGTATTCCGGGGTTGTTTCGTACGCGATCCAACCCACGCCGTCATAATAGACCTCGATCCAAGCGTGAGCATCTTCGTCACGGACGTAACCGCCGTAGGTCATATCCACGCTGATATCTCCCTGCCGCTTCATATCGGCGGCGATATAGCCTTCCACGTAGCGCACAGGAATTCCCATCTCTCTCAGTAGGAGAGCTGCGGAGGACGCGAACTGTACGCAATAGCCTTCCTTGGTATTTTTTAGGAAGTTTTCAACGCCGTCCAAAGTAGGATCCACGGTGCTGATATCGGGCGTGATGGTATATGCGCAACCTAAGCCCTTTTCGGAGATAATGTAGTCAATGACACTGCGTACCAGAAGATCTCTTTGAACGTAGACCTCACGGTAGCTGGAATTTCTCTGGGAAGCCACGGATATATCTCCCTCGGCACTGTCCTTGATGGTCTGTGCCAATTCCTTGAGATATTCGCTACCCGAAGTTCCCAAATACGTGTTGTAGACGAAATCCGAATAATCGCTATATTCCTTGAGGTAAGTCATGAGGAGTTGGCGATCGGCATCTGTCATGCTGCTGAAATATTGCTGACACAGCCCCTCCTGCGTGGTATCAATAAATTGGACTGACAGAATCTTGCGCCCCGAATGCTTTATACATAGAGTACCGTAGGGAGTTTTGACGATCCATTCCGAAGCGTTTTCAACGTCCACTTCATACAAATCATAGGCAGGAGAATCCAAGTGGTAGGATCGCCAAATCTTTTCGTCTTTTCTGCCAACATTGTACTGATAAGAGAACAAATACAGGCCTGTTTTTTCGTCTTTTTCGGGATACATTTGCAAATTGCCGCCCTTGTTCAAATACTCATTGATGAGCAGTGCTTCTTTTTGAATGTTAAAAGCGGCGATAAGCTCGGCCTGGTTGGTAGACCAGTATTCACTCTTCATATCGGGCGTCATCGCCACGGTGGCCTGAGACGCGCTGTTTTTTTCAAAGGCACGGCCCGTGTAGATGCCGTCAAAATAATTGATGTAGGTCAGCTCGCTGAGGTCTGTGGTGCCATAGTCAAAGACACCCTCCGACACCTTAAACACGCTGGGGAAATAAGTCATGGAGGACGGGCTGTTGACACGCCGGAGACTCACTAGGGCGGTAACAAAACCGTAAGGCTTGTTGGATTGATATGCACCCAAATAATTTTCAGTATACTGAGGATCATCCACCAACGAAGGCTTCATATAGTGGTAGAAATTGTAGCGGAACTCCTCGCCCGGAGAGCGGCTTGTATCAAATATGGAACGGTAGGCATCCAGGGTCTCGTCGTTGACCGCTTGCCAAGCACCGTCAGCATAGTCTGTACCGATCCACCCGCGAAGATAATAGGGCGCATTGTAACGGGATTCCACAAAGAAAATCTGTGTGCGCTGGAACTTCAACTGCTCCAAGTCGGTAGAACGTGGCACGAAATTGTTACGATCGGCCTCGTAGTCCAGCTCATCTAAGCGTTTGTCATCACCGCGCAATACCGCCGTGACATAATCACGGGCAAAAGAGAGCTTATCGTCGATGATGTCGATGGTCTCAAAGTTGCCGGTAATGGTCAGTGCGGGCAGAGCGATGATAAGGAAAGCCAACAGCATGGCTGCCGCAGAAGCGTAGCCACCCATAGCGGCACGGGATTGGGTTGTTACGCGGTCATAATTTTTGACCAAACGCACCTGGCGGCGGATCTCTCTTGCCTTGGCCTTTTGTTCCTTACGCTCGGCAGGAGAGAGGGTTGTTTGACTTTTTGGAGACTTGGGTGTTTTCTTTTTCCTCCCTCCAAAATATTGCGTCAACTCATCATCCACCGTCACCTCTTCCCTGCCCTTGATACGGGCTAAGGTATTTTGGGTGGTTTTGGAAGTTGCCTTACGCGCCGCCTTTTCCAGAGCTTTTTGCTCTTGGGCCGCGACGTATTCGGGAGGATAAGAAGGGCGGCCATGATCCCCGAAGAGATTCATACCTGTATCATAGTGCTTGTCATCCTTGACACGGTAAAGCCTGTCATATGCTGCCATGACCAATACCGTAGCAAAAGAAACGATGACCAAAGCTATTCCCAAGTTAGAGGCATTTTTGTTGCTGTAGATATTAAAGGTCAGGATGATCACCAAAAAGGTGGTTGCCAAAATAGCGGGAGGAATGATGCGCACCCGTTTGATCAAGCTGAAGGAGAACACCAAACCCACCAAGACGCAAATGAGACACACACCGAGGCTCATCAGCTCATCAGACTCGTACACATCCAAAAGGAAATTCTTGTACACCTGATCGTAAGCCTCGTTAAGTCTGCGAATGATGCCGTTGTACATATTGAGCACGGCATCTCCCAGGTCGAGGAAAATATACGGGTTACTGACGGTCACATAGACCAAAATTCCTCCTGCACTCACCGATGAGGCGATCAAACCCCAGCGGTTGTACATGGCCAGCGCACAAAGTCCAACCACAACAAAAGTAGTCAAGAAAATGGTAGATGTGGGAACATTGAAGGCAAAGGCTGCGGAAACGAAGGTCACAAGGCCGGCGGCAGCCATCCATACCGTTAAAACGCGGCAAAGATATCCCAACAGGCGGAAGGGCAAGCTACGGCCCGCTTGGTCGGGAGGACAGACAATGGGACGCTTGTGCACCGATACAATCGCCTTCTTTTCGGCCTTTCTCTGAAGCTTTGCCTGTTTCTTAGAAGCTTTGGCGGCTTGCTTTTGGGCTTTTTTATATTGTTTTCTGGCCTCAGCAACCGCATTGGCAGTTTTACGACTCACCAACCTCACCTCCTTCCCGACGAACGGCAATCATGCCACTGGTACGAAGAGATATGCCGTTGACCAACAGGGTCTCCCGACATCCCTCCAAATAAGAGGCGCGTTCCATGGGATAGAGGAAACGCTCCTCGGGATTGTACAAAATGACCTCGGCAGAGCCAAAGCTGCCTGCGTCCGACACACCCGGCAGAGCGGTCAGCTCAGAAAGCATGGCACTATCCAGCGTAGAAGTCACAAAAAGCTGCTTGGCGCTTTGGATATCGCTGATCATGGCGGTCAAACTGCTCACACGCTTGTCAGGAGGACACAGGGGAGCCGTGGCGAAAGTATGGTAAATACTTTCAAATTCCTCTACACCATGCAAAGCGTAGGCTGCAACGCCGCTTTCAGAACGGTGGTCAAACCAAATTAGGGTTACGTTATGTCCCTGACGAAGTTCGGCCAACACCGATGCTACCGTCAGTTCTACGACGCCGTCTGCCAGATATTCGTTCATATCCTCATAGTAAATCGGTTGAGCCAAACTGTGAACATCTCTCGCAGAATCCACCGCAACCTCTTCCGCCTCAACAGGCTTTTCGGCTTTACGAGACGATGATTGCATTTTTCGGTCGGCCACCTTATTACGCTGAGCCAGACGTGCCTCCAAAGCTTCGTCAGAAATATCGTGGGTGTCCGAGGTCTCCGCATGGCGGTATCTCTTTTGAAGAGCCTTCTTCTTTTCGGAATCCTTCCGCGCCTTAGCCTCGTCTCGAACGGCTTTTTTCTCCTCGGCGCTCATCTTGGACTTTCGAGGCTTTTTGGTAACCACAGGCGCCTCAACCACAATGGGCGGTTCATCCGGGAAATGAGCGGCCATATCACAGAATACCACGGTTTCATTGGAAGTACCCGTATTGTAGTCCTTAACCACGAAGGTTTCCGACTTGGAGGACAACTTCCAATGGATGCTTTTGAGGGGATCTCCGTTTTGGTAATCGCGGATATCGCTGACCTCCAGTCGATCCACCACCAAGGGGGATTTAACGGTACGAACGGTAGAGTCAGATACCGCCTGTGCCAGAGTATCCTCCAAATGGATGCGGCGAGGCAAGACGTACACGGTCGTCATGTTCTCCACCGGCACCTTCACGCGAAACATACGGAAGAAATCGTACACATAAAAGCAACGCACACCGATTTCGTAAGTACCGCGGAAACGGAAACGAAGGGTATTTTTGATGTGATAGCTTGACATGGGCGCCATAGACAGCCGAACGCTTCGGTTGGTACAACGCACGCTGTTGGATTGAGGGATGCTGACCTTTGCGTCAATGAATGGGAAGGCCAGAATGGAATGGTTGTCTATACGGAATTCATAGGTATAGGGCTGTTCCTTTTCGGTGGTGGCGGTATCCGAGATCATAGTCACCGTTAAGGTGCTCTTGGCGATCAAGGTATACAAAAGACAAGGCACAGGAAGCAGGAACATAAACCAGAAAAAGATGTGGGAAACTTTGCTAAGCAATGCCTGGGTAAAGATCAGGGAGGCGCCCAACAAAATCAAATAAGTACGGAAACGTCGGGTGCAGGTAATATTTTTTTCATCTTCCTCCTTGCCCAGAGCCACAGCGCGCTTTTTACGCAGATGGGCACGGAGCTTATCGTAGGGAAACCACAGAATGGCCGTGATAGACAGGGCATCTTGCTCTCCCACACCTTTGACGGTCAGAAAATAGAAGAACAAGTGCAAGCCGAGCACGGCGGCTCCCATAATCAAAAGCGTCAGCGGAACAAAGGTCCCGAACAAAGGATTCTTGGCGGCAAGAGGACTGAGCACCGCCCACAACGCACGATCGGCCCCAAAGATCACAGCTGCGCCGCCCACAAATACACCCAATAGAGGGATCAAGCGGCGAGAGGTAACTTGACCGAAGGTTCTTAGATTGCAGGCAACCAGCAGGGCCATCAGCAGAGTGGACAGTAGCACCATGAGCCATCCGATACCCTGCAGATATAAGGTAGCTCCCGCAAGGCCCACGGCATCCTCAAAGGCTGACAAACCCAGAAGCATCCGAATGCCTTCGGGCTCGCCACCGAAGAAGTAGCCTGCAACCGAATATCCGGAAGCGGTGATCTCCTCTGTCCGCGCATCGGCATAGGACAGCACGGGGAAAGCTGAGAGCACCACTGTTGCCAACACAAACGCGGCCAGAATCCCCAAAAGAAGGATTCTGCCATGCTTGCGCAACAGGGGAAGCACCACTGAATGTCGCACCTTTTTTGTTTTTCTGACGAAAGAATGTCCGCAAGGACACACCTTGGTCATCAGGGGCAGCACTTTGCCGCAGGCCTCACATTTGAGAGCCAGGGTTGTGCCGCAACTCATACAATACGTCTTATCCGCGGGTACATATTTGCCGCAGTTGGGACATTGCTTCATTGGTTCCATAGGAAACTCCCCGATCAAGCCTTAACAGCGCGCTTACCCTTGTAGGGCACGTCGGTGGTGCGAAGAATTTCACCCACCACGTCCATGGCTGTTTGATGCGCCAGCTTAGCCTCCTGGCGAAGAATCAGGCGGTGTGCGATGGCGGCTCTGAACAGCGCGGCGATATCATCGGGTTGTACGAAATCACGTCCGTGAAGGAAGGCGTAGGCTTGGCTGAGGTGTACCATAGCCACAGAGGCACGGGGAGAGGCACCCAGAGAAAGGGCGGGATGCTTGCGGGTGGCGGTAATCAGTGTGACGATATAGGCATACAGCTCATCGTCGATATGTACGTTTTTCACCAGATCGCGGACTTCACGCAGCTCGTCCTGAGTCAGTACAGCCTTTACGCTGTCCAAAGGATTCTCGCCACGGCGCGCCTTGATGATATTAATTTCCTCGGCGGCATTGGGATATCCCATGCTCAGCTTCAAGGAAAAGCGGTCCAGCTGTGCTTCGGGCAGGGGGTAGGTGCCTACATAGCCAGCAGGGTTTTGGGTCGCAATAACCATGAAGGGATCGGGCACGCTCATGGTATTGCCGTCTACCGTGACCTGTCCTTCTTCCATGGCCTCCAAAAGAGCGGACTGGGTCTTGGGAGAAGCACGGTTGATTTCGTCGGCCAAAAGCAGGTTACACATGACAAGGCCCTCGCGAAACTCGAACTGCTCCTTTTGGCGGTTGTAAATGTGGAAGCCCGTGATGTCGGAAGCCATGACATCGGGAGTAAACTGAGCACGGCGGAATTGCAAACCTGTCACTTTGGCAAGGGTAGAAGCCAAAGTTGTCTTACCCGTGCCGGGAACATCCTCAATAAGCACGTGGGTACCTGCCAGCATGGCAGTCAGCAAAAGCAACACTTCACTACGTTTACCTACAACAACTTTCTCCACCTCATCGGCGGCAGCGATCATTTTGGCATGGGCCTGTACCATCTCGGGAGGAAGGCGGGTTTCATTTTTCTGCTCTACTACGGTGTCATTGGTTTTGATGTCTTTTTCGGTACTCATGACGGGATTTCCTTTCTATATTTTCAAGCTTTTTCAAAAATACGAGATATATTATTATATCACAAAAATTATCATTTGGCAAGGTGCTTTTGGTGCAAAATCCCCATTTCGACATCGTATGCAAAAAATGTTTACATTTTCAAAAGCACCTCTGGGCAATCACAAACAAAGCCAAGACTTTTTCCGCTTTTTTCACTCGGTTTTTCCTTGACATTTTACTTCTTTTGTGATATCATTATGCTGTATGATTATGTAATGTAGGAAATCGGGTAACCGCTTTCCAAGAAAGGCTATACAATATAAAATATGAAAATAGGATTTATCTCTCTGGGCTGTCCCAAAAACCAGTTAGACACCGAAGTGATGCTCCACGAGGTCTTGTCAGCGGGCTATGAGATCACCCCCGAGGACATTGACGCGGATATCATCATCATCAACACCTGCGGCTTCATCGAGAGTGCGAAAAAGGAGGCCATTGACAACATCCTGGATGTGGCTTGGCTTAAGGAAAATCGCGACCTTAAGGGCATCATCGTTACAGGCTGTCTGCCCGAGCGTTATCGTGAGCAGATCCTCGAGGAAATGCCCGAGGTAGACGCGCTTTTGGGGGTGGGTAGTATCCACAACATCGTTGAAGCCGTGCAGGCGGTAGAGGCTCAGGTCAAGAAAAAAAGAAAACTTTCCCCCGCCGAAAAATACGCCTCCTTTGAGGACAAAAACACCGTCCGTTTAGGCGGCGACCGTGTGCTGACCACACCCGAGTACATGGCGTACCTCAAAATCGCTGAGGGTTGTGACAACCGCTGTGCCTACTGCGCCATCCCTTCCATCCGCGGCGAATTCCGCAGCCGTCCCATGGAGGATCTTGTGGCTGAGGCCAAGGAGCTTTCAGATCAGGGCATCAAGGAGCTGGTCATCATCGCCCAGGACATTACCCGTTACGGAATGGACTTGTACGGTCACTACGCGCTCCATGAGCTACTTCATAAGATCACCGAGGCCACAGACATCCCCTGGATCCGTCTGCTCTACTGCTATCCCGACAAGATCACCGACGAGCTGATCGCGGAAATCCGCGACAATCCCCGCATCGTCAAATACATCGACCTTCCCCTTCAGCACATCAGCGATCATATGCTGACGTCTATGAACCGGCACGGCGACGGTGCCATGATCCGCGAAGTGCTGAGAAAGCTTCGCACCGAGGTGCCGGGTATCGTCATCCGCACCACCTTTATCGTGGGCTTCCCCGGAGAGACAGAGGAGGACTTCAACGAGCTGGCCGAATTTTTGGAGGAAGCTCGCTTTGAGCACGCGGGTGTGTTCACCTACTCCCGTGAAGAGGGCACCGCCGCCTACGATTTCCCTGATCAGATTGATGAGCAGGTGAAACAGGATCGCATGGACATCCTCATGCGCACCCAGGTTCGCATCAATGAAGAGCAAAACCGCGAAAAGATCGGCTCTGTGGTCACTGTCCTTGTGGAGGACTTTGATCCCGTCAACGAGACTTACTTCGGCCGTTCCTCCGCCGACGCTCCCGAGATCGACGGCAAGGTGTTCTTCCGCTGGCGTGGAGATGCTCGCATCGCGCCCGGCTCCACCGTTCCCGTCAAGATCCGCGAGGTCGTGGACTACGACCTGTACGGCTTTGCTGTGGCACAGGAATGAGGCGTACGAGGGAGTACGCAAGAACACGCAAGAGTACGCAAGAGTACGCAAGGGGCGTTGCCCCTTGACCCCCACTTGAAACCTTTTGAAAAAAGGTTTCAAGACTTCCAAAACCTTTTAAAAAGGACATGGTAGGGGCAGAGATCGAATAGAGGGTTGTATTTCCGTATCCCCCATGGGGCCCCTGCCCCATTCGTTGTCACAAAAAACAATATCCGATGCTCTGTAGAGGCGATCTGCGGTCGCCAGTAAATACCCCTGCACAACACTGCATCCGTAGGGCAGGGCTCGTTCCTCCCACAAACGGGCGGATATGGGATCCGCCCCTACTACATATAACAAGGAGAAAAGCCATGAGTGAAAAGAAAAAAACCAAAATGAACCTCCCCAACAAGCTGACCGTTCTGCGCATTTGCATGGTACCCGTCTTCATTGTGGTTATGATGCTCCCCACATCGGTGCTGTCGCCTCTGGTTAGCGGTATCATTGGCACCGCGCTGTTTGTTATCGCCTCTTTGACAGATATGCTGGATGGCAAAATCGCCCGCAAGTACGGTCTGGTCACCGACTTCGGCAAGCTGATGGATCCATTGGCTGACAAATTCATGGTCATCGGTGCCATGACCGCCATCGTCTACCGCACCGCTATACTGTTCGACAACAACCATCAGGCACTTTTCGTTATCACCCTGCTGATCGTCATTTTCCGTGAGCTGGCCGTGACGTCCCTCCGTCTCGTGGCATCCTCCTCGGGCGGCAAGGTAGTAGCCGCCAATATGATGGGTAAGATGAAGACCGTGGTGCAGATCATCTTCGTGGTGGTCGCTATCATGGAGCCCGTGATCTACGCCATCGAGGGTGTCGGCTCTGCCCTACCTGCTTGGTGGGTCACTTGGCTGCCGCTGTCCTACTTCTTCGCCGCTTTGACCATCTTCTTTACAATCGCTTCGGGTATCAACTATTTCGTGGGGCTGTGGAAGTACCTGGATCCCGAAAAATAATATGAATCATCCCGACAAATACTCCGCCAAGCGTATTGACACCCCCAACCGCTCCAAAACGTTTACCGACGCGGTTTACAGCGGCGAGGGCGATGCCCGCGCGCTGTGGGCGACAATGGATGCCTCCGAGCATTCACTTGAGCCATCGCTGCCAGACCTGCACCCCTTCGTGGGCGAGATGCACGGTCACACCAATCTGTCCGACGGTAGCGTGGATATTGACACTTACTTTACCAACCTGCGGGATATTGCCAAGCTGGATTTTGCCGCGCTGTCTGACCATGACCACGGCGGCGTGGGCAAACCCGAATTGTGGGTGGGAAATCCTTCCAAATGGGATACCATCCGTGAGAAGGTGAAAAAATACCGTATTGACGGACAATTCACCACCATTCTTGCCTACGAACGGGATTCCTACCCCTTCTACAATAACCTCGTTATCTACCTTGAAAACGACGATGCAGACATGATCCGAGGCGAGCGCGACGGCGAGCTGACCGAAGCTGAGCTTCGCGCCCTTCTCTCCCGTGACGATTGCATCTTTGCCCCCCACGATACCTACTCGCTGACTTCTGGTGCAGATTTTACCGCCTTGCCCCTCGACCTCATGCCTCCCTTTATGGAGATTATCTCCCGCGGGGATGCTGCCGAGTACATGGGCAACCCCTGTGCCGAACCGACCGTAGCCATTGAGGGTGGCTATTTCCAAGATGCCCTCCGGCGGGGCGTTCATATGGGCGTCATCGGCGGTAGTGACGATCACCGAGGCCTTGGAGGCCAGGTCACAGAAACTTACAGGGGCCATGCCAAATACCCCGGTGTGACGGGCGTATGGGCGACTGAAAACACCCACAAGGCCATTTTTGAGGCCCTGAAAGCCAAGCGCACCTACGCTTTTATGCGCGGCCCATTGGATGGAGACATGAACGGCCGCATGGAGATCGACTTCCGTATCAATGGTCATTGGATGGGCGAAGAACTTACACTGCCTGCCGATGCTGACCTTTCGGTATACTGGAACGTCAAAACCGACGTACCCGTGAAACAAGTGACCGTGGTCAAGAACTGTCGCAACTACGTCATGATGGCCAAGTCCTCAGGGTTCTTCCTCGACTACAAGCGGGAGCAGGCGCGTGATATCTACTATCTCCGAGTGGAGCTGACCGACGGCCGATTCGGTTGGACTTCGCCTATCAGCATCAGCCGCGCTTAATCGCGAAGAAAGGAGTTCCCATGTCCGTCCCGCTCACGTTTCACTACGATTTTCTCACGAGCCTCGTGCTGACTGACCCCGATTTTCCTCGCAAGATCAAGCTCATGAAGCGGGCGGGGGTCAAGACGGTCTGGCTGGACAACTACATCTACGGCGAATGGCAGAACTCTTTGGAGGATGCCCGCCGCGCCAAGGCCATGCTGGAGGACGAAGGCTTTGAGGTGCAGGCCATCTGTGTGCCGCTCGGTCACGGTTCCAACGCCCTCAACGGCGACGAGGCCGATCCCACCCTGCCAGACGCCTGGCAAAACCGCCTGGATGCTCACGGCAACCGCCAAGGCACCACCACCTGCGTAGATGACACCGTTATTTCGTGGTACAAGGAAGCGGTGCAGATCCACAAGGATCTGGGCTTTACCAAGCTGTTCTACGACGACGACCTCCGCATGGGCTCCTGGGGACCTCACCTGCAAGGGTGCTACTGTCCCCGTTGTTTGGATAGATTCTACAAAAAATATCCACAATATGACGGCATGAAGCCACCGGATATTGTGACCTATGCCATCGAAGGGGACGACCTCTGGAACGCCTGGACGGATATCCAATGCGATGCCATTCTCCGTTTTCTCGACGAGACCACTCCGGAAGGGTTGACCCCCGGTATCATGGTCATGCACAACGGTGACCGCCGTCACGGTCTGGATATTCCCCGCATCAAGGCACATTTTCCGGGTGCCCTGTTCCGTGTAGGCGAGGGACATTTTGATGATGGTAGCTTTGGAAGTCCCCTGTGCCGCCCCTCCATTGAGACCTGTATCAAAAAGCACCTGTCTTTGATCGGCTCGGTAGAAAACGCCTTCAGCGAGACTACCACCTATCCCGTGGGTGCGCTATCTCCCGAAAACTGGATTGAGAAGATGCGTTGGGAGATTCGGTGCGGTCTGCGCAATCTGTTCCTCATGAGCGGAAACGTGTTCCTCACCGATCCCTATTGGGAGGCTTTGATCGCCGCCCGTGCCGAGTTGGAATCGTTGGCCGAGGCAACGCCGTTACCTGTGCTTGCCGAGGCGCCCTGTGAGGACGATTTCGTTTGGCATCTATGATATAAAATCGTAGGGCGGGGCTCGCTCCCGCCGAATGAAATACGCTTGATCTGTCAACTTTGCGGCTCAAATTGTGTTTTCATTTATTTTATAATTTTATACACCAAAATTCACGGCGGGAGCATGCCCCGCCCTACCCTGATCTTGTCAACTTACCAGAAAGGAAATAAAAAAATGTCTGAATGTACCCACGATTGTTCCACCTGTTCCGCCAACTGCTCCTCCCGCAAGCCCAGCCGCGAGGAAATGTTGGCTAAGCCCAACGATCTCTCCTCCGTTAAGCACGTCATCGGCGTGGTCAGCGGCAAGGGCGGTGTTGGTAAATCTTTGGTCACCTCCATGCTGGCCGTGAATATGCAGAGAAAGGGCTTCAAGGTTGGTATCCTTGACGCCGATATCACCGGTCCTTCCATTCCCAAGGCCTTTGGTCTGAACAAGCCCGTTGAGGGAGAGGGTCTGGGCATGATCCCTCCCTCCACCACCACGGGCATCGACGTCATGTCGGTCAACCTCATGCTTCGCGATGAGACCAGCCCCGTCATCTGGCGCGGCCCCGTCATCGCCGGTACTGTCAAGCAGTTTTGGTCCGACACCATTTGGAACGACATCGACTATCTTTTCG
>SVTB01000168.1 GCA_015064015.1 Oscillospiraceae bacterium | reverse complement strand
AGCAGGCTACCGAGCGAGGCGGCTGAAAAAGCAGAGGGGAAAGCGTGGTATTTTTGTTACCATATGATCCGTCATAGTCAATCCTCAATGATTTTCAAGACGGTAGCCTCATACTGCGGTGTCCATCCGCTGGGGTAACCGTCGGGATAGGTTAACCAAGTAGGGTCACCAATTTCTATTTCATAGGTCTTGCCTTCCTCAATAGCAGAGGTATCGGCACAATAGATGCGCCAGAAGTATCCGTCCTTATCGGTACCATAGAAACAGTCATCTTCAATAGCCACACAGGACGGAAGGGTTTCGGCCACGGTGATAGAAAGCACGCGATCCATATAATCGTATTCAGGAGGGGCGCCGCCCAACTCCACATCTGGAATTTCCACCATATCCCCCATTGGAACGTCCACATCCATGGTACATACCTCGGTTTCGGGTTCTTCGCCGGGGATGGGGATCATTTCTCCCTCTACCACAGGATCACCCATGAGAAATTCCTCGGTGACGGCAACGGTATCGGTGTAAGGAATCTCTACACCGTCAAATTCGACTTGGGTGCTGTCGGTATGGTCACTTGTTTCGGGGGGCATCAATGCACCGTCGATCTGCATATTTCCTTGTACGGCAAAGGGATTTTCACAGCCTATGACAGATAGAGACAGTCCTGCGGAAATACCCACCACAGCTACGGTTTTACCAAGAGCGGCGCGGCGCTCCAAAGCTTTTTCCAGTTGACGCACCTCGGCCTCGCACTTGGGACAAGTGCCACGGCAGTTGCCTTTATGGGAGCATTCCTCCACTACCCAGGCGATATCGTTTTGCTTGGCGATTTCAGCACGGATTTGCTTGAGAATGCGACATTTTTCTTTACCGTAATATTTCTTTTCTTTCATAGCGGGGCTCCTTCCGTTTTGATCATTATACCACGAAATGTAACAAGCTGTCAAGGGATATTACAAGGTGCATATATGTTGCCCTCATCTATATAGACGAAAAAAATCATGCAAATGTTTCCGCTTCGGTCAAAAAAATCAAATTTTTATCTCGACTATCACCATATCATGATCCGTCGTTCCGTCATATTGGGTATCCATGGTACGAGCATTGTGCGTCATGATGGGTACCGTATAGAGAACGTGGTCGATGGAACGGTCGGCGTAGGTGTGGAGGCCGTTGTGGGCGAGGTTAACCCATGGGATATAGGTCTTGACCTTCGCGGGGGAAGTGTTGAAATCGCCACAGCAGAGGAACGCGCCGTGAGTGTCTTGATGATTTTTGAGGATATCACCGAGGCAGCAGAGACATTCGGTGTTAGCTTCCTCGTTTTCGATGGAAAGATGAGTGTTGAACACCGTAACGGGGCTTCCCGCTACGTCCAGTACCACATAACCGCAGGAAGTACCTTGGGTGGCAATCCTCACGGGAAAATTCAGCGTATTGCTCTCTAAGATTGGGAATTTGGAGAGGATGGCGGTGCCGTATTCTCCCCCTTGGAAGTCACGAATCTTAATGAAATAGTGGTAGGGAATGTCTGTCAGTTCGGACAGGCGTGCGGGCATATTCACGCCATTAGAGCGGGATGCGCCACGGTCAACCTCCTGAAGGGCAATAACGTCAGCCTGGCTCTCGGTGATCTTTTCGGCCACCAGACGAAGATTTTCTTCGGTATAAGTGCCTTCCTTGAAATGTGCGGAACAGATATTAAAGGATGCGAGGGTAAAGGTAGGCATAACGGACTCCTTTCGGATTACGATAGTAATGAGAGGTTTCGGATAAAAGAAAAGAGACGACTCACATCGTCTCTATCTGGTGGAGATAAGCGGGATCGAACCGCTGACCTCTTGAATGCCATTCAAGCGCTCTCCCAGCTGAGCTATACCCCCATGCGAAACCATCATTCGCAACGCTATGATTATAGCATATCCTATGGAATTTGTCAATAGCTTTTTTATATTTTTTTATGATTTTTCTGATTTTTTTGCATATGTTCAACACAGTATGAATTTAGAATATGATATCTCTGAAAACTCCGTCTCGTTTTCAAATAGAATATTAAAAATATTCTTTAAACCATTTGACATACGGCATTTTTTATGATATAATAAAATGATTAAGTTTGTTTTGAAGGGAAATGCACATGGTCAAGATTACAGATGTGGTAAAAAACAGCCGCGCAGCCAAAAAAGGCGTGCTCGCGGGAGATATACTGGTATCCATCAATGGGCGGGAGATTGCCGATGTGCTGGATTACCGTTTCTTTTTGACCAATACGGAAGTCACCCTTTCCCTGCTCCGCGATGGTGAGCCCTTGAAAGTTGTCATCCGTAAGCAAGAATACGATGATATCGGCTTAGATTTTGAAACGCCACTCATGGACAAAAAGCATTCCTGTCAAAACAAGTGTATTTTCTGCTTTATTGATCAACTCCCCTCAGGAATGCGTGAAACGCTGTACTTCAAGGATGACGACAGCCGTCTCTCCTTCCTCCACGGCAATTTCATCACTATGACCAACCTTCATGAGAAGGATATTGACCGCATCATAGAGATGCACATTTCTCCCGTGAACGTTTCAATTCACACCACCAATCCCGAACTTCGGGTCAAGATGATGAACAACAAGCGAGCGGGACAAGTGCTGAATTATCTGCCGAGGCTGGCCTGGGCAGGCATCACCATCTGTGGGCAGTTAGTCCTGTGCCGCGGCATCAACGATGGCGTGGAGCTGTACCGTTCCATGCGTGACCTTTACCACCTTGGCGATGCTCTGGAGAGCGTTTCCATCGTCCCAGCCGGGCTGACCAAGCACAGGGACAAGCTCTATCCTCTGACGCCTTACACCCCTGAGGAGGCCGCCGCCATCATTGATATGGTGGAGAATTTCGCGGCGCGGTGTCTTGCTGATTGCGGATCGCGGAAATTCTTCTGCGCCGACGAGTTGTATCTCCGCGCAGGTCGTCCCCTACCCACTGAGGACTACTACGAGGGTTACGCCCAGATCGAGAACGGCGTGGGCATGATCACCTCCCTCATGACCGAGTTTGAGGACGAAATGAACTTTCTCGCGGAAGATTTAGCTGAATATAAAGCACCCCGTACCGTGTCGATCTGTACGGGTGTGGCGGCCTATCCCACCATCAAGGCCATGGCCGCGCGTCTGGAGGCGCAGGTGGAGGGGCTGACCATCCACGTTTATGAGATCGTCAATCACTTCTTCGGCGAGTCCGTCACCGTGGCAGGACTACTGACGGGCAAGGATATGGCCGAGCAGCTGGCAGGCAAGGAACTGGGCGATGTGCTGTTCTTCCCCGAGAATACGTTGCGCGCGGGGGAGGATATTTTCCTGGACGATATGACCCCCGAGGAGTTATCAGAAAAGCTGGGGGTACCTGTAATGCCCGGCAGAAACGACGGCAGCGAGTTTGTGAGGGAGATGTTGGGGGTTCAGTAACCCCATGACCCGGTAGGGACGGATTCCATATCCGCTCGCAATAAATCCTCACACCAAGCAACGGGCGCATATGGAATGCGCCCCTACGATCAATCACTCAACATCCCCTTAACGAAAGGAGACCATACACCATGTCAAAACCCATTATCGCCATCGTTGGCCGTCCCAACGTAGGCAAATCTACTTTATTCAACAAGCTTATCGGTGAGCGTCGCTCTATTGTAGAGGACACCCCCGGTGTCACCCGTGACCGCATCTACGGCGAGACCGAATGGAACGGCCGCGTGCTGTCCCTCATCGACACGGGCGGTATCGAGCCCAAGACCGATGATATCATCCTGTCTCAGATGAAGCTGCAGGCAGAGATCGCCATTGAGGATGCCGACGTGATCATCTTCATGTGCGACGTGCGCACGGGACTGACCGCCGCCGACCGCGACATTTGCGTCATGCTGAAAAAGAGCGGCAAGCCCATCATTCCCTGCATCAACAAGTGCGACCGCGTGGGCGATCTTCCTTTTGAGTTTTACGAGTTCTACGAGCTGGGGCTCACCATTGATCCTGTGGCGGTTTCCTCCATCCATGGTAGCGGCACGGGTGATCTTTTAGATGCCTGCTGTGAGTGCCTCGCCGATTGGGTGGACGACGGCGACGAGCATGAGGGCATCCGCGTGGCTGTCATCGGCAAACCCAATGCCGGGAAATCCTCCATCGTCAACCGTTTCCTTGGTGAGAACCGCATGATCGTGTCCTCCATCGCAGGCACCACCCGTGACGCGGTGGACACCCAGGTGGTCAACGACCGCGGCACCTTTACCTTCATTGACACGGCGGGCATTCGCCGTCAGTCCAAGATCGGGGATCAAATCGAGAAATACTCGGTGCTCCGCGCCCACATGGCTGTGGAGCGTGCCGATGTGTGTCTTATCATGATCGACGCGTCGGTGGGCATCACCGAGCAGGACGAGAAGATCGCGGGCATCGCTCACGAGGCGGGCAAGGCGTCCATCATCGTGGTCAACAAGTGGGACAGCATCGAGAAGGACAACTCCACCGTCAAGGCCTTCACCGATAAGATCCGCACGTCCCTGGCTTATATGCCCTA
>SVTB01000167.1 GCA_015064015.1 Oscillospiraceae bacterium | reverse complement strand
GGCGTGCGTCACGATGGGAGTTGGGTTCTGAGGGAGAACCGTAGGTTCTATCCCTCAGCGGCGCCTCTTTTGTAACTTTTCTCTCGACGAGGAGAGAAAAGTTAGTAAGTTAAACAACAATTTATATGACTATATATGACAACCCAAAAATTCAACCGAAAGGCAAGCATCATGTCAAGCAAACAATCCCAAACCCCCGTGCGCATCCGCATGGTCACCCACCGCTATGAAGTTGCGGAATCCTTATTTGAAACCATCCTCTCTGCCGCCACCGGCTGGAGAGACACTGTCAATCTCCCCCCTGTGCCCGTATCTCCCGAAGAAGAGCAGCTCATGGGCATTACGCCTGATGAGGACAACGGTGATTATTATGTAAAGCCCGCCGATCCCTCTGTCAGCAACGCGGCAAGCCATATGAGAAGTACCTCCGACGAGGGTTTGGAGACCCTGGAGCTCTATACCGAAGGACTACTCATCTATTCCCCCGACGGAGACGATGCTCAGATTTCCCTGGCCTACGATGAATCGGCGCTCACCGAAATGGACGGTGCTCATTCGGTACTTACCTATCATTCTTCAGAGCCCGATCTGATCCACCTCATCCGCAGCGGCGGTATCACCACCTCCATGACCTTCAAACCTCACTACAGGGCCGTCTGCGTGTATGAGACCCCTTATATGCCCTTCCAAGTGGGCATTCATTGTCTCTTTGTGGACAATCGCCTTTTGGAGGGCGGCACTTTGAGCTTGGACTATATCGTGGAGATCCGCGGTGCGCAAGCCGAGCGTTGCCGCATGGAGCTGACACTATTATAAGACAAGAAAGGAGTTTCCTATGGAATATGTCTCCCTGTTTTTTCAGATCCTTTTCTATACCCTTGGCGTACCTGTCATCTGCGGCTTCACGGTCTTTCTCTGTGAATGGCTCCTGCTTCGTATGGTAGGGCGAGGCTTCGGTCATACCGTAGTCATGGCGACATCCGCCATCGGCACGCCCGTTCATGAGCTGAGCCATGCGCTCATGTGTATCATTTTCGGACACCGCATAGACGAAATGGCGCTATGGCGTCCCTTGCATAATGACGGAACATTGGGCTACGTTTCTCATTCCTATAACAAAAGAAATATCTATCATCAAATCGGCAATATCTTCATTGGCATCGGTCCTGTGTTCGGCGGATTGGGCGTTATCCTTCTCTGCATGGTGCTCGCCTTCCCCGAAACCTTCCATGCCTATACACAAAACATCTCGTCCATGACCGTAGAGGGTGGAAGCTTCTTTTCCATGCTCACGGGAGGACTTGGGATGATCACGGGAATCTTCGGAGAATGGAGCAACGGCGATATCTCCGTGGGGTGGCGTATTTTTGCCGTAGCGGTCATGCTGTGCGTCTCTCTACACATCACCCTCAGCGGTGCTGATATCAAAGGTGCTTTGGGCGGACTTCCCGTATACTTGGGTCTGACACTTATTGCCACCGTCATTATCTCCCTTCTCGGAACCGAAGCTATGACAGGAACTATAAGCGTCCTGCGAATGTTCAGCGCTATCTCCTTTGCGTTGTTCGTTCCCGTGTTCGTGTGTGCCGCCATATGGCTCGCCTTGGGAATTTTGATCTACCTTTTGCGGAAGTTGCTGCACTTGAGATGAGGTGTAACCATGGTAAAACGGTGCTCTTGGGCGGATCCCAAGGATCCTCTATACCTTGCGTATCATGACAACGAATGGGGGATTCCCGTCCATGATGACCCCCATCTTTTTGAAATGCTCATTTTGGAATCATTCCAAGCAGGGCTTTCGTGGGCTTGTGTTCTCCATAAACGCGAGGCTTTTCGCTTGGCCTTGGATGGCTTTGATCCTCAGATCATCAGTCGCTATAGCCCCGAAAAGGTGGAAGAGCTCATGCAAAACAAGGATATCATCCGCAACCGCCGAAAAATTTCAGCGACCATTCAAAACGCGAGGATTTTTCTGGATATTCAAAAAGAATTCGGCAGTTTTTCAAATTACCTGTGGCACTTCACAGAGGGAGAGACGGTCATATACGGCGATGGCATCATCCGCGCCACCTCTTCCCTGTCGGATACCATCTCTAAGGATCTCAAGGCCCGAGGGATGTCCTTTGTGGGCAGCACCATCATATACGCCTACCTGCAAGCCGTAGGCGTTATCAACGATCACGAGGCCTGTTGCGACCGTTGCCCTTTCAGGAGGTGATTTTTTGGCCACAAAATACCCTATCATCTTAGTACACGGTATTGTTTTGAAGGATCTGCGTCATTTTAAGGCTTTTGGACGCATTGAAGCACTCTTACGCGCCGAAGGCTATCACGTGGTCACATCGGAAACAGACGGCTTTGGCAGTATAGAGACAAACGCAGAACAGCTCAAAGCGCAGATCCTGAAGCTGATGGCCCAAACAGGCGCTGAAAAGGTGAACTTGATCGCACATTCCAAGGGAGGCTTGGACAGCCGCTATATGATGGAGACTTTGGATATGTCTTCCCATGTAGCTTCTCTCACCTGTCTATGTACTCCCCACAAGGGATCAGGTATCGCCACCAAGCTTTATCGTCTCCCCACCCCCGTCAAGGGTTTCATTGCTTTTTGGATCACCTTCTGGTATCGCATTTTCGGAGATCAACACCCCGATGTATTAAAGGTATGCAAGCAGCTGTCAGATACCCCCGACGGTACCATTGCTTATTTCAAAGATCTGCCCCATGAGGGCATTTTCCTTCAAAGCTACTCCACCACCCTACAGAAAAGCCGGGATGATTTCGTCATGGGTATTCCCCTGTACGTATCTCGTCGCTTAGAAGATGTCCCTTCTGATGGTCTTGTATCGGTAGATTCCAGCAAATTCGGAGAATATAAGGGAAATTGTACCGATGCCTCGGTCTCTCACTCGGAAATCGTTGATTTCTTGGCAAAGAAGAATAAAAAGGAGAAAATTTACGCCTTTTATATTTCCCTTTGCAAAGATCTTGCGGATCGGGGATTTTGACTTTCATATAAAGATAGCCCGACGGGTCAAATTGACCCGTCGGGCTTTTGGTTGTTTATTGAAAGTTCTTGGAAAGGGTCAAGGGAAAACCTTCTTATAAGAAGGTTTTCCCTTACGTACTCCTTAGAAAGCCCAGTTGCCGTCCGTAAAGACCGCCACACGCTCGCCGCTTTCGGTGATGGCGGTGACAGAGAGATCCTCAGTGCCGATCATGAAGTCCACGTGGATCATGGACTCGTTGATACCCATAGCATGGAGTTCTTCAAGAGTGTACTTGTCGTAATCCTTGACGCAGTTGGTAAAGCCGCGCCCCAGCGCCAGATGGCAGGCGGCGTTCTCATCGAACAGGGTTTCGTAGAAGGTGATGCCACTCTCGCGGATGGGAGAGGTATAGGGCACCAGGGCACACTCGCCCAGCATGGCAGCACCGTCATCCATGGAAACCATCTGCTTCAGAAGATCCTCGCCCTTCTCTGCCTTGGCCTCGACCACGCGGCCGCCTTCAAAGCGAACCGAGAAGTTCTCGATAAGCTGACCGCGGTAAGAAAGAGGCAGGGATGCCACCACCAGGCCCTCGGCGCAACCCGCCTTAGGAGAGGTGAAGATCTCCTCAGAGGGGATATTGGGGTTGAACTCCTCGCCGCCCAGGGTGTAATCGCTACCACCGCAGAAGATGCCCTCGGGAATCATGTCCACTGTGAAGTCGGTACCGTTTGCGGACTTATACTCCAGCGTCTTGATGTGGAGATTGTTGAGGAATTCGCAACGGCTGCGGAAGCTCTCGTTATGGGCCTTCCACTCGGCCACGGGGTCGAGGTCGGCACCGTTCTTGTCGATGACACGGGAGGTAAAGAGGATGGCGTTCCAGAGCTTCTCCATGGCGGTAGAGGTGCGGATGCCGGGGAAAACCTTCTTGGCCCAAGCCTCACCGGGAACGGCGGCGATACACCACTTATACTTGTTGTCCATGGCGTCGCGGAAGGGCTTGATGACGGGGAAACGAGCCTTGGAAACCTTGGACATTTTCTCTTGGTTGATGCCCTTCAGACCGTCGGGATCATCAGACAGAAGGTAGAGCATAGCAGGGTTGTTGTCCAGACGATACTGGAGCTTGGCACGCTCGATCTCGTCCACCACGGACATGGACTTAAGGGTGCGATAGCGGTAGTGGAGCTTGGCGAGAGGCTGATAGCCCCACTCCACCATAACGCGGGATGCGCCCTTCTTGTAGCACGCCTCCACGCACATGGCAACAAATTCGGGCTGATCGAGAGATGCCTGGATGATGACGGCATCACCCTTTTTGATGGCCACACCGCACTCGGCGAGCAGGCGAGCGTAATTTCTGAGCGTTGTTTTTTTCATAATATTTTCCTTCCTTTGGGTTGTTAATATTCCCGTTCAGTATATCACAAAATACTGGGAAAGTCAAGGAGGAAAGATAAATTGTTGTTTGTAGGGGTACGGCCGGGGGAAACTTTTTGCAAAAAGTTTCCCCCATCCCCCCTTCAAAAACTCTTAAAACAAATTCATATTGATGAAAGTTTTTA
>SVTB01000166.1 GCA_015064015.1 Oscillospiraceae bacterium | reverse complement strand
ATTTTGTTTTTCAAAAACCTTCTTGCGGCTTCCGCCGCGCGCCGAGGCGCTCCCGGCCGCCCTCGGCACTGCCGGCCACCCAAGTGAGGTGCAGGGGCTTCGCCCCTGCACCCCTTAAGCCCGATAAACAACCATTTACACCCCTACGGAGGTACAGACATATGAACACAGGCACCCCTATGATCATCGGCATTGCAGGCGGCTCGGGCAGCGGTAAGACCACCCTGTGCGAGAACATCATCACACATTTCGGTGATGCTATTGCCGTTCTGCGCCACGACGACTACTACAAGGCTCACCCCAACCTACCTTACAGTGAGCGTGCCAAATTGAACTATGACCATCCCCACGCCTTTGACAATGACCTTTTGGTAGCCCATATGGATTTGCTTAAGGCGGGTAAAACCATAGAATGCCCCACCTATGACTACACCGTTCATAACCGCAGTAATGTAACCCGTCGTGTGGAGAGCCGTCCCGTTATTCTCTTGGAGGGCATCCTCATTTTTGAGCACCAAGCCCTCCGCGATCGCTTGGATATGAAGATCTTTGTAGACACCGATGCCGACGTGCGGATTCTGCGCCGTCTTCTCCGAGACGTGAAAGAGCGGGACCGTACCTTGGATTCCGTGGTTTCACAGTATCTCACCACCGTCAAGCCCATGCACGAGGCTTTTGTAGAGCCTTCCAAGAAATATGCTGACATCATTGTCCCCGAGGGTGGTATGAATCCCGTGGCCTTTGGGATGATCATATCAGAAATATCCAACCACCTGACAATAACACACCTTTGATTAACCTCACCTTGAAGCAACCGGAGGTATTTTATATATGCCCAAATACGAAGTTCTTACAGCGGAACTCACCAAACAAATCAAACACGCCAAAGAAACGGGACAATTCCCTACTATGGCTTTTGATGATGGCCGAGTGATCCGCCGTCGAAATTTAGCCAAGGACACCGCTACGGTCTGGCGGCCTACCTTTGTCCATGATATCGACAAAATCCTGCACTGTCCCTACTACAACCGCTACACCGACAAGACCCAAGTCTTCTCGCTGTATAAAAACGACGACATCACCCGCCGCTCCCTGCACGTGCAGCTGGTGTCCCGCATCTCCCGCACCATTGGTGCCACCCTCCACCTGAACCTTGACCTCATCGAGGCCATCGCGCTGGGCCATGACATTGGTCACCCGCCCTTTGCCCATACAGGAGAATCCTACCTCAACGAGCTTTACTTCAAGCAGACGGGACGGCACTTCTATCACAACCTCCATTCCGTCCGCGTGCTGGACAAAATCTTTCCCTACAACATCAGTCTCCAAACCCTCAACGGTATCGCCACCCACAACGGTGAATTGGAATCAGAAGAATATCATCCCATCCCCCTCGAAAGCTTTACAGAATTTGATCGTATCATTGAGGAATGCTATACTAATCCCGCCCAAATGAACACCATGATGCCCTGTACTCTAGAGGGCGCTGTAGTACGGTTGTCGGATATCATCGCTTATCTCGGCAAGGATAGGCAGGACGCTGCCCGCGCCAAAATGGTAGAGGAAAGTATGTTCGTCAACGAGGATATCGGCTCCATCAACGCAGAGATCATCAACAATTTGGTGGTCAACGTCATCGAAAACAGCTACGGCAAGCCCTATATCAAGCTGGATGCCAAGCATTTCAAGGCGCTCCGCAAGTCCCGCTTGGACAATTACGCGCGCATCTACAATTATGCTGCTGCTGCGGCAGGCCTGGACAAGACTGTGAAACCCATGATGGCGGAAATTTACGGTCAACTTTTGGACGACCTCAAGGCGGGCAACAAGCATTCCCCTATTTTCCGTCACCATATCGACTATGTCAACGCCATTTATTACAAGCGAGAAACTCCTTACGAGCATGAAAATCCCCACGATATCGTGGTAGACTATATCGCCAGCATGACGGATAATTATTTCATTGATCTCCACGGATACCTCTTCCCCGAAAGCCCCTTGCGTGTGGAATATAAGGGCTATTTTGACGAATGAAAATATAATAAAGGATATAGATCAAAAATGTTTGAACAAATACTTGAGCTCATTGAAAAATACCCCCGCATCATCATCCATCGCCACAAGAATCCCGACGGAGATGCGTTGGGCTCCCAGATCGGCCTTGCGCATATGCTGAGGGACACCTATCCCGAAAAAGAGGTCTATGCAGTGGGTGATATGACCCCCCGATACGCTTTTATGACGGATATCCCCATGGACGAGATTTCCGACGATCTGTACGAGGACGCATTGGCCATCGTGCTGGATACATCGGCCAAGTCCCTGATTTGCGACGAACGCTATACCACCGCTGCCGCCACCGCCCGCATAGATCATCACATTTTTGTGGAGATAATCTGCGACGAGGAAGTGACGGACACCTCCTTTGAGAGCTGTTGTGGTTTGGTTACCGCTTTGGCCATTGAAGGAAATTTCACCGTCACCCCCGCAGCCGCCAAGGCATTGTATACGGGTATGATCACGGATTCGGGCCGCTTCCGTTACGATTCCACTTCCTCTCAGACCTTCCGCATGGCCGCTTTCCTCATGGAGCGCAAATTCGAGACGGGAGACATTTACCGCAATCTTTACGCCGATGAGCTGTTCTTCATTCAGCTTCGCGCCAAGATCACCCTGAAAATCCAAACTACGCCCCATCGCGTAGCTTACGTTTACAACACCGCCGAAGAAGTGGCATCCTACGGGGCCGACACCTTCACCATCTCCCGCGGTATGGTCAACGTCATGTCCGAGATCCGCGGCATTGACACCTGGGTGAATTTCACCGAGACCGATGCCGGCGTGCTTTGCGAGATCCGCTCCAACAAATATAACATCAACCCCATCGCCGTGAAATACGGCGGCGGCGGTCACCAAAAAGCCAGCGGTTGCACGCTGAAGGATCAAAGCGAGGCCATGAGCCTGCTTTCCGATCTTAACGCTCTTTCGGAGGTAGAAGCCCATGAATGAACAAATGAAGGTCATTTTTGAAAAGATCAAGGCCTACAACCGCATCGTCATCTTTCGTCACAAGCGTCCCGACGGAGACGCTGTAGGCTCCACTTTGGGTCTGCGCGGCATCCTGCGTCTGAGCTATCCTCAAAAAGAGATCATCGTCAACAACTGCGATTATTCCGACTATGTGGGCTTCCTCGGCGGCGAGGATCCCGCCATGCCCGATGAATTTTACACCGAGGCGTTGGGTATCATCATCGACACCGCCACCTCGGACACAGTTTCCAACCCCCGCTACGCCCTCTGCAAAGAGATCTGCAAGATCGACCACCACATCCCCAAGGAGTCTTACGGTGACTATGAATGGGTAGAGGAGCATCGTTCCTCCTCCTGCGAGATGATCGCCGCCTTCTACGCCGCCTTCAAGGATGAACTGAAGATCGACGTGGACACCGCCACCCTTATCTACGCGGGTATGGTCACGGATTCGGGTCGTTTCCGCTTCCGCTCCGTGTCGGGTGACACCATGCGTCTGGCGGGGATGCTCCTCGACGAGGGTGTGGACACCGACCATCTCTATGCCAACCTCTATATGAAGGAATTTCACACTCTAAAATTCCAGGCCGAGGTCTACAAGAAAATGAAAATTTCCGAAAACGGCGTGGCCTATCTCTACGTCAGCCGCGCCATGCAGGAGAAATTCGGGCTGACCTTTGAGGAGGCCTGCGCCTCGGTGTCCTACATGGATTCCATCAAAAACAGCCTCATTTGGATCGCCTTTATTGAGGCTGATGACGGCAACATCCGCGTGCGCCTGCGTTCCCGCTTCGTGACCATCAACCAGATTGCCGAGAAGTACAACGGCGGCGGCCACGATTGCGCCAGCGGTGCTACGGTCAAGAGCCGTTCTGAGATGAGAAGGCTCATCGCTGATGCCGATGCTCGCCTTAAGGAATACAAGGAAAGCAACGAGGGGTGGCTATGAGGATTTTGATCGTAAATGATGACAGCATTTCCTCGCCTATCCTTCCGGGACTCATCCGCTGGGCGAAGACCAAGGGCGACGTGACCGTGGTGGCTCCCAAGGTGGAGCAGAGCGGCAAAAGCCAGGCCATTGAGTTTTACCGTGAGGTGGAGATCAAGGAGGTAGACCTGGCCCCCGATCTGAAGGTGTGGGCCATGGACTCCACCCCTGCCGATTGCGTGCGCTTTGGCGTGCTGGGGCTTCATCAGACCTACGATTTGGTGCTGTCGGGCATCAACCGAGGACTCAACGTAGGTCACGATATCGTCTATTCGGGCACCGTGGGTGCTATCTACGAGGGCTCGCGGCTGGGCATTCCCGGCATCGCCCTGTCCTCTGCCCCAGACGATCTGCCCGAGGCGCTGGCCCAGCTGGACGGCGTTTGGGATTGGGTCATGGCGCAGGATCTCTTGTCTCACAATATGCTGTATAACATCAACTTCCCCCGAGAGGCCAAGGGCATCCGCGTGACTCGCCAGGGCGGCGTATTTTTCTCGGACGGCTTTGCCCGCCGCGAGGGGGATATGTATATCCAGGTCGGCGCAC
>SVTB01000004.1 GCA_015064015.1 Oscillospiraceae bacterium | reverse complement strand
TCCATAGGTGAGTATTGTTTCTCGGGAAAGACGGAAGACTACTCTTATGTGACAGCCCATCGTTTTGTGAGTGCAGAATTTATAAAGGCGAACGCTAAGTTGACCACCATTGGTGACTATGCCTTCTATCAGAACGCGAGAATCACCGCGGCCAACCTGCCCGCATCGGTTCGAACCATTGGCAACTATGCATTCTATGAGTGCCGCGGTTTAACCAGCGTAGTTCTTCCTGCATCTCTTGAAACTATTGGCGCATATGCCTTTGCTGCTTCCGCGAATACCTATCAGGTTCCTATCACGACTGTGGCTATCCCCGCAGGCGTTACATCCATCGGTGCGCGGGCCTTTGAAAATTGCCAGCTTCTCACCACCGTCATTTTTGAGGGAACGGTCAGCTCTCCCGATCTTTTGGTGGGAACGGCGTACCGCAGAAGCTACGAGAGCGACGGAGTGGAGATGTTCGCCATTGAACGGGGCAGCGTATTTGCCTCCTGTACGAGATTGACGAGAGTCGATATCTCTCCCAACGTAACCATGTTGGGTGACTACTGCTTTGCGGGCTCAGGTGATATCGGCTTCAAGGTGAATGTTCCTGCGGAGTCGAGACTTGCTACCATCGGCGCTTACTGCTTCTATAAATCAAGACTTGAAAGCTTTACAGTGCCCGCAAGTGTTCGAAACCTTGAACCTATCGAGGAGTACGGTGTAATCCGTGATCGACTTGGTATCGGCGAATACGCCTTTGCGGCCTCCGTCGGTAAGCTCACCGAAATCACTTTCCTGAAAGACGGTAACGCATATCCTTTGACCATCGGCTATGGCGCTTTTGAGAATCAATCCAAGTTGGAGTTCATCCAACTGCCCCAAAGACTTACGACCTATGTCAGCGCTAACGGCGAAGTATTGGATCCTCTCGCCAACGGAGCTTTGGTATTCTACGGAGCAAGCGCCCTATCCTCCATTACGGCAGAAGAGGGTGGTGCTTACAGGGTTGAAGGCGGTGTTCTTTATACCTCGGATATGAAAGAGCTTGTTTTCTGTCCCACATCTTATGAAGGCAAGGTCATTGTTCCCGCATCCATCACGAAGATACACAACTACGCCTTCTGTGGTTGCTCCCAAATTTCTTCTGTCAGCTTTGCCGGAAAGAGCGAGCTTACCGCTGTAGGCGCCTATGCCTTCTACGGTTGCCACTCTTTTCAAAACATGGTCCTCCCGAGCGGTGTCAAATCCCTTGGAGAAGGCGCATTTGAAAACGCGAAAGGGCTTGAAAGCTTAACCCTTCCTAAGTATCTTTCAAGCTTCGATATTGCGGTGCTGGACGGTTGTACCGCACTGAAAAAGCTGTACGTCGAACAGGGGAATATAAGCTTTGCTTCTGAAGACGGCGTTCTTTATGACTTTAGCAAAACCCTGCTCATTTTGTACCCCCATGGCCGTACAGATAAGGAATATACCGTTAAAGACGGGGTTCTTTCTATCGGGCAGAACGCCTTTGCGGGCAGTATGCTTGAAACGGTGATTCTTCCCACAGGTCTCCGCGAGATTGGTGAGGCGGCATTTGAAAATTGCGCATCCCTTACAACCGTGGTCATTCCCATGGCGGTTGAGATCATAGGTGACAGTGCTTTTGCAGGCACCCCCGAGCTGAGCAACATCACCTTTGTGAAGGGCGGTACGGATAAGCTTGTAATTGGTGACGGGGCATTCCGAAATTGTGGCATCAGCACCCTTGATCTGCCTGCAAGATTGGCGATTATCGGAGCAAATGCGTTCCGCGACGCAAAGCTTTCGCTTCTTTCATTTGAGAAGGCGAATACCTATCAGTTGACCGAGATTTCTGACTATGCGTTCGCGGGCACGCAACTCGTAGCCGTACGCTTCCCAAAGGGAATCGTCAGTATTGGAAACGGCGTGTTCCTCGGAGCCCAAAGCCTTGAAACTGTCACCTTCGGTGAAGGTCTTGAAACGGTGGGAGCTGAAGCCTTCAAGGATTCAGCCGTGATACAAGTGGAATTTCACGCGACCCTCAAAAATCTGGGCGCATCGGCCTTTTATAACTGTACATCGCTTGAGTATGTGACCTTTGGCTCTAACTCTCAATTGCAGGAAATTGCCGAAGGCACCTTCTTTGGTTGTACCGCTCTCAAGAGCATTACCATTCCTGCGCCCGTAAAAGAGATCGGTGGCGCAAAAAACAACGGCGCGTTCTACAACTGTACGGCACTGGAATCCGTTGATTTTGAAAGTGATGATTTTTGTGCGCTCATCGATGACTATGCCTTCTACGGCTGCTCATCTCTTTCTGAATTCTACATTCCCATGTCCGTAGGTACTCTTGGAGATTACGCCTTTGCGGAATGTACATCTCTTTCCGAGATCGCTATTCACCGTGCAACCGTGAAGCTGGGCGAAGGCCTCTTTGCGGGATGTACTTTGCTCTCGAATGTGGAAATGGATACGGGAGCTGACCGTTTGCCCGCAAAGATGTTTGAGAACTGTCAGAATCTTTCATATATGTACATTCCCGCGAGCGTTGCGGAAATCGGAGACAGATGCTTCTTTGGAACGGCCATTGAGAGCTTTGATATTGCCCTGGAAAACAAGAACTTCGTTTCTGTCAGCGGTATTATCTACACCGCATCCAAGACAGCCATCGTTTACTTCCCCCCGAAGCTCAACGTACAGACCCTCGTTATCCCCAAAGAGGTGGTTGAAATCAAAAACAATAACTTCCAGTATTGCACCACTATCAAGGAGGTTATCTTTGAGGAGGGTGGAACGACACCCCTTTCCATTGGAAAATACGCCTTTGACGGTTGCTACCAAATCAGACGTGTGGTGCTCCCCGAAAGATTGGTGTCCATCGGAGCATATGCCTTTAGAGAATGCTACGCCTTGACATCTATCACCATCCCCAAAAACGTGACCGAGATAGGGCAGGCGGCATTCAGTAAATGCGCCAAACTGTATGAGGTTTATAACCAATCCTCCATTGAGAACATCACCAAGAATACCTATCTTGACTACATCAATATCAACTCATTCATCGGTGCAAAGGTGAACATCTATACGCCTGATGAGGGGGCCTCCGTCCTGTCTCGCGAGAAAGAATTTATTTTCACTACTGTAAACGGAGCCAAGCGACTGATCGGCTATGAGGGAAATGATACAGAGATCATGCTTCCTGACGGTGTCTATGAAATTGCGCCTTATATGTTCTATGGCGACGCATCTATCACCAAGGTGATCATTCCCGCAAGCGTCACGGTGAAGGGGAGTTTCATCTTCAGCGAATGTCCCAATCTTGAAGTTATCTTTGTGAAGGGTGGGGAAATACCCGAATCTTGGTCGGATGACTGGAATAACGGAAAGCCCGTGTTTAGCGGCTATACAAGTGAGGAGATCACCTACACCTTCGTTATGAACGGTGCCGCGCCTATGGAATCCGTGAAAACAGCTGATGTGATTAAGCTTCCCACGCCTGTGTTTGAGGGTCATGTATTCATGGGTTGGTATGATCATCCCGAATGTAGCGGAGAGCCTTTGGGGGATGTGTATTACAGCACTGGGAAAACTGTTCTTTACGCAAGCTTCATGTCTGAGGCTGCGTATATTGAGCAATATCTGAGGGGACAATCCATGGAATATGCCTACGAGATTGCAAACGGCCAAACCTATATGGTGGACATCAGAGCAAAAGGCGCTCAAAATTATTACAAAGTTACCGTTGAGGCAGGCGATACATGGAATATCGCAACGCCTTCAGGTATGGGCTACCACAAAATATGGATTTACGATGAGAATGGTAAGGTGCTGTTTACCTACTATTCCTCCACCGCTGATCCCAGCAACGATATCAATTACGATTACACCTTCTCCAAGGCAGGTATCTACTATATCGGCGTTGGATATAAGGATCCCAACAGAAAATCGGGTACCTTCGAGGTTACCTTTGCGCAGAAGTAATTGAATTGCTTCATCTCAAGTAATATCGCGATGCTTTGACTTTGGCTCGAAGCATCGCGCTCCCCAAATGAACCAACGCGCCTCGAGCATGATGGCTCGGGGTGCGGCGGTGAATTTGCGCGCAAATTGCGCACAAAAACACATTCAATTTGAAAATTCATTGGGTAAACCCAATTTTTATAAAGGAATATACAAATGAACGTAAAGCAAATCTTCGGTAAGCACTATAGGCGTCTCAAGACCGAGGGCGTTATCAAATCCGCGATTAGCGGAGCAGGTGTATGCTTCGCTATCAATGCGGTTTTCGCCTTTATCTACTGGATGTTTCGCATTGGAAGCATTTGGCTTGGGGTGACAGTAGGGCTTTTGACGGGAGCCCTTTTGGGAGCCCTTCTATACCTTTGCAAATATAGATTGACCGAAAAAACGGTGGCGCGTCGCGTGGATAGCTACGGTCTTGAGGAAAGATTGATCACCATGATAGAGTTTAGCGGCGAGAGGTCGCATATGGCTGAGCTCCAGCGCGCCGATGCGATTGCCCGCCTTGAGGACGTTCCCGCCAAAGGAATAAAATACAAAATTTCTGCTGTTTTGGTGATAGCTGTTTCGGTTGTTTTCGCTGTAAGTTTTTCACTCAGCACCCTCGGCATTCTGGCACAGGCGGGGAAGGTTTCCTACGGTATGGATATGCTCGCGCAAGGCACGGATGGTACCTTTGAGGTGATTTATACGGTCGGAGAGGGCGGCTGGATCCGCGGAGAAACGCAACAAAGCGTAAGCTTCGGTGATGCGACTGTGGCCGTACGCGCTTTCGCAGACGACGGATGGATCTTTGTTGGCTGGGACGATGGAGAAACAAGCCCCGAGAGAAGCGAAACAGGTGTCAGCTCGGATATGCAGATCAAAGCTGTTTTCGAGAAGATTGAGAACAACGATTCCGACGATGACGACAGCGATGCCGCGGACGATCTGCCCTATGGAAGTGTTATGGAAGAATCGGGCGGCTCTAACTCGGATGAGCTGGGCGGAGAAGAAGTCAAAGGGGATGGCGAAGGCGGTGGCGCCAAGTGGCAGGATCGAAACCAGTTTATCGACGGCGCTACATATTACAGAGATTATTTGGAATTTTATTATCAATACGCCACGGGAATTTTTGATTCGGAGACGGATATTCCTCCGGAAATCATTGAATTTTTCGAAACGTATTTCAGCGGAATTTAAAGTGTTAAAAAAGTATTACTGTAGGTAGGAGTAATGGAATGAGTTGGCTGACACCCAGTGGATTTTTGGGCTTGTTAGGCTTGGCGGTATTGATTTTGATTTACATTATCAAACCGAATTATCAGAACAAGCGCATATCCTCCACTTATATATGGCATCTGAGTCTGAAATATAAAAAGCAGAGAAGGCAGATCAGTAAGATACAAAACTTTCTTACGTTTCTTTGCCAGGTGCTGATATTGACCCTTCTCGGAATACTTCTGGCTGGCCCTGTCATTGAGATGTTGAGCGGCACAGACACAAACGAGACGGTGATCATTGTTGATGCCTCGGCCGGTATGCGTATCAAGGACGAGGAATACACGAGATTTGAGCGAGCCCTTACCGAGGCGAGAAGCAAGGCAGAAACCACTTTTGAAGAAGGTTCCAAGGTGACGTTCATTGTAGCTGACGATACACCTGAATTTCTTTTTACAAGAGTCGGATCAAATGATCAGAAAAAAGCTCTTGACGCCATTGACGAGCTTTATCTTGAAGCGGCAGAGCGTTGCACCTTTTCCGAGGGTGACGTGAATGGAGCTTTGGCGCTTGCCGAATCTGTGCTCGCCTCTAATGCGGGAGCTCAGGTTTATCTTTACACGGGTACGGAGTATACGTACAAAAACGGTGTAAATGTCGTCAATGTTACATCGGATAACGAGTGGAACGCCGCGATACTCGATTGCAAAGCAGAGCTTGATAATGATAACCACTATGAAATTACGGTTCGTGCGGCATGCTACGGAAAAACAGATTTTATCACCGTCAATTGCAAAATACACGGCGTCAACGGAGACCCTTTCCAAACGGTAACGCTTGAAAAGGGCGAGTTTTTCGATCCTTCGGAGGAAGAAAAAGATATTGTGTTCAACTCTGACGATATGATGGACGGAGTGATTTATTCCTACGATTACATAGAGACTTACGTAAACGCCAGAGACTCCCTCGCTGATGACAACGCATACTTCCTGTACGGTGGCCAAAAGCCTGTCGTTAAGATCCAGTACGCGAGCTCATCTCCCAATAATTTCTTTGAGAGTGCGGTTCGATCTCTTCGTCAGAACACCAAAGAGACATGGGACGTTCAGTTTACACTTCTTAAGGACAGCGAGCCCTTCGCGACAGAGGGCTTTGATATTTACATTTTTGAGCATAAAATGCCGGATGTGCTACCAACAGACGGTGTTGTACTTCTTGTTGATCCGAGAAGCGCCCCTCTTGGGTCTGATCTGCAGATAGGATCTTCCTATTCGGTGGACAGCAGCTCTGTTTTGTCTGCAGGCGCTTCGCACGCGCTCACCCGGTATACCGAGCCCCAACGTATCACGATCGCCAAATATAACGATATCATCTTGAACGAAGGCTACGAAGAGCTGATGTTTTATAATGGAAGACCTGTCATGCTTATTCGTGATACATCCGAATCCAAGGTGATCGTATGGGCATTTGATCTAAACTATTCAAATCTGATTGCCTTGCCCGATTTTTCGGTGCTCGTTTATAATATGTTCCATTACTTCATTTTTGAGACCTTTACCGGAAATGCCTTTGAGGTTGGGGAAACGGTTAGGCTCAATGGCAGGGGAGGGGAGATCAAGGTAACCGGAATGTCGGAGGAACATATCTTTGAAACCGATGAGGCAGACTTCACCCCCACGCGCCCCGGTACTTATACGGTCACACAAAACGCAATCGGCGGAAAAGAGCTTTCTGAAGAAAACTTCTTTGTGCATATTCCGTCGGCGGAAAGCAACATTTCGAAAACGGTTGACATTTTGCCGTTGACCCGTGCCGATGACATTCGCACGATAGAATACGAGGATCTGATTCTTTATTTTGCTATAGCACTTGTCACCTTGATGTTTGGAGAATGGATCCTTGAAATTAAAAAGAATTATTAATCAAAGGGGAAGGATATGACGAATTTTCAAATAACGTATAAATTCCCTTGGTTGCTTCTGCTCATCATCCCGGCGGTGCTTCTTACGTTGATTCCGTATTTCCGCTTGGATAAGAGATACCGATTTACAAGAAACAAGATTATTTCCATGATGTGCCACATCATAGCCATGGTGCTTGCCGTTAATCTATTGGCGGGCATCGGCTTTTCCTATGAAGTGCCCAACGAGGAGAACGAAGTCATCCTTCTCGTGGATGTGTCCGACAGCGGAGAGGCATATGATGATGCCCAAGAAGATTTCATACGTTCTGTCATCGATGTGTGCGATGAGGGCTGTAAGATTGGCATTGTCAAATTTGGATATGGATATGACTACTCTGTGGAACTCACGGGAGATAAGACGGGCATTTTCGATCAGTACGTCTTGTCGGACGATCCCGACGGCTCTGCAACCGCGCTGGCCGATGCGCTGAAATATACGGCATCCTTGTTTAAAAACAAAGAGTTTTCTAAAATCATCGTCATTTCCGACGGTTTGGAAACGGACGGAGATGCCCTCGTTGCGCTACATGAGATCGTATCGGAGGGAACACTGATTGATACGGTACTTTTCCAGAAAGAGGATGCGGTCGATATACAGATTCTCTCTGCAACTGTTCAAGAGGCAGAAATTGTCATCGGAGAAAGCTTTGCCATAGATCTTTTGATACAGAGCAATTCGGGAGACGGCGAAGAAGTGGCCGTACTCCGCCTGTACGATAACGAAAAGCTCTACGGTGAAACAGTGATCAGCCTGAAAAACGGAGTTAATGAAATTCCCGTGTCCCTCACGTTTTCTGAGCGTGGTATGCACGAGCTTACCTTTGAGCTGGTAACCGACTATGAGCTGTTCGGTGAACCTTTGGAGGATACCACTAAACATAACAATAGCTATCGTACCTATGTCAATCTTGAGGAATTTGAAAATATTCTCATCATTGAGAGATATGAAAATGAGGCGGCGATACTGAAGGAGATTGTTTCGGCAACCAAAGACGTAACGGATATCAGCGTGGAGGAGGACTTTTCAGCCTTTCCCACAACTCTCGAGGACATGGCCGCATATGAGCAGATTCTGCTTGTGAATATCGCCTATTCCGATATGCCCGCCGGGTTTGAGGCTTTGCTCAATCAATATGTGTCCGAGCTGGGCGGCGGTTTGCTGACGGTAGGTGGAAGAAACGACTACGATAGTGAAGGGAAGCCTGTTCCTCACGCGTATAACCGAGAAGATCTTGAGAAATCCCAATTTTTCAAGCATATGCTTCCTGTCAACGCAGAGGATTACACTCCGCCCATTGCAGTGATGCTTGTGGTCGATACATCACTTTCCATGAAAAGCACGGGCAAGCTGGAAGCGGCCATCGAAGGTGCAGAGGTTTGTTTGGATGCCCTTCACGACAGAGATTTTTGCGGCATCGTATCCTTCAGCAGCGCTTCCAGTGAAAGATTGAGCGTTTTACCCGTATCCCAAAGGGAGATTATTTCCGAGGCCATCAAAAAGGTATCGGATGATCCCGCGGGAGGCACGATCTTTTCTGATGCGATTATGAAGGCGGGACGTGCTCTCTCGGTCATCAACAATGTTGAAAGAAAGCATATGATCCTTATTACCGACGGCAAGCCCGGAGACTCCTACGATGATTATAAACGCTATATCGAGGATAACGTTGATGACGGTATCACAATGTCGGTCTTGACGATCGGTATGGACGATGCCCAAAAAATGGCCGAAATGCAAAAAACGGCCGCCGAGGGCGGAGGCAAGTTCTATAATGTTAATAATGTCAGCTCTATCGCAGGTACTATGTATAAGGATTTGACCGAAGAGGCCATCCCCGAAATCCAGTACGGCAAAGAGTTCAACCTTACCGTTAAGGATAAAAGCACTATCTTTTCCGGAATCGACAGCAACGCTATCCCCCCGCTTGCCGGATATTACGGCACGGTAGCCAAAAAAGATGCAACTGTTCCCCTGATGGGTGAATACGTGCCTATTTATGCCGTTCATAAATATGGAAAGGGGAATGTGGGCAGCTTTATGTGCGACTTAAACGGAGAATGGTCGGCGGCATTTGTAAATAACATCGTCGGACAAGCGCTGGTCATGAATATCGTTGACAGCATTTTCCCGTTCCAAGACGTTCGGGCAGACAGCATCAAATACGAGTTGAAGGCCGATAACTACGCTCATTGGGTTAACATTCACGGGACCCCCGAGGGGCAAACCGTGAGTGTGACCGTCACTCCCGTCAGCCCCTCGTTGCAGCATCTTTACGGCGCTATAGATGTCAGCGCCGCAGAAAGCAACAGAAGATTTACGTTTTCCTTGACCCAACCCGGGCTTTATGAAATTAGGATTATTTCTTCGGATGAATTAGGGAACGTTATCACCGAAATTCCCGTATATAAGTCCTTCTCCTATTCCGAGGAATACGATACGTTTACGATGACGGCGGAGGACGGCGCAAGCCTGATGACTGAGATGGCACGGATGAGCGGTGGCACTGAGATTCATGATCCTGTCCAAGTGTTTGGGAGCTTTACGGAAACGCTCCACGAAGAATTTGATCCAAGACCTATATTGATTATCGCCGCCATTGTTCTGATGCTGTTGGACATAGCGGCTCGTAAGTTTAAGTTTAAGTGGCTCCACGAAGTGATCAAGGAGCGAAAGACGGCAGGACAGTAAGTTTAAAGAAACCTCATGGGCTACCGCCTTTTAACAAAATCGAAAGGAGAAGTAGATGAAAAATTTTCGTTTACTTGCACTTTGTTTTATCATTTTTGTGTTGTTGGCGCTCTCTGCCTGCACCAATGCCGAGCCGCTTGATGTGCCGCGTGACGTTACCGTAGAGTACGAAACGCTGACGCTCCGATGGAGCGAGGTCAAGGATGCTAAAATATTTACCGTACGTATTGAGCAACAGGGCAAGGAGCCTGTTTTTGTGGATCTGAGCAAAAATTATTACTCGCTGGAATCCCTTGCCGCTGGAGAGTATAATCTATCCGTGCGTGTACGCGGTCAGGAAAGGGGAGATTCGCCTTTTTCGGAGCCTATACCTTTTATCAGAGACGAGGAATACGGGCTTGAATTCAAACTCATCGATGGCGGGGCGTATGAAGTCGTGGCTAAAGGAGAGGCAACAGGCGTGGTTGAGATACCTCCAACCTATAGACAAAAGCCTGTTACCTCTATCGGTGAAAGAGCATTTTTTAACGCAAGTGATGTCACCGAAGTAAAACTTCCCGATCGTATCACGTCCATAGGAGCATTTGCCTTCGCTAACTGCTCTTACCTTGAAACGATCAATCTTCCCCCAAAACTTCTCCTTCTCGGAGAAAGTGCTTTTTCAGGATGTCGTGCACTTGGAGGCACACTGATGCTTCCGGAGGGCCTCACCGAGATTCCCAAGGGTGCCTTTGCTTATTGCTCATCCATTGAGGAAATCAAATTTGGGGAAAAGCTTGTCTCCATCGGAGAAAATGCCTTTACGGATCTCTCTGATTTGAAAGCGATCATCCTTCCCAAGTCCCTTGAAAGGATTGGCGGCTTTGCCTTTGCGGCGTGCGCCGATGTAACCGAGCTTTGCTTTGAGGAAGGACTTTTGGAAATTGGTGAATTCGCTTTTTCGAAGGCGATTTCGCTTACCTCCGTAACCTTACCAAATAGTTTAAAAATTATTGGTAAGGGCGCTTTCTATCATAGCTCTCAGCTTTCCTCCGTAACGCTGGGTTCGGAGATCACCGAAATCGGAGATGCGGCTTTTTTGGAAACCGCGATTTACAATAACTCTCCCACAAATGAAATCTATGTTGGAAATTGGTTCATTGCTTTGAAGGACATCACAGTACCATCTATTGATATTAAAGAGGGAACCGTGGGAATTGCTAACAGCGGCCTGTATGCTAATCAATTTATTACGGCGGTGGAGTTGCCCGATACCGTTCGGTATATCGGAGAAAACGCCTTTGCCGCCAGCAATATCGTCAGTATTGTGACGGGGAGCGGCATCAAGCATATCTCCGACCAAGCGTTTCTGTATTGCGAAAAGCTGATAGACGTAGCCCTAGGTTCCTACGATTATGTGGAGCAAACATTAAAGGAAAGTTCGTTGGAGAGTATCGGTAACTACGCCTTTATGAACTGCTCTAAGCTCGCGAGAATCCAAATTCCCGAAACGGTGAAGGATATAGGCTCATATGCTTTCCGCAATACCGATATGTTCCACAGTGCACTCACCGGCGCGGTTTATGCCGACCATTGGATTGTGGATTTCAACAAAACCGTAACAGAAGATATCATTGTGGATAAGGGTACCGTGGGCATTGCCCGCTATGCTTTCTACGGCCTTGCGGAACTCAAAAGCATTAAGATTGACAGCGGCGTGAAATATATCGGCAAGGGCGCGTTTTATAACTGCACCGCCCTTGAAAAGGTGACTTTCCCGGATACTCTTGAAAGAATAGAGGATTACACGTTCTACAACTGTACCTCATTGAAGCTGACGAGCCTGCCACCCATGCTGCGAGAAATCGGCAGATCTGCGTTTTATATGTGTGGAGTTGCAGATAATTATATCGACGATACCGACAGCGACAAACTTGAGATTCCCGCAGGAGTCACTTACATTGGCGATTTTGCCTTCTTCGGTTGTGGATACCGTCGCGCGGATGCTATCAGCGGCAAAACCGAAACCGCAGGCATTGATATCATCGTCATGGGTGATGCGGTTGAATATATCGGAAAATGTGCCTTCCGAGAATTTTCCTCGTTGAAGCGTGTGATTATCGAAGGCACGGCTATGATCGGAGAGAAAGCCTTTTACGGATGCGCTTCTTTGGAGGAAATAACGGTGAAGAATACACTTTCAAGCGTAGGTGATAAAGCGTTCTACCGTTGCGAAAAGCTCAAGTTGGTTGTCCTTCCCGGTACCCTTAAAAGCATTGGAAACTATGCCTTTTATAAGTGCGATGCCTTGGCCCATGCTGACACGGGCAACAACCTCGAGAGAATCGGCGATTTTGCTTTTTACGGAAATCTGCAACTTTCCAAAATAAGTCTCCCTGCAACGGTTTTGTCCATTGGAGAACAAGCTTTCCGCGATTGTGCTTCGCTGACTTCATTAACGCTTGGAGAAAACATTTTCTATGTCGGAGCTCATGCCTTTTATTCCTGTAACCGATTGACCTTGTACGTCGATACAGCCGCACATTCATCGGAATGGGATGAGAAGTGGAATTCTTCCTTTGTCCCTATGGTTTTGGGGTGTGAAATCTCGGATGACGGATGTGTCATTTCGGTTGCGGATGACCACCATGGGGTTGTCAATTATTTTACCGACACCGAGCTTTCGCCTCCCAAACGGGAAGGATACCTCTTCAAGGGTTGGAGCAACAGCGTTTCTTCAACCACAGCAGAATACACAATGGACTATCTTTTAGAGCCCGAGAGAAACACACAACTGTATGCTGTTTGGGAGTTGTGTGAATCAAATTAGTGCCCAGCTATAAGAACGGAGAATATATCTTTATGAAAAGAAGTTTTAAGATTTTATTATGGATGGTGTCCGCGCTTGTTTTGGTCTTTTGTACCGTGGCGTGCGGATCAGAGAAAACGGTTTCGATTTCGGTCAGCGAAAACGCTGAATTTCAGACCGTGTACGTTCTTGGCCAGGAATTGAATCTTTCCGGCGGTATGCTAAAAGTGGATGACGGAAAGAATACAAGCGAAATTCCTCTCAATTCCGAGGGTATCACTGTGTCGGGATATGATAAGAACGTACTCGGTAAGCAAACGTTGACGGTTACGTATGAAGGCGCGACAACCGAAATAACCGTAACGGTTGTTGAGGCTTTGACGGTCAATAACGCGCTTGTTGATTATCTCGTGGGAGATGAGCTTGATAAGAGCAAAGGTAACGTGAAGGTAACCAATCCGGACGGAACATCTCATACCGTACCGCTTTCGAGCTCTTCCGTTTCTGTCAGCGGGTTTGATTCTTCTTCCGCCAAATCGGATATGGAGCTTCAAGTTACTTGCAGCATAGAAGGCAAAAACTATGAGGGAAGCTTCAAGGTCAATGTTTATGGCATCGAGTCTGTAGAATTTCGCAGGCCTAACAAAATCACTTATACAAGTCATTATCAGGGAAACGTGGATGTATCCGGTGGTAGATTGGTTCTGAAGGGAAATGGCGGAAGCATCAGAAGGGAAGTAGCCATCAGTGAAGATATGGTGTCGGGATTTAATGTCGCAGCCGTAACTTCTGAAAATTCTCCCTTGACCCAGACTTTGACGGTTACGTACAAGGGCGTACCCTATACTTATGATATTCAGCTCACCTATACGGATGTATCCACATTCCTTGACCATGCGGATGCGTTTCATTCGGTTGATTGGAACCAAGACAGCGAGCCTGTCATAGAAAGCGACCTCGGAGAGCTTGCGATTCTGCTTATGAGAGCATATGTTGATATGACGCCTGCCGACAAGGCGTTTATTGATGAAGCGTTAGCTTTCGATGTTGCGCGTACCGCCATGGTTTACGGTTTTGAGGTTTGGGGCGACAATATTCGTCTCTTTAAGGATGTCTTTGCCATTGAATACGGCGAAAAGGTGCTTTATTTGGAAAGCTATGAAAAGGTTAAAAACGCGCTTGCCATTTTTGATGACAAGGATAGCGCCATGTATACCTTGGCCCCTCTGCTTCTTCAGATCATTGAGTTGTACGACGATCAAGTGATTTATGAGAACGAAAGCGTGCGTATTCACTTCAACAGCTATCCTATTATGACTGACTATGAGTTGAGTGTGATGGAGGCTATGCTTGAGCATTCGATTGAAGTGTACGATCTGATCAACACCGTACCCGATGATTGGAGAGAGGGTGGTATTGAAGCTCATTATGAAAGCATCGGACAAGCCGCGATTCGGATCATCGGAGAAAGCTACATCAGTGAATACCCCGATATGTATTATCTTATTTCGGATTGGCGTTCGGGGAATGATTTCTTTGACATTATATACCGTTATTTATATGAGACGGATAATCATCCAATCATCGAAAAGTTTATCGCGTATGGCTTGCCTTCTCAGATCAATGAGATTTACGGATATATATTCAACGCGGCAGTTGCCATGGATGATATCCAGAAGGTTACATATACCGATACCACAGATCTGTTCTACAATTATTACCTTGCTTATGATTGTGCTCAAAAAGTAAAAGCCCAAGAGGGAACTGCGGAAAATTACATATATATGAATGTTCCCATCAATTTGCTTCTCGGTCTGGATTCGAGCAATATCATCACCTTTGATGTTATGTTTGAGTATATGCGCACCGCGGCCTGCGGATATAACGACCTTTCTGCGGGACTTCTCGGTATTGAGGCCTATGATGCGATCATGAGAGAGTATGTGTATCTCATCAAGCATACATTAGAGATAGACGCCTATGAAAGCTCTGAGGCGTACGCAGAGAGTGTCAAGCGTATATTCGATGGGTTTGTTGCCTTGTCTCCTTCACAACAGTATAATCTTATATCAACTCTCAATTCTCTTTACACTTTGGGTGTTCCCGAGTTGGCCTTTGATGATTCCGGTGAAGACGCCGGATACTCAAGTCTTTTCATGGTCATCATCAATAAATTTATGAGAAGCAAATTAACTGAGGAATATGCCGATGCTTATAATGACCTGATTATTGCCATAGAAGTGTACGCGAACCGATTTGGCTATGATGTGTGGGAAAGCGATTTCACGTCGAGAATGAACAAGGTTATCGCCGCGTTCAACTCCATGGACGGGACCAATAAAGAAAACTTTGTCTATTATCTTGGTGGCGCTTACGAAAAATATGTCAAGATTCAAAACACAATCGGATCAACCGCAGAGCTTGGAGAATGGGCTGATGATTTTGACGATTTGTGCAAAGCCCTGACCGATATGCAAACCGCGTATTACTATTTGTCCTCAAGCAATTCCCGCAACTATAACTACTTCTTGGCATCCTTCGAAAAAGCGTCGGATATTGCAGCCAAGATTCTTGCAAACGCACCCGAAAATGTGCTTCACGCCTACTATCATGAACCCCTGTTCACGGCATTTGTTGATAATGGTGATGTGTCGGGAGAAGATGCTTTGTGGTCTTGTGATTATGCTATCGGTATGTACCGCAATTTCTATGTGGATACGCTGCTGTTCTTCGGAAGCTCGGAAGTGAATATTTACGATACTTACCTTGAAAAAGAACTGGATAAATTCCTGTCGTTGTACTATGACATGGTAAGCGCCTTCGTGAATAAAAATGAAAATCAGTCGCCTGTATTTGATAAGGAAAAAACACTTGCCGTGCTCAAGGCTTTTTGTAACCTTGATTCTAATACCAAATCTCTCTTTGTGACAATGGAGGGTGATTTGAATTTGTATTATACGGCTCTCCAGCTCTTCATTTCCGAAGGATTCACCGAGGATGCGGCAACGGTTGCCGAGCTTCTCTTCAATCTGGAGAAGAATTACTATAGCTATGAGGTCTCTCAAAGTGCCGTAAACATGAACGCGATCAAAGAGATTCTCGGACAGATCCAAGCACTTCATGACGGTCTTAAGAATGAGGATGTAGATTCGTTTGCGGCGCTTGAAGATATCTACCAATACTATATTGGAAAGTGTGAGCAGCTTGTTGTGACGCAGTAATCTGTAGGGACTCTCTCAAGACTTTTTGCGATTCACCGTGTATTTTCTTGCATGAAATATGATAAGAACGCAAAAAAATCGTGTTTTTTGCGTAATAGCCTTGACAAATGATTCAAAAAAATGTATAATTTAGAGAATCCATTATTATTTATACAACATGATGCGGATCGTGTTTTGTTGTTTATTTAGAAAGGAAAACATTATGAAAAAAGTTCTGTTGGCGTTACTTTTAGTTGCCGTATTGGTTCTTTCCGTTGCGGCTTGCAGTTCCGAAACGACCTATACAGTAACCTTTGATGCAGACGGCGGCTCTGCCGTTGCGAGTCAGACCGTTACATCCGGCGAGTGTGCGACCACTCCCACCGCTCCCACCAAGGAAGGCTACACCTTCGCAGGCTGGTTTGTTGGTGAAAACGCTTATGACTTCAGTACCGCTGTAACCGCTGATGTCACCGTAAAGGCCAAGTGGACGCAGAAAACCTATACCGTTACCTTTGACGCAGACGGCGGAAATGCTGTTGATGCGCAGACCGTAGCCCACGGTGCCACCGCTCCCGCTCCCACAGCGCCTACCAAAGAAGGATATACCTTCGCAGGTTGGTATATTGGTGAAACCGCTTACGACTTCAATACCGCTGTAACTGCAGACGTCACCGTAAAGGCTACATGGACGCAGAACAGCTATACCGTTACCTTTGATGCTGACGGCGGAAGCGCCGTTGATACGCAGACCGTAGCCCACGGTGCCACCGCTACCGCTCCCGAAGCCCCCACCAAGGAAGGTTACACCTTCGTGGGTTGGTTTGTTGGCGAGACTGCTTACGATTTTTCGACGGCTGTAACCGCAGATGTTACCGTAAAGGCTGCATGGACACAGAACACCTACACCTTTACTTTTGATACCGACGACGGAAGCGCCGTTGATGCGCTGACCGTAGCGCATGGTGCTACTGCCACCGCTCCCGCTGATCCTACTAAGGAAGGCTACACCTTCGCAGGCTGGTTCGTGGGCGAAACTGTTTATGACTTTGAGACGGCTGTGACTGCAGATGTCACCGTAAAGGCTAAGTGGACCATCAATAGCTATACCGTCACCTTCAATGCAGATAACGGCACAGAGAACAACTCTGTTTCCGTAGAGCACGGCTCTACCGCCACCGCTCCCGCTGATCCTACCAAGGAAGGCTACACCTTCGCAGGTTGGTTCGTTGGCGAAACTGCTTACGACTTCAATACTGCCGTAACCGCAAACCTCACCATCAAGGCTACATGGACACTGAACGCCTATACCGTCACCTTTGACGCAGACGGTGGAAGCGCTGTGAGTGCCCAAACTGTCAACCATGGTGCCACCGCCACCGCTCCTGCTGATCCTACCAAGGACGGTTATGTTTTCGCAGGTTGGTTTGTTGGCGAAACCGCTTATAACTTTGAAAAGGCTGTGACCGGAAACGTAACCTTGAAGGCTAAGTGGACGCTGAACAGCTACACCGTCATCTTCAACGCAGATAACGGCACCGAAAACACCTCGGTGACTGTAGATCACGGCACCACCGTTACCGCTCCCGCCGATCCCTCCAAGGAAGGCTATACCTTCGCAGGTTGGTTCGTCGGTGAGACAGCTTATGATTTCAATACTGCTGTAACTGGTAATGTGACACTTAAGGCAGCTTGGATTATTAAAACCTACACTATCACCTTCGATGCGAACGGTGGAAGTGCTGTGGATGCGCAGACTGTGAATCACGGCGCTACTGCTACCGCTCCCGCTGATCCCACCAAATCCGGCTTTGCACTTGTAGCATGGAAAAACGGCGAGAACGTGTACGACTTTGCAACTCCTGTTACCGGTGATATCACGCTGATCGCAGAGTGGAAGGTAGACCTTCCCGACCTTACTGCAATCGCCGGTACCTGGACAGGTAAGGAGCAGGTAGTAACTACCACCACCTCCTATGAGTTTATCATTGCGGCAGACGGTACGATCACCGCTACTTACAGCTCCGGTTATACCGACATTACGATGACGATCAATTACGTGATCTTCGAGGATAACAAGCTGACCATTAACTACACCGCAGGTACGACTGAAGGCGCGGATATGGTATTCACCTTGTCTGATGACAATGGTATCCTCACCACAAACGCAGGCGTGATGGGCACGCAATTCAGTCTCTACAAGAGCTACACCGTCATCTTTGATTGGGGTAATTATAAGAGCGAGGTTGACCCCACCGAGAAGACCGTTATTCATGGTGAATACGCAAAGGCACCCTCCAAGAGCTGGAGCGGATATGAGGTCAAGGCTTGGCTTTTGAACGGCGAGGCTTTCGACTTGGACAATACACCTATCACCTCTGATATTACCCTCGTAGCTAACTGGGGCCCCAAGGAATATGCCGTTACCTATTACGATCAGAACGGTGAGGTTCTAAAGGTGGTCATGGTTAAGCATGGCGAAAGTGTCCCCGAAAGCGAAGTTCCTACCGAAGGTATTACTACGGTTCCCGGTGCTATCTTCAACGGTTATTGGTACGGTACTGCTAAGAGTAACGTGATCGTCGACGTTGTCGGCAAGACCGTTACCAGCGCCAAGAATTGCTATCCCGGTATCATCAATCCTATGACCGATATCGACGGAGCTTGGACCGGTACTGATAAGAAGGGTACTTGGATCGTAACCGTTAATGCTGAAGAAAAATCCCTGACCGTGACGCTGAACGGTGAGGCGCTGACTCTGGCATTTTTCAGATTCCAGGAGCTTGACGAAAAAACTCAGCTTGTCTTTAAGTATGATTCGACGACGATATCTCTCGTTTACGATAGCGAAAACGGCACGCTGAACGGTGCCACCTCCTCCAGCCCGAATCTCACCAAGATGGGCAAGGAATCCTACACTGTAACCTTTGATTCTAACGGCGGAAGCGAGGTAGAGGCTCAGGTAGTTGAAAAGGATGCCACCGCAGAAGAGCCTGCCGCTCCTACCAAAGCAGGCGCTGCTTTCGACGGTTGGTATCTGGGTGAAGTCAAGTATGATTTCGCAACGCCCGTAACCGGAGACATTACGCTGACGGCAAAGTGGATAGAAGTTTCTTCTCACACGGTGACCTTTGATACCGGCAAGACAACGACTACTCAGGTCGTCGCTGATGGCGAATGTGCTGTTGAACCCGAAACTCCCACCCCTCCCAAGAGCGGACAGAAGTTTATGGGCTGGTATCTTGATGAGACCAAGTACGAGTTCACGGAACCTGTAACCTCCGATATGCTCCTCGTCGCTAAGTGGGGCTATGAAGTTACCTTCTATAATCAGAGTAAAGAGATCGTGAAAACTCTGCTCGTCGAAGTTGGCACCCCCGTCCCCGAAAATGAGATTCCCGCCGCTGAAGTAAACGAAGGCTTCGTGTTTACCGGTGTATGGCATAAGAGCTATACCGTATCTGCCGCACCCGTTGATATTAAAGCTAATATCACCGGAGCAACCAAATTCTATCCCGGCGTGATTGCAGAGAGTGTCACAGATCTGGCAGGTACTTGGACCGGTGAAAAGGACGGAAAAGAGTATAGCTTTACGATCAATGTTTCTACCGATGAAAACGGCAAGGCAACCGGTGTAACCGTCATTGTTATCGCCGCCGGTGTAACCTATGAACCCGAAAGTGTGCAGTACAATGCGAGCAGCTCTTATATGCAGCTTTCTATCAAATATTATAAGTCCGGTTCTTCTTCTATCTCCACCTTCGCGATCAATTGTTACGAAGACGGAACTGTTAAGTTAGGTTCTCCCTCTATTGTGCTTGCCAAGCAGTAATGACAATTACCTGTATGCAAGTATAAAGCATACCTAAGGTAGGTAGAACATAGCTCCGAAAAGCAGGTCATCGACTCATTCGATGACCTGCACAGAAGAAAAAAACCGCCATGGCTGGAGTATCTTCAGATGTGGCGGTATTTTTGTTTGGGATATTGTGAATGGTGGAGCAGATCGTGAAAGTTCCTTATGCTTAGATTGATAATTTATCTTGACAAAAATCGGCAAATGAAGTATAATGAATTCAACAATCAAAGAATTGGAGGCAACGTATGAATTTCTTGGAAGAGCGTATTTTGAAGGATGGCATCGTTAAGGAAGGCAACGTGCTGAAGGTAGACAGTTTTCTCAACCACCAGATGGATGTGGCACTTCTTGATGAAATCGGTGAAGAATTTCACAGACGCTTTGCGGACTTGAAAATTACAAAAGTTTTGACAATTGAGGCATCGGGTATTGCGATCGCTTACGCCGTTGCACGTTGCTTTCATGTTCCGATGGTGTTTGCTAAAAAGGCAAAGAGTATTAACATTGATGGGGATATGTACACCACCGAGGTTGAATCCTTTACACATAAAAATAAAAATCAGATCATTGTGTCGAAAAAGTTTTTGTCAAGCGAAGATCAGATCCTTATTGTCGATGACTTCTTGGCAAACGGTTGCGCACTTCAAGGCCTCATTTCAATAGCCGAAGCGGCGGGAGCTACTGTCGAGGGAATTGGCATTGTGATCGAAAAGGGTTTTCAGTACGGCGGCAGAAGTATCAGAAATCTTGGCTACCGCCTTGAATCACTCGCGATTGTTGAATCCATGGATGCGGCGACCAAAACCATCGTTTTCCGCAGTCAAGAGAAATAACGACACCCTGCCCGTGGGGCGAAAATAAATATTTTACCGTTCTTTTTCGCCAAATTCTTGACAAGCGCGACGGAAAATGCTATAATTTTAACATCATATGTCGGTTGACTTCTTTTATGGGCGCTCCGGTCGTTTTGACTTGCAAATCTTCTATGGGTTTATAAGGCTTGTCCTTGTAAATAAATCTTTATATTTTTTAGGAGGAACCCCATCATGTCCAAGAAAATTTTGTCTCTGGTTCTGGCAGTCGTCATGCTGGTCGGTGCTGTAGTTGCATTTAGCTCCTGCAACAGCGAGAAAAAGGACGTCAAGGCAGCACTGATCTGCTTGCACGGTGACAGTTCTACCTATGACAAGAACTTTATTGACGCATTCAAGCAGGCTTGCGCCAACAAGGGTCTTACCGAGGAAAACTACACCATCATTACCGATGTCCCTGAGGGTACCGAGTGCTATGACAAGGCCGCTGACTTTGCTGACAATGGTTACAACCTCGTATTTGCAAACTCTTTTGGCCACGAAGCTTATATGATTCAGGCAGCCAAAGAGTTCCCTGATGTGCAGTTCTGCCACGCAACGGGCACCAAGGCACATACCGAGAATCTTGCAAATTACCAAAACGCATTTGCTTCTATCTATCAGGGTAGATACCTTGCAGGTGTTGCCGCAGGTCTGAAGCTCGTTGAGCTTTACGGCGACGCAGAGGGCAAGGTTTCGGATGAAAACGCAAAGATCGGTTATGTCGGAGCACATCCCTACGCAGAGGTTGTTTCGGGCTACACGTCTTTCTACCTTGGCGTAAAGAGCATCGTTGAGAATGTGACGATGGAAGTTCGCTACACCGGCGAATGGTATGATGAGACTGCCGAAAAGACTACGGCCGAGGCTCTGATTGCCGCAGGCTGCAAGCTCATCTCCCAACACGCTGACTCCATGGGTGCTCCCACCGCTTGCGAGAATGCAAACGTTCCCAATGTTTCCTACAACGGTGCAACCGGCAAGAACACTTTTGTGATCGCATCCAGAATCAACTGGGTTCCTTATTTCGAGTATATCATTGATTGCGTAAAGGAAGGCAAGGATATCGCGACCGACTGGACTGGCACCCTGGCTAATGACGCCGTTAAGATCACGGCTGTTGGCACAGCAGCAGCAGAGGGCACGCAGGCAAAGCTTGACGAGGTTGCCGCTAAGCTGAAAGATGGCACGCTGAAGGTCTTTGATTGTGCTACCTTTACCGTTAAGGGCGCACACCTGACCGAGTATCTCGCAGACGTTGACGATGCCGGCGATTTCGTTCCCGAAACCAACGTTATCAAGACCGAGAACGGCGTAACCTTCTTTGATGAGAGTGCGAATCGTTCCGCTCCTTACTTCGACATCCGTATCGACGGCATCACCGAGGTAGGTTAAGAAATTTGTCACTGCCGATGGCATTGTGACGGGGTATGGAGGGTTGTCGCGCTTTTTTGCGGCAACCCTTTATGCCATCAAATACTTCTGTTCACTCTTGCCTACAAAAAAGGAGAATAATTTGTGGAAAAGCAAAAGGTGATTGAGCTGCGCAACATAACCAAGCGTTTTGGCGCACGAGTTATTGCAAACAATAATATTTCTATGGATGTAATGAGGGGGGAGATCCTTTCCGTTCTCGGTGAAAACGGTTGCGGAAAGACGACTCTTATGAATATGCTGGCGGGCATTTATTATCCCGACGAGGGAACCATCCTCATCAACGGTGAGGAGGCTTGTATCCGTTCTCCCAAGGATGCTTTCCGCTATAATATTGGCATGATCCATCAGCACTTTAAGCTAATCGATGTCTTTACTGCTGCCGAGAATATCGTTATCGGTACGGGTAGTGGCGAAAAATATGATATAAAAAAGGCAAAGATCCGTATTAACGCCATGAGTAAAAAATACGGTTTCTATATAGATTTGGATAAAAAGGTTTATGAGATGTCGGTGTCGGAAAAGCAGACGGTGGAGATCGTCAAGGCTCTCTATCGCGGTGCCGATGTGCTTATTTTGGATGAGCCTACCGCCGTTTTGACTCCTCAGGAGATTGACCGCCTTTTCAAGGTGCTCAGTGCCATGCGTGCAGATGGTAAATCCGTCATCATTATCACCCATAAGCTCAACGAGGTCATGGCAATTTCCGACCGCGTGACGGTGCTTCGTAAGGGCGAGCACGTAAAGACTGTCAACACGGCTGAAACAACCGAGAAAGAGCTTGCGGATATGATGGTGGGACAAAAGGTTACCCTCAACATTGACCGGCCCCTTCCTGAGAATCCCGAGCTCCGCCTTGAAGTAGAAGGGCTTTCTCTGATGGGAAGCGAGGGTCATCCCGTGCTTGATCATGTGAGCTTTGCCGCTTACGGAGGGGAAATCCTCGGTATCGCGGGTATCGCAGGAAGCGGCCAGCGAGAATTGCTTGAATCCATTGCGGGACTTCACCATCTGCAAAAAGGACGCGTTACCTACTACAACCCCAAAAAGGACAAGCCCATTACCTTCTATCACAAAACCTTTGATCGCGTGATGGAGTTGGCTGCCGAGGGGATGCTTCGCTATGCCGACGGCCGCGATTTTACGGGTAAGGATGCCGATGGGCATCCGCTATCCAAAAAGGCCATCTGCTCCCAAGTGGAAGCGGGTGATATCTTCTTTAAAGAGGATGAGGTCATCAATTTGCGAGAAAAAACGCCCTTGCAGATCCGCGAGCTTGGCGTGCGCTTTTCTTTCGTTCCGGAAGACCGCCTCGGTATGGGGCTCGTGGGCAACATGGACATTATTGACAACATGATGCTTCGTAGCTACCGCCGCGGAAAATCGGTTTTTGTAGACCGCAAGGCACCCGAGAGTCTCGCAAATGAGATCGTGAAAAGCTTGCAGGTCGTTACGCCGAATACCAATACGCCTGTACGCCGTCTTTCAGGTGGTAATGTGCAAAAGGTGCTTGTCGGACGAGAGATTGCCGCAGGGCCTAAGGTTCTGATGGCAGCGTATCCCGTGCGCGGACTTGACATCAATTCTTCCTACACCATTTATAATCTTTTGACTGAGCAAAAGAAAAACGGTGTCGCCGTTATTTTCGTTGGCGAGGACCTTGATGTTTTGCTTGCGCTTTGCGATCGTGTCATGGTCATTGCAGGCGGTAAAGTTATGGGTACGGTGGATGCCCGTACAGCACGGAAGGATGAAATCGGCTTGATGATGACCGGTACCACGCAACAAGAAATAAAGGAAGAGGGAGGAAGCTTGTAAAGCTGTTTTGCCAATGGAAACACAACCCAAAAAGCAAGATCGGGTCAAAAAAGAACCTTTGATCCGCTTGGTCAAAAGAGATGCGTTAGCGAAGAAAAAGGTTGTTTTGATCTATGCGATCGCAATCGTGGCGAGCCTTGTGCTGTCTGCCCTTATTTGCGCTTTATTTTCTTCGAAAAATCCCTTGTCGTTTTTTGGTGCGCTTTTTGAAGGCGCATTTGGCTCTCCCCGCAGAATTTGGCTTCTCCTGCAGGACACCGCACTTTTGCTTGGCGTAGCGGTAGCGCTTGTACCTGCGTTCAAAATGAAGTTTTGGAATCTCGGCGGAAACGGACAGATCCTCGTCGGCGGGTTAGCCGCAATCTCCTGTATGTATTATCTCGGCGGAAAAATTTCTGACGCTCTGCTCATCCCGCTAATGATCGTGGCAAGCATCCTCGCGGGCGCCGTTTGGGGTGTTTTGCCCGCCATATTTAAGGCGTTTTTTGACACCAATGAATCTCTCTTTACCCTGATGCTAAATTATATTGCTACAGGTCTCGTTTCTATGTTTATCACCATTTGGGTTAAGAGTGGATCGGGTATCCTTGAGCCCTTAAAGTACGGTAATTTCCCCGGCTTGTTTGGAAGCCCTTATCTGCTCACGATCTTGGTTTTCTTCATCCTTGCCGCTTTAATGTACGTATATTTAAGGTATACGAAGCACGGCTATGAGATCTCCGTGGTGGGCGACAGCCCGAATACCGCAAAGTATATCGGTATTGACGTTAAGCGTGTCATCATCCGCACGATGATCATTTCGGGTGCGCTTGCGGGTGTTGTTGGACTCTTCCTTGCGGGTGGAATCCATCATACGATCAGCACCGCATCGGCAAACAACATGGGCTTTACTGCCATTATGGCGACATGGCTTGCCGCCTTCAATCCCCTCGTGATGATGGGTACCTGTTTCTTTATCATCTTCATTTCAAGGGGCATGGTGGAGGTTAGAGCCGACTTTGGCTTCACCAACGATAGTATCGCGAATATTGTCATCGGTCTTGTGTATTTTTGTGTGATCGCGTGTAGCTTTTTCATCACCTATCGTGTGGTATTCCGCAAGACAGGCGCAAAGACATTGGAATCCGACGAAAAGAAAGGAGAGAATGCAGTATGACGCTCTTTTTTGTGTCGGCGATCTCCATTGCTACCGTCCTTTTGTACGGATGCGTCGGTGAGATCATTACCGAAAAAGCAGGACACCTAAATCTTGGTATTCCCGGCATCATGTGTATGGGAACTGCGGGCGGTTGTCTTGGTGTTTCGCTGTATATGGGTGGACTTCCCACTCCCGAAAACGCCTCGTGGATCCTGCTTGTTCTTATTTCATTGCTTTTTTCTATCGTTTTTGCGGCGGCACTCGGCGGTGTGTATGCACTCTTGACCGTAACCCTTCGCTGTAACCAGAATATTACGGGTCTTGCCATTACCATTTTTGGTAGCGGTGCGACCAACTTCATCATGTCTTTCGTAGATCGTACCCACTTTGATCCTGCAGGTAAGGTGATCTCTTCCGCGCTCCCTTTTGCGGATCGTCTTGGCGGATTTGGCCGTGTGGTACTTGGTCATGGAATTTTTGTGTATCTTGCCATTGCGGTTGCGATTGTATGCGCCATTGTGTTGAGCAGAACCCGCGTGGGGCTTCACCTGCGCGCTGTGGGCGAAAGCCCCGCAACTGCCGACGCGGCGGGAATCAACGTCATTCTGTATAAGTATGTGGCAATCCTTTGGGGAAGTGCCATCGCAGGCTTGGGTGGCTTCTACTATATTATGGATTATATCAAGGGAAGCTGGGAAAATGCTGCTACCATTGAAGCCTTCGGTTGGCTGGCAATCGCCCTCGTGATTTTTGTTCTTTGGAAGCCGGGTATCGGTATTCTCGGTGCGTTTTTGTTCGGCGCTTGCTACATTGTGGCATTCGTCATTCCCAACATCACCCCCACGCAAAGAGAAATTATCAAAATGCTTCCATATGTGGTCACTATTGTTGTGCTTGTTTTGACCAGTATCCGCAAAAAACGCGAGCATCAGCCTCCTGCATCCCTCGGACTTTCTTATTTCCGTGAGGATAGATAAAAGCAGGCATTTTTCATAAAAAGCGGCAGAGGGTTTACCTCTGCCGCTTTTTATATCACTATCAGCCAAATGTTTCGGCTCGGTTGGTTCTACCATGGTGGAGACGAAGAATTATCCGCCAATCACAGAAAAGGGAATTGCGAGAAAGGGAAGCATATGGATTGATACTCCTGCCGGTACATCATATTTAAGTATCCTACGATACTGTCAAATCATCGAACACAGCAGCGCACCCGCAGGCACGGACACCGATCATGCCCTGCATATAAGGCTCGGGGTCGATGTAATCCACGTAAAGTTCTCCGTCCACATACACCTGAATACGGGCACCTTCACAAATGACTTTGAGTTTGTAGGCTGTACCTGCCTTGAATTCTCCGTCAGCTTGGGCAATTTCACGGTAGCTGTAGCTCTGCTTACCTATGCTGACACTATTTTCAGTGAGGCCCACAAAGTAGCCTATCACCCAGTCGGTGGCGATAGCGGCGTCCTCACGGGATGGCCACGTATTCATGAAAGTAGGTGCGCCGGGGTTGGTAGCGCGAACCAGAAGACCGCAGTTAGGGGAGGTTTTGGGGGTTACTGTGACCTCCACCTCGTAATCTCCCCAGTTGGGAGAGCCGTACAGTACCTTGCCGTAGGAGTTACTGCTCGACAGGGTGAGAGCACCGTCAATGATCTCCCATGTACCATCGCCGTAGCAGGGATTTTCGGCATCCGTGTCAAAGGTTACAGAAAGAGGCATTGTGGCAGATCCCTTCCGCATAGTCAGACTCTCTGCATGGAAGCTCCCTTCGGTTACCCGAAGAGACAAGATGTGTTGACCCGCGGTCAGGTGGATACCGCGCAGGATGGCGGTGACTGCTTCGCTCCTCTTGGTCGGTAGGGAGCAAGAGCCCACTTGCTGTCCATTGACATATACATCTACTATGGCTGTAGTTGTCTCAATTCCGTGGCACAAAATCGACAGATCATACTCATCGTCAGCGGCGGTTAAAACGCGATAAGAGAGGATGTCACCTACAGATGCAAATACGGCTCTTTGACCGTTTTTCAGGGTGATGGTGGGGAGCGCATCAAGGCACTCGTAAGCAGGAATATAACCGCCTTGGGTAGAGACGGCCTTGAACAGATTTTTGCCGCCGCAGCCGCCCACGGCTTCCGTTCCTCCGATGAAACCGAAGGACGCTTCGTTGTCTTTGGTCATATAGCCGATGGCTCCGCCCGATAGATCACTGTTTTCAAGGGTATAGAGCAAGCGATCGTTCATGTAGAAGGTATAGTCGCGGCCGCTCCGCTCAATTTGGATGGACTGTAGACAATCGAAACGGGTGTCTTCTCCGAAGGAGTGTACCGTATCTACCTCAGTGCGGGTGGTGTTGCCTGCAACTGTGATCTCAATGATCACCTTCTGCTCTGCAGGGGAGAAGTAGCACGCGCCGAAGTTTTCAGCATCGGTGTAGGCGAAAAGCGCGCCTGCCCGGCCGTCATCCGCGATAGAAGTTACATTGTATTCGGCGGTGAAATCTCCTGCAAAGTGGGTCTTGGAGATCAGCATACTCTCTGCTGCAAGAGAAAGCCCAACCCGCCCCGAACCAAGGGAACCAATCAAAGACCAACCCTTCAAAGAGGATCCTGGCTCAAAGCGATGGTAGATGTCGGGGAGATCGGGAGCCTGTTGGGGGACGGTGGTGGGCCCCATGATCTCTATATGCTTACCGTTGAACACAATGCGGTCGATATTCATGGTGCGGTTAGGGGTGGTGTCAAGCAGGGCATGATAGACGATATAATAGCTGTCCAGATCGGGGCCCTTGACCGTGGAACTGTGTCCGATGCCCAGAACCTCCCCTGAAGTGCTGATCAGCAGAGGATTCTCTTCCTTCATGTGCTCAAAGTGCAAAGGAGATGTGTCTGAAACGCCGTAGAGGATACGATACGAGGGGCTGAGGACGTGATTGCCCGTGTAGGTGATGTAGTAGTATCCGTCATGGAAAACCACCATACCTCCCTCTGTCCAGCCGTTATTGACCGACACCGAGGTAATGGGGCGTCCATTTTTCATTTGCGTGGGGGATGTCATGTGATAGACCTGCATGGCCCCGTGACCTGCGGTGTAGAAGTACCACTTGCCGTCGTTATCCATAAAGACCGAGCCGTCGATGGACATACCCACGTTATCGGTTATTACTTCAAAGCCCTTGGTGGGAGAGTCACTGCGCAGAACATAATGGCCATTGCCTGCAGGAGAGGTATACATATAGAAATAGCCGTTGTAGTAGTAGACCTCAGGAGCATACGCTCCGCGGGTAAGAGGATCGTTTGTGCAAAAGCCTTCGTAATGCCAGTTCACAAGATCAGAAGACGACCAGCATTTGATACCCACGCTACCATCCTTTGTGCTGACGTATAGATAGTAGATACCGTTGTAGCGCATGACAAAGGGGTCACCAAAGCCATAGCCGGGCCATGCCTGATCGGTTTGATAGGTGAGAATGGGATTTTGATAGGTTGTAATGCTTTCCATAGGCGCTCCTTCGGGCCATTCGATAGGGGGAATGATGGTGGTCTCCTCGGCAAAGGATTCTGCGGAGGCTTCTGTAGAAAATGCGGTCTCCATCTCGCCGGAGAGCGTCGGTTCACTCGGATTGCAAGATGTCAGCGTCCCTGCTGAGAGCAGAAGGGCAAGAAGCAAAATCAGAATGCGTTTCATATGGATTACCATGCCTTTCCGATGGTGATGGTTTCATCTGATTATTATAGCATATTTGTATCTAAAATGCAAGTTATCAAACGAATTCTATTGACAATTTTGAACAACTATGATAAAATACATGTATCATACGGGTAACAGATGATTTTATATATCTGACCGCAGTGCAAGTATTCCAAACAAAGCAAGGAGGAATGTCTATGAAACGTTTTTGGATCTTGATGCTGACCCTGATTATTTTAACGATGCTGGCTTCCTGTGATATCAAGGCCCCTGAGGCTACCACGGAAGCTCCTACCGAAGTGTCTACTGATGAACCTACCGAGGCGCTTACCCAAGCTCCGACCGAGGAGCCCACGGAAGCTCCCACTGAGGAACCTACCGAAGAAGAAATCACCCTGCCTCCCGCCACTGAGGAAGCAACCATCGAATGGTCTGAGCCGGATGACGTACCCTATGATGTCATTGATATTCCCGTGATCAGCACGGGCACAAATAAGGAAATCCACGGCTATAACGCATCGGGTGAATTTAGCTTTGATAGGGGCGATGCATGGTCTACCCAGAACAACAATATGTTCATCGTTACCAACGACCGTATAGCTCACGGGAAAATCACGGCCACCTTCTTTGCTCCCGAACAGTACGTTAACGATAACGGCATCATTTTCGGTATGAACGAAGATGAGTATGAGCAGTACTACTTTTGGGAGGACGGCCCTACCTACTACTTCCTGTTCGTCTCTGATGATTGTAACCTCTACCTGGCTAAAGTATCCAATAACGGCCAGCCTTGGACGGAACTGCATATTTCCACACCCATCCCCGATTACAAACACGGCGATGTCGTCATGATCTCGGTGGAATTCGACGGAGAAGGTTTTATTGATTGCTATGCAAATGGCGAATATATGTTTACTTATTATGACGAGAATTGGACAGGCGGTTCCCGCTACGGTATCCGTTGCGAGGTTCCCGATGTCTGCTATACAGAAGTGATCGTTGATCACGAATGGGTATCCGAATGGTAATCTAAACACCCCCAAAATCAACACCGGAACGAATTGCATCACAATTCGTTCCGGCTTTTCATTTGTGAGAGTATACCGACAGGGAATTTCATCTCAGCCGTTGACTTGCAGGACTAAGGCTTTCCGACACCCATTCAAATGCCTGATGCGGGGACTATATAATATACTTCGAGGAAAAAGCAAGAGCTTTGCTGTTGGGAATTAACATATTATTCACAGATCGGATGCGTGTTCATGATATAATTTGAAGGATGAGCAAGCCTGCTCCCTTTGGAGGAACAGCCCGGAAAAATAAGAAAGGACTATGCAGCGAGATATGAAAAAAAGATTAATCGCACTTTTACTGCTTCTAACGTGCCTGCTTCTGTTCGCTTGTACGCAGGAAAAAAATCACGAGCCCACCACGGATGCCACGGCCTACACAGATCTCCCCACCGAGCCACCCACTGAGGCAGAAGGAACCGAAACTGCATCTTCTGTTGAGGAGATTACTTCTTCTGCAGAGGAGACCACAGGCGAGACGGAAGAGCCTACCGAAACTTCGGCCGTTGCTCTGTATCAGCTGGCACCTGAGAAAAACAGCCTCATGCAATCCTACGTCATCAAAACTCAAAATGGAAAACTCATTGTCATTGACGGCGGTATCGACGGCGAGGGAAGGGACCGCGCCCCCTATATGCCCGCTGCCCTGCGCGCCATCGCCGGGATTGGTGAAGGTGAATACTTTGAAGTAGAGGCATGGTTTCTCTCTCATGCTCACAAGGACCATATGTATGAGCTGTCCAAGATGATGGCAGAATATTCAGAGGATTCTAACTACAAAATCAACAACATCTATTTTGATTTCCCTAACTTCGGAAGTGAAGAGTATCCTGCCGCAAACGCCGACATGGATTTTTCCAAGCTTCAAGAGAACATGAACAAATACGGTGAGATTATTGGGGCTGAAATTAAGGATGGATCGACTTACTACGACGATCTGAACGGCGCTTTCATCAACGCAGATGCCGTCGCGGAGGGGCTTTCCCTTGAGATTGATGGGATCAAAATTGATGTTTTGCAAACTTGGAGTCCCGAGGACGGCACATCTAATCTTAACGATACCAGCTTGGTCATCCGTATATGGGTGGGCGAGCAGAGCGTACTTTTTTTGAATGACTTGGGGAGTATTGGTGGCCGTCGCCTGCTGAAGACTTACGGAGATGCATTGAAGAGCGATATCGTGCAGATGGCTCACCACGGCCAGGCGGGCGTGAACAAAGATGTGTATGATGCCATTGATGCCGATGTACACTTGTGGCCTACCCCCATTTGGGTCTGGAATAACGCCAACAAAACATATCAGATCGACGAGGTCAGAGAATGGCTGTACGGCGAGACCTTCTTGGAGGCCAGCGAGTACGATATTGTGTCCTGTTTGTACAGAAATTATCCAGGTGGCAGCACAAAAGTGAAGGTTTGGGATCGGGCTATTGCCGGCATGAAAATTGAATTCCCCTATATCGTGCCCGAGCGTCCCATGCAGCCCCCCAAGGAGGAGGCCACCGACAAGCCCGAGACGATCGTTCCCGTAGAGCATGACTACGTGAAGGAGGGCTTAGTGGCCTACTACAGCGGTACCCGCTCCATGCGCGACGGCCACAACAAAGATTCCGCAGAATGGGAAGATCTTGTGGGTGGTTACGACATGAAGATCACCAAGAATGGTGATAACTACTTCACCGACGAAGGCCTGAAGGCCTATAACGCCAAGCATATGTTCCCCGATGCCATTGTGGACACAATCAACGGCGATTCCTTCACCGTTGAACTTTTGCTGGGGGATTTCATCTCCATTGGCAGTAATTTTAATACCTTTATCAATAGTAGCCAAGATCAGATCGCGCTCTTCCGCCGCAATTCAGAGGACGTTCTGGAGTTGAAAACCACAGGTAACGGTCGTATCAAGATCAAAGGCTGTCTGGAGCTTTTGCAGAATAGTCTGATCACCGTCACCTATTCCCAAAGCGGATACGCTCGCATTTATGTGAACGGCGAGCTACGTGGGGAGCTTTCTACCGTCGCTGGTTCTTTGGGCGCCGGAGATCTGTTCATCGGCCATTCGGATCCCTCAAAGACCTTCGACACGACCTACCGATCCATTCGCTTCTACGACCGAGCTTTAGCGGCCGAGGAGGTTATGGCGAATGCTTTGGTGGACGGTGTTGTGGAGATGGCTGACGAAGAATGATATTCATTCAGCTGCCATTTCCGCGAGGCTTTCTACGATTTACCAATCTTCAACTGTAAACCACCGCCATACATTGCGGTATTACAGATGTGCAGTATTTTTTAAGGCTTTCAAAAGGCAGATCGCTAAAACGCCTAAGGCGTATCGTGAAAATCTACGCCGCATACAAATAAAATCAGGAATCAAAATTTTACCAATGTAAAAAAGGAGGATACTGTGCCCATGCAAATGACATTCCGCTGGTACGGCGAGGGAAATGACCGTATTACGCTGTCCGATATTAAACAAATTCCCGGGGTCACAGGAATCGTTTGGGCGCTTCATCACAAAATGCCCGGTGAAATTTGGGAAGAATCCGAGATTGCCGAGATCAAGCACCAGCTGGACGAATACGGCTTCAATATGGACGTGGTGGAGTCGGTCAACGTCCACGACGACATCAAGATCGGCCTGCCCACCAGAGATCAGTACATCGAAAACTACAAGCAGTGCATCCGCAATCTCTCCAAATTTGGGGTCAAGGTGATCTGCTACAACTTCATGCCTATTTTCGACTGGACGCGCTCCAACCTGTTCCATCCCGTTGGCGACGGCTCCACCGCGCTGTTCTATGAGAAGAACATGATCCAGGACGATTACAACGCCATGGCGAAGTATATTTTGGACTTCACCGAGAAGTACCATATGTCCTTCCCGGGCTGGGAGCCCGAGCGCATGGCCAAGCTGGACGAGCTGTTCAAGGCTTACGAGGGCATCGACCACGAAAAGCTGTGGGCGAATCTGAAATACTTCCTCGAGGCCATCATGCCCACCTGCGAGGAGTGCGGCATCAAAATGGCCATCCACATGGACGACCCGCCGTGGGATATTTTCGGTCTGCCCCGACTTCTGGTGGACGAGCCGAGTATTGACCGTTTCCTCGCAATGGTGGATCACCCCTGCAATTGTCTGACTTTATGCTCGGGGTCTTTGGGCGCGAATCCCGAAAATGACGTGGCGGCCATCGTCAGAAAGCATTGTGACAGAATTGCGTTTGCTCATATCCGCAACGTGAAGCACTTTGAAAACGGCAACTTTTCCGAGGCCAGCCACCGCGACTGCGACGGTGATACTCATATCCTCGACATTCTCAAGGCCTACCACGATTGCGGCTTTGAGGGCTACATCCGCCCTGACCACGGCAGACACCTGTGGAGCGAGGGTCCCGGGACGGTGAGACCCGGTTACGGGCTGTATGACCGCGCCATGGGCATTATGTATATGCTGGGCGTGTGGGATATGTTGGATAAGTTGGATAACAAATAATTTGTAAAATGGAAAAATATCCGTAGGGGCGGATTCCATATCCGCCCGTTCCACCCATACGAATCACGGTAACCGTTCTATCGTTCAGTTGTTCGGGCGCATATGGAATGCGCCCCTACGGTCTTTTCCTTTCGGCAAACCAAATATATATGAGAGGTACACAATCATGCTGAATCTTCCTTTGAATATTGATTACACCGGCAAGGTGGTGGTCATCACCGGCGCGGGCGGTCTGATCTGCTCCGCCATGGCTCGCGCATTCGCCCAGTCGGGTGCCAAGGTTGCTGCCCTTGATCTCAATGAAGAAGCTGTCACCAAGCTGGCCGACGAGCTGACCGCCGAAGGATTTATTTGCAAGGGTTACAAGGCCAACGTCCTTGACCCTGCTGCATTAGCAGCGGTCCACGAGGCTGTGGTGGCCGATCTCGGCCCCTGCGATATCCTCGTCAACGGCGCGGGCGGCAACAACCCCAGAGCCACCACCGACAACGAATATCAGCATGAGGCCAAGGAAGGGTGTAAGTCTTTCTTCGATCTTTCGCCCGATGGCGTGGACTTCGTCTTCAAACTCAATTTCCAGGGCACCCTTCTGCCCACTCAAGTCTTCGCCAAGGACATGGTAGAAAAAGGGAAGGGAAGTATCCTGAATATCTCTTCTATGAACGCGTATATTCCTCTGACAAAGATCCCCGCCTACTCCGCGGCCAAGGCCGGTGTCTCCAACTTCACCCAATGGCTGGCCACCCACTTCGCGGGTACGGGTATCCGTTGCAACGCCATCGCCCCCGGATTTTTGGTGTCGGCGCAGAACTACAAGCTCCTGTTCAATGAGGACGGTACCCCCACTGCCCGCTCCAACAAGATTTTGAACGGCACCCCCACCCACCGCTATCTGGATGCAAGCGAACTGCTGGGCGCGACCCTGTTCCTCTGTGACGATCGTGCGGCTTCGGCCATCACCGGCGTGGTTCTGCCCATCGACGGCGGCTTCGCGGCTTATTCGGGCGTATGATGAGGACGAATTGGGGGGGAACTTTTTGAAAAAAGTTCCCCCCGGGCCCCCTTCAAAAACTTTCAGAACGGAGTATTATGAGTATGGAAAAGTTTATTCCCGTAGTGGTCATCAAAGAGCTTACCGAGACAGACAAGATCCTGACCGCCCTCAAGTATAATAACATCAACTGCGCCGAGATCACCTTCCGTACCGCCTGCGCCGCCGAGGCCATCGCTTATGCCGTGGCCAACTATCCTGATATGCAGATCGGCGCGGGGACGGTTATCAACGCCGAGCAATGCGAGGCCGCGCTGGCCGCAGGGGCGACCTTTATCGTCTCTCCCGGCCTGTCTCCTGCTGTAGCAAAGATCTGCAACGAGCGGAATATCCCCTACTACCCCGGTTGCGTGACCCCCACCGAGATCATGGCGGCACTGGAGCTGGGCATTACCACCGTCAAATTCTTCCCCGCCAATATCTACGGCGGCTTGAAGGCGTTGAAGGCTCTCTCCGCGCCCTTCCCTCAGGTGAAATTCATCCCTACTGGCGGCGTGGATCGTTCTAACATTGACGAGTTTTTAGCCTTTGACAAGGTGGCGGCCATCGGCGGCAGCTTCTTCGTCAAGGAATCTCTTGAAAAAATGGAGGCAGACCAATGAGAAGAGTTGTGACCTTCGGCGAGATCATGCTGCGACTCGCCCCCAACGGCTA
>SVTB01000165.1 GCA_015064015.1 Oscillospiraceae bacterium | reverse complement strand
CCGATGGGGGTTCAGGGGGCGAAGCCCCCTGAACCTATGATGAATGGCCGGCGGTTTCGGGGGCGGCCTTGAGCGCCCTGAATCAAATAATAATTGTTTTGCGGAGCAAAACTTCCTTGCTCTACAAGGGGAAACAAGGTTTTCAAAAGATTTCTCCAACACCAATTTTGTTTTTCGAAAACCTTCTTGCGGCTTCCGCCGCGCGCCGAGGCGCTCACGGCCGCCCTCGGCACTGCCGGCCGCTATCATGAGGTGCAGGGGCTACGCCCCTGCACCTCCTTAGGCCGCTAAACAACAATTTACCTTCTTCTCAATAATTTTTTGGCATCTCTTCCAAGCTCTGCTACTGAACGGATATTGAAAAGCAGGGTCAAAACGAGGATTCCACCTGCCGCGCCATAAGCCACAGCAGGATGAAACGGCAGAGATTCCGACAGCGTCACAACCACGGCCATGGTCCCTGTGAGCAAGGTATTGATAAATCCCCTCGTCCATTCCTGTTTGAATGGAATCAATCGACGGGTCGTGATCAATCGGAGAATACAAACGACAAAATAACTGGCAAAGGTAGCGACAGAGGCACCCATAGCATCATATCGGGGAATCAGCAGCAGATTTAAAGCAATATTGAGGCCCGCCCCCACAAAGGCAGTCATCATGGATCCCACCGTTTTTTTGCTGGTAAAATACACCGATCCCAAAAAGGTGCAAAGGGCGGTAAACACGGTGGCTAACGTCAAAACGGGAATATAGATCCATGCTCCTTGATAAGCTTCAGCAAACAGAATGCGCGCCAGCAAACGGGACATCAAGATCAAAACACCGCCGCCAAGAAAAGCCACGGTGGTATAAACCCGCCACACACGGGAATAGAAATCTCTGCACGCCTCGGGATCTTCCTCGGCAGAAACAGAAAGCTTCCATGCACTATCAAAAATACTGACAGCGTAGATCAGAAGATTCGGGATCTTGTAAGCGGCCGTATAGAGGCCGTTGAGCTCAGGAGAACACATAATGTCCACCATGTAGCGATCCGACACGCCCGTAATCCACCAAAAAATGGTGGTAGGCACCAAAGGAAGACAGAATTTCAGCATGGTGCTGATGGTCTCGCTGGAAATGCTTTTAGGCTTGATAGAACGCCACAGGCGAGTAAAGAAAATCAGGAAAACCGTGGTCAAAAAATCTGCTAAGATGATGGAGAGCACGTATCCTGTAACGCCAAAGCTCAGGACAGGCAAAAATAGGATGTTTAACCCAATCACCAAAGCGGTATTAAGAATGCCCTGCCCCGCAAACAGCTTGGTTTTTCCGATGGCGCACAGATACTGGGATACCACCGTGTGAAGATTCGCTGTCACCACATAGGCGGCAATGAGCCACACGGAATCCGCAAAGCGAGGAATGAACAGTAAGAGAGGAGAAAGAAGTAAAAACAAAACAGAGCCCACACCGTATACCGCAAGGCCGTTGGTAAAAAACGCTTCCTTGTCTCCGCTTTGAGCGGCAGCCGAGCGGAAGATACCCTCGCTGATACCCACACAGGCCAGTGGGATAAGGAGATTCGCCATATTGGTGATAAGCTCGGCGGTGCCGAATTCCGCCTCGTCCAAGCAGGCGGTATACAAGCCAATCATGAAGAACATGAGCAGCTTGGAAAGCAGCTTGCCCACGGTAAAAACGGCGGTATTGGTCAAAAGCCGTGTGTATTTATTGGGTGTTTGTTGAGATGCCGCCGCCATACCACTTCCCTGCCTTTCCGCTTATCGTTTTTATCTATTTATTTTACCAAAAGATCAATAGATAGTCAAGAGGGTAGGTGTAAATTTTATAATACCAAAATTCGGAGCACGCCCTTCCAAGCAAAAAGACCGGGGATATTCCCGGTCTTTTCATAATTTTCAGGCGAATCAGCGATCGCAGTTCTCCCAGTTGTGGTAGACGTCCAGCACGTCCTCGTCCTCGTCCAGCTTGTCGAGCAGCAGACCCATGAACTTGATGTCGTCCTCGTCAGTCAGCTCAGTATAGGTGGAGGGGATCTTGGTGACTTCGGCGGAGTTAATATTGTAGCCCAGCGCCTTCAGAGCGTCGGCCACGGCGTAAACATCATCGGGCTCGGTAGTGATTTCATAAATGCCCTCGGTAGCGGCGAAGTCCTCAGCACCTGCTTCCAGAGCCTGCTCCATGATCACATCCTCCTCGTATTCGCCATCTTCATCGTTGATCACGATCATACCCTTATCCTCGAACATGAAGCTCACGCAGCCCGAGGTGCCCATGTTGCCGTGGTACTTGGAGAAATAAGAGCGGACATTACCTGCGGTGCGGTTGCGGTTGTCGGTGGTAGTCACTACGATGACAGCCACGCCTGCAGGACCGTAGCCCTCATAGGTGATCTCTTCAAAGGCATCTCCCTTGACACCATCGGCCTTCTTGATGGTGCGCTCGATGTTTTCGTTGGGCACATTGTTGGCCTTGGCCTTCTGGATGAGGTCACGGAGCTTGGAGTTGGAAGCGGGGTCGGGACCGCCCTCCTTAACGGCGATGGTCAGCTCTTTGCCGATCTTGGTAAAGATCTTGGCTCTCGCCTTGTCGGTTTTTTCTTTCTTGTGCTTGATGTTTGCCCATTTGCTATGTCCAGACATGATATATACCTCTCAAATAAATTATTTTCGTTCAAACAGTGATACGGTTAGATTACGGGCGATCACAGATCGCCCCTGCGGAGACGTTTTTTGTAGGGGAGCGTTTCATATGCTCCCGCCGGTTTCGGGCGGATATGGAATCCGCCCCTACGGAATTATTCAAACCCAAAATGATGCTGTGGAGGCAAACTGTGTTCGCCCGTTTTTCTGATCAGATTTTCTCGGTCTTTCTGAGACAGATAAGCCCAAAGGCGCTGCCCAAAACGTGCTTGGTAGCCTCGGTCAGCGCGAGTCTCGATGCCTTGACGGCGGGATCTTCGGCGTTGAAGATAGAACATTCGTGATAGAAGCGGTTGAAGGCGGTGGCCACGTCAAGGATATATCGGGTCACGACCGAGGGCTCGTAGTCACGGATGGCCATGCGTACCTTTTCCTCATACTGGGACAGGACGATGCACAAGGCGCGCTCCTGGGGGGTGGTAATGGTCACGCTGTCCACAGCCTTGGGAGTCTCGTCACCGGCCTTTTCCAGGATGGAGCAGGCGCGAGCGTAGGTGTACTGGACGTAGGGGCCCGTGTTGCCGTCGAAGGACAAAGCGTCCTCCATGTTGAAGTTGATATCCTTGATGCGGTTGTTGGAGAGATAGTAGAACACGATGGCGCCCACGCCCACGGCCTCGGCGATATCGGTTCTTCCCTTCAGGGCGGGGTTCTTCTCCTCCATGATCTCGGTGACCTTCTCAATGGCGGCGGCGAAGAGATCCTTCAGAAGCACCACGTTACCCGTTCTGGTGGCCAGCTTCGCGCCGTTGACGGAAACCGTACCGTAAGGTACATGGACAAGCCCCTCGTACCAATCGTAGCCCATCAGCTCCACCACCTTGAACCACTGCTGGAAGTGGAGGATCTGCTGATTGGAAGTGACGTAGATGCACTTATCGAAATCGTACATCTCCTTGCGATCTACAGCAGCGGCGATATCACGAGTGGGATAGAGGGAGGAGCCGTCCCGCTTCAGAATGAGGCAGGGGGGCATACCGTACTTTTCAAGGTCAACGATGGACGCACCGTCATCGATCTTGAGAAGTCCCTGATCGCGGAGCTTCTGCACCTGAGCAGGCATGAGTTCGGTGTAAGCAGACTCGCCCTTGTAGCTGTCAAAGTTGATGCCAAGCTGCCTCAGCGTCACGTCATTGGCCTTGATGGACTTTTCCACCAGCCAACGCCACAGAGCCAAATTCTCCTCATCACCCTGCTCCATCTTGCAGAACTCGGCTCTGGCCTCGTCCGCGAGGGAAGGATCATCAGCGATAGCGTTATTGATGCGGACGTACAGATCCACGAGCGCATCTACGCCGCCCTCTTCAACCGTCTGACGGTCGCCCCACTTTTTGTAAGCCACCATCATCTTACCGAACTGGGTACCCCAGTCACCCACATAGTTGATGCCGACGCACTTGTAGCCAGCGAACTCATGGAGCATTTTCAAAGAGTGGCCGATAACGGTAGTGCCTAAATGTCCGATATGGAAGGGCTTGGCCAGATTGGGAGAGCAGTAGTCCAGCACCACGGTCTTGCCCTTGCCAAAGTCAGGCGCACCATAGTTTTCTTTCTTTTCGAGGATCTCGGGGATGAGGGCGTTTGCCAAGTACGCGCCCGAGAGATAGATGTTCAAATAACCGTTGACCGCCTCAGCCTTTTCAATACATTCACCCGACACCAGGGGGGCGAGGGTCGCGGCGATCTGCACGGGGGAGCGGCGCAGGGTCTTGGCCAGCTTGAAGCAAGGCAGGGCGATGTCGCCCATGGCAGGATCGGGGGGATATTCCAGGAGGGTCTGCACGCCCTCCGCATCCATGCCGCAGTCGGGGGCGATGGACAGCACGCCGCCGAGGATGGCCTCCGCAAGCTGTGCTTTGATCTTCATCATCATAAAATT
>SVTB01000164.1 GCA_015064015.1 Oscillospiraceae bacterium | reverse complement strand
TCCAGCACGTCACCCTCGCCGATGAGGTGATTGGTGACCTCCATACGCTGGACGGAGGTAAGCTTGGTACGGATAAGTTCCTGCAAAGCTTTTTGAAATTCGGGGTATCCCTCGTAGCCCAACTCCATGACGAAGCGAACAACGGTAGACTCTGACACACTAACTTCCGAACCCAACTTGGCAGCTGTCATATACGCGGCCTTGTCGTAATGGGCAAGTAAAAAACGGGCAATTTGTCTTTGACCCTTGGAAAAGCCGTCCATATTTTCTTCAATGACACGTAAAATGTCTCTTTTCATGGTGCAAACTCATCCTTTTCGTTGCAAAAATTAGAGAGCGGTAGAGCAAATCCCCCCGTTCACCTCTTATTATTTTATCATATCACACCCGAAAAGTCAATATATTTTTAGGCAAATTTCCGATTTTGATGAAATTTCGGGAGAAAACAGAGAAAAGTTTCAAAAAGCTATTGACAAGCAAGAAAAAATATGGTAGAATACTGTTTCGGTACGGGTAGTTTATGCGCCCGTCTCCTTACTGTGCATAAATATACGAGGTGCACGGTCTTTTATAGTCCATAGGGAGGTAAACAAACATGGAAAAAATCAACAACTATTACGAGAGCCTGTTTATCGTTGACGTTGCCAACGGTGAAGAGGCCACCAAGGCTTCGGTTGAGAAGTTCGTGGGCATCATCAATGCCAACGCTGAGACCGTTGTCGAGGTTGCAGAGTGGGGCAAGCGCCGTCTTGCATACCCTATCAACGACAGACCTGAGGGCTACTATGTCGTAGTCACCTTCCAGGCTGCCCCCGAGTTCCCCGCCGAGCTGGAGCGTCTCTTCAACATTGACGAGGCTATTCTCCGTTCCGTTCTCATCCGTCTTGATTTCGTGCCTACTGCCAAGGCTACCGTTGTGGAGGAAGCTCCCGTTGCTGAGGTTGCTGTTGAGGCCGCTGTCGAGGCTGAAGTCGAAGCTCCTGCTGACGCAGAGTGATTCGACACCCTCACCATTTTAAACATTCAGGAGGTTCATGATGTCTCTCAACCTTAACAAGGTCATTCTCGCAGGTCGTCTGACCGCAGATCCCGAGTTGAAGCAGACCCAGAGCGGCATTGCCGTGGTCTCCTTCACCATCGCCGTGAATCGCCGTTTCGTTTCCCGTGACAGCCAGCAGGGTCAGCCCGAGGCTGATTTCTTCCGTGTCACCGCATGGAGAAATACTGCTGAGTTCGTTGCAAAGTATTTCCGCAAGGGTTCCGCGATCTGCATTACCGGCAGCATCCAAAACCGTCAATGGATCGACCAGCAGGGTCAGAAGCGCTACTCCACCGACATCGTGGCTGACGAAGCAAACTTCGTAGAGAGCCGCAATACTCAGGATGGCGCAGGCGTTCCTGCGGGCGACATTTATTCCGCACCGGCTTACGCATCTCCCGCCGCTTCGGCGCCTAAATTTGAGGAGATCAAGACCGATGATGACCTGCCCTTCTGATATCAGTCGGGCCACGCCCTTACGGGCAAACAAAATTTTTGAAATAGTCGTACTATCACGACAGGAGGATTAAGATGGATAGAACCGAGAATACCGCTCGTCCCGCACGTCCCTTCGTGCGCAACAAGAGAAAGAAGGTCTGCATTTTCTGCGCAGACAAGATCGCTTACATTGATTACAAGGACACCAAGAGACTCAGCAAGTTTATCAGCGAGAGAGGCAAGATTCATCCTCGCCGCATCTCCGGCGCTTGCGCTAAGCACCAGAGAGAGGTCAACATCGCTATCAAGCGTGCTCGTCAGGCTGCTCTGCTGCCCTTCATCTGCGATTGATTTGAACACAACAAAAACCGCTCGTCCCGAGACGAGCGGTTTTTCTTTTCCTAAAGCCTTGACGGTTTTCATTAAGATTCGGAGGGCTCTTTGGTAGCGATTCTGTCATCCTCCGAAGTCTTGTCGGTTTCCAACGCCCTCATAGCCGTGAAATAATCATCTAAGCCGTTGGCAATACCTTCGGCGGCCATATGCCAGAACGCCGGCTGTGACATACGTCGATCGTCATCAACATTGGAGAGGAAGCCCATCTCCACCACCACCGTAGGCACGCGGGACCAGTTGGTTCCCGCCAAATCGTTCGTTTCCTGTAGCTTGTAAGTAGCCATACGGGTGGCTTTACAGAACGCAGGCAGAATGGATTCCGCAAGCAAGCGGCTTTGCCCGTAATGAGCCGCGCAATCCGGATAGGGATTATCCTCCCGTTGGCAAATGGTGCTTGCGCCATTCCAACTTGGATCATCCGGCCAAGAGTTTCCGTGGATACGGATAAAGGCAGCGGCATCGTATTTATTGGCGATCTCAGCACGCTCCTTATTACTGATATTGACCTCTGCCGTTTCGCGAATCATCACCACGCTGTAGCCGCGCTTCATAAGCTCGTCCCGCAGCTTGAGAGCCACCTCTAGGTTCAAAACGTGCTCCTCGGTTTTCGTATAAACACCCGTAGCGCCCCAGGAAACCTTAAGCTTCATTTCCGAAGATTCCGGCCCTACGGGTTCCTTTTCAGAGTTTCCTTCTGCTTGATGACCTGCGTCAATCACAATGATTTGGGAACGATATTTGCCCGTCTCATTATCATAATAAATATCGACACCCGCATGCACCTTCTTCTCGTCATATTCCACGGCACCTTCAAAGGGAACGTAAGTTTCCGCAGCGGATTCCGTTTCGGGAATGATCAGAAGATTTCCGTCAATATCGGTCTCGGCGGGTCTGTCCCACAAGTAAGACCACACTCCGCTACAGGAGGTGGCAGACAAGCACATCAACACAGCCATGCACAGGGAAAGCAGCATAATCGGAACTGTTTTTTTCATTTTCATAAACTCTGTAACCTTTGGTTTTTATTCTTTCATCGTCGGATGTTTTCATCCGACGATGATGGATTTTAGGGGAAGGATTCAGTTTCTTTGCGCCTGCTTCAAAAATCTCTGCGCGCGCTCTTCCATGCCCTCTTCCACCAGCACAGGACAATCCAGTCCTGCCTTATAATGGGCGATATACTCTTTCAGCCAGCGATAATACTGATCTCCGTGGCCGCCCTCCATGGGCTCGATATCACGGCTATACTCCTGATTGTAGTTGTCGGTAAAAATGAACTTGCCGGGCTCAACTTCATATCGCTGAGCGGTCCACTCGTTCCACCAAGTAAGACCCACCACCTTGGGACGAACCTCAAAGGCATAGTACCACTGGCAGTACCAAAAGATACCGCCGTTACGTCCGTGAGCCGTAGGCTCGGACATATACGTTTCTTGGGTCGCAACAGCTACACTGACCTGCTCAGGCTTACCGTCCTTACCGTTGGTCACACGGCCGTAGTTATTCACGCTGAGAAAACTCCACTGTCCTTCATCGTACTTCACGCCAAGCCCCCACATGGAACGGGTGGTAAAGAGATCCTTCAAGGGGAAGGCTTCTTCGGTCTTGTGTGTGGTCAACAGGAAGGGCTTGCCGTCCCAGTAGACAAAGCAATCCTTCCAAGCCTCGTTGGCGTGGTAACGATCATACAAGCCCTGATACAGGGGTCCTTCGCTGTCGCCGGCCCAAAAGACCACATAAGGCGTGCCCTTCCCTTCGGCTCTCATTTCCATGATGGTATTACAGATAGCATCCATAGGAGTCTGAATATAAGACATCCATGCACCGGAATTGCTCATGTAACCGTCGCCTGCATTGGTCAGGTCGATGACGATAAAGTCAACACCAGCCTCGTACAGCTGGGTCATGTGTGTACGGATCACCTCCTTGTTGGAGCTACTGTAATAACCCAACGCAGGCTTGGCCCAATAGTGGAAGGAGGGTACGGGCCCCCACTCCTGACGACCTGCCAACACCTCGGTGATGTTGTGCCAGTTATCCACGTAACCACCGGACTTACCGAGAATGGCATCAAACCAGATCGAATAGCAAATGCTCACCAAATCAGTCTTGTTGGTAATATCCAGACCCAAGGTATGACCCTCAGTAGGAATAGCGGTAACGGTCACGTTTTCAATGACCTCGCCCTTAGAGGCGGTCAGAACGGCGACCTCATCCACAATGGCACCGCCACCACCGTGAACAAACAGCGAGAAATTACCGCCCGTTAGATGATTGGTCGTGCAATCACTTTCTTTGATCATTTCCTTTGCCTCGTTATAAGCTTTGATCTTGCCGTCCTCAAACTTAACAGTAGCTAAGCATCGCGCGGCATCGGCACCGGCAGGGGTAATATAAACGTATGTGGTAAAGTCAGGCATACAGACCATGCTGACCTCATGCTGACCCTCCAAAACACCGTCCTCTACAGGGATATCGCACCAACCGCCTGCCCAGCTTTGGGTATCGGGATGGTAGACCGTGATCTTATTCGCATTCTTTTGGAAGGAAATCCACAAGCCATCGCCGGGATTGTCGGGGATCTTGCCTGCATAGTTGCTGACATAGCAACCCCAGAAGGGGGTCATCCAAGCGCCATTCGAGGCAGAGACGATCTCCCAGATTGCTGTCAAAGTTACCTGCTTATAATCCTGAACGGACGCACCGACTACAGGACTCCAAGTTGTCCAAGCACCACCGGTTAGCGTCGAGCTAT
>SVTB01000163.1 GCA_015064015.1 Oscillospiraceae bacterium | reverse complement strand
AAAACCTTCTTGCGGCTTCCGCCGCGCGCCGAGGCGCTCCCGGCCGCCCTCGGCACTGCCGGCCACCCAAGTGAGGTGCAGGGGCTTCGCCCCTGCACCCCTTAAGCTCGATAAACAACAATTTACCTCCTCAAGGAGTACAACCATGCCACACATCAACATCGTGCTTCACGAGCCTGAGATTCCCCAGAATACGGGAAATATTGCCCGCACCTGCGCCGCCACGGGTGCGTCCCTCCACCTCATCCGCCCTCTGGGCTTCACCATCGACGACAAGCGCATGAAGCGGGCAGGCTTAGACTACTGGGACAAGCTCGATGTGCATTTTTATGATAACTTGGATGATTTTTATCATCAAAACCCCGAAGCGGCGATATACTACTTCACTACAAAGGCACAGAACAGACACATCGACGTACAGTACCCCGAAGAGGTCTTCCTCATGTTCGGCAAGGAGACCAAAGGGCTCCCCGAGGATCTGCTCTTTGCTCATCCCGACGCTTGCGTACGCATCCCTATGCGGAATCATCTGCGATCGCTGAATCTCTCCAATTCGGTGGCTATCGCGGTGTATGAGGTACTGCGGCAGTATAATTTCGAGGGACTGCAGGTAGAGGGACAGCTCACGAACCATGTTTGGGGAGAGGGACAGATGTAAAATAACATAAATATTGTTAGAGGATACTAAAATTCCGTAGGGGCGGATAAAAATCCGCCCCTACAACCCGTGTTGCCTGTATACCTCTAAACAACATGTATCCGAGTGAGGAAACCATATGAAAAAAAACGTATTCGCCGCCATGAGCGGCGGTGTGGACTCCTCGGTGGCGGCTTACCTGCTCATCCGGGCGGGCTACGACGTCACCGGAGCCACCATGACCCTGTACCGTCCCGAGGGACAGACTGGGGACACGCAGGACGTCACCGACGCCCGCGCCATCTGTGACAAGCTGGGTATCCCTCACAAGACCTACGACATGGGGGAGGTCTTCTGCCGCTGTGTCATTGAGGACTTCATCAAGGTATACGAGGAGGGCGGCACCCCCAACCCCTGCGTGACCTGTAACAAGACAATAAAATTTGGCGCGCTGTGGGATGCCGTCTCCACCGACGGAGCCGAGGCCATCGCCACGGGGCATTATGCCCGTATACGGCAGGAGGGCGACCGCCATCTGCTCTGTAAGGCGGCAGATGAAAGCAAGGATCAATCCTACTTTCTTTGGCAGCTGCCGAGAGAGTTGCTTTCCCGCATTCTGTTCCCTCTTGGACAGATGACCAAGCCCGCCATCCGCGCTTTGGCCGCAGAGCAGGGCTTTGAGACCGCCCACAAGAGCGACAGCCAGGACATCTGCTTTGTCCCCAACAAGGACTACGCCACCTTCATAGAAGATTACACGGGACGGATATCCGAAGCGGGAGATTTCGTGGATACCGAGGGTAAAGTGTTAGGCCGCCACAAAGGTATCATCCACTACACCATCGGCCAGCGCAAGGGGCTGGGGATCGCCTTGGGGGCACCCGCCTTCGTGTGCGCCAAGGACCCTGTCAGCCGCCGCGTGGTGCTGGGGACTAACGAGGATCTGTTTTCAAAGGAAATCAAACTAACAAACGTCAATCTTTTAGCGGTAGATGACATCAGTACTCCCATGCAAGTTACCGCCCGCGTCCGTAGCACCCACCGAGGCTCCCCGGCCACCGTAGTCATGACGGGCAAAGACACCGCTCTCGTTACCTTCGACGAACCACAAAGAGCCGCTTGCATAGGGCAATCCTGCGTGTTCTATGCGGGTGAGGTAGTGGTAGGCGGCGGTATTATCAGTACTTCTATGGATCTCCACATCTAAGAAAGGATACGTTATGAAAAGAATCATTTGCTTTTTCCTGTCTCCCCTTCTTTTGACTTTCAGCCTGTGCGCCTGCACAGCCAAGCCACAGGATTTTTCTTGGCAAGGGTTGAGTATCACTCTGACGAGCAACTACGAGGAAAAAGAGATTACCGAAAAGTCGGCTATCTACACATCTTACAAAGATCTTTGCGTGGTGGAAATCACCTTTGAAAGCTTTGAGGATCTCATTTTGATGGAATACGATCCCGAAATGAGCCTTGAGGCATACGCACAAATGGCCATCGCAGACAATGAATTGGAAGCCGAGGTCAAAACCAAGGACGGCGTGGTATACTATAACTACACCGACAAGGCAGACAAGCAGGAGTTTACCAATATGGTCACCGTTCACCGTTGCGGCGACGGCTACTGGCTTGTCAGATTTGCTTCTCTGACCCAAGATTATGAAACCGCAGAGGCTCAATTTATTTCCTTTGCTAAAACCGTCAAATCAGAGAACTGAAAAACCTCCTGCGGCAGACACAGCATCTGTCGCAGGAGGTTTTTTGTATAAGGATCAGGATTCTGCCCAAGTAGGAAGCTGAATATCATAGCTTGAGCGGTAGGTGCATTTTTGCAGATCCGACACATTCATCTCGGCCGGGATGCGGGTTCCGTCCAGCTCTTTGAGCAAAAGCTCCACGGCGCGGTCAATTTTTTTGTCAAGCTGTTTCATATTACCGAAGCGAATCTTGACATGGCCGTCGAAAACGAGGTAAAGATCATACCGATCCTCCAACTCCATGCCGGTTACACGTCCGGCCATGGGAGACTCTTCAATGGCCTCAACAAAGCTCCACACATAGGCGTACTCTTCCTTTGCTTCATCCGTTTCTATTTCATAGGTTGCGATCTCGGAGGGGGCAGACACGGGCTCATACGGCAGGTACAAAAAGCTGATCTTCTCCCCTACCCTAATTCTTGCTTCCTCAGGGAACCCCAAATACATGGCACCCCAAGCGCGGTATTCCAAATCCTCCGATGATACGCCTAAAACCAGATGGTCCTTACCGGAAATCAGGTAATAATTGCTATGGTGGCAGGTATAGTACAGCTCCGTTTCTTCAGTCACCTTCAAAGTAACGCGGCCGTCGAGGCTGCGGCTGATTTTTAAAGAACGGATCAGTGGATACTGCTCTCTGAGAGATGCCTCCAGGTTTTTTCTTCCAAAGCTCATCATACTGTCACCGGGACGGATGCCACTGTTCTCCGCGATGTCGGCAGCATCATACTGATGTGTCCCCTCTACGCTCACCGAAGAAACCTGCCATGCCATCCCCAAAATCAGGAGCGCGGCAGTCAGAAGCATGGCCGCAGACAAGCAAAATATACTCCAAAAGCAAGCTCTCCATGGCCATAAAGGCGTATACCCGCGCCCACAAGTCGTGGAACGGCGTCCGAACTTTTTCTCAAAGGAGCGAGATGTAAACATAAACTTCCTTTCCGCAAAGCCGCCAGAAGCGATGCTTTACGACATTTCAAAATAAGGATCCTTGGATTTCACAATCCCGTACAAGGCTGCCACAATGGTTTCGTTGGCAGAAAGCATAGCGAAATTCTCAAATATAGCGTTCTGCATATTCTGACGCACGCGGGAATCATTCAGCAGAGACTCTACCGCCTTGGTAAGCGCGTCAGTAGCCAAAGTTTTTTCTTCCACACAGAGCCCAGCACCTTTATGATGCAACGCCATAGCGTTTTTAAACTGATGATTATCGGCAACATAAGGCGAAGGAACCAGCACCGCAGCTTTTTTCATGAGTGCCAACTCAGAGATGGACATAGCACCTGCGCGGGAAATGACCACGTCGGCCGCAGCCATGCGCAAAGGCATATCGTAAATATAGTCCAAAAGTGTCATGCGAGGATGGGCATCCATCCCCTGTGCTGCAGCCTGAGATTTGACACGGTCATAGTCCCGTTTGCCTGCGGCGTGACAGAAATGGAGATCTGCGCGATCCTTCAGGTGCTCCCAAAGGGAGAGGACAGCGTCATTAACGTGCTCTGCACCCAGACTTCCACCGAAAGAAAGGATATACAGATGATTCTCAGGAATCCCCAAGGCATTTTTGGCCTCCTTGGGGCTGATTTTTCCGAAATCCGCCATGTAAGGATTGCCCACCCGAAGAACGCGGGGATCAGTTTCAGCCAATCCCAAACGGTTGATAGTTTCGGGGAAATTGACAAGGATGAGATCCACTTTGTTTTTGACTTGGCAAATGGCTTTGCCCGGAAGGGCATTGGATTCATGAACCGCAGTGGGGATGCCCATAGAAGCACCCACGCTGACCACGGGCCAGCAGGCATAACCGCCTGTACCCACAATCAAGTCCGGCTGGAACTCGCGGATGAGCGTTTTCGCTTCACGGCGGGATTTCAGCATGACAAAGGGGAGACGAAGATTGGCGAGAGAATATACGGGACGCCGGAGCCCGCGAATGTGGATGCGACGCAGTTCATAGCCGGCGCGTGGAATTAGATCCCCTGCCTTATCGTTTGAAAGTGCAGATGCGGCGAAGAGGATTTCTGTATGGGGGTCACGGGAGGTCAAGGCTGCGGCAATGGCCAAGGCAGGATTGACATGGCCTGCGGTGCCGCCGCCTGTAAGAAGCACTTTCATGGTTTCGTCCTTTCCTGATGTAATGAAGAAGATAAATTGTTGTTTAACTTACTAACTTTTCTCTCCTCGTCGAGAGAAAAGTTACAAAAGAGGCGCCGCTGAGGGATAGAACCTACGGTTCTCCCTCAGA
>SVTB01000162.1 GCA_015064015.1 Oscillospiraceae bacterium | reverse complement strand
AATCACCACCCTGTCAACGAAGCGAGACGGGCACGCGGTCTGAAGCCTGCCAATACTGCCTGGCTATGGAGCCCCGGAAAAAAGCCTCAGCTTCCCAACTTTAAAGAAAAATGGGGGATCAGCGGCACTGTTATCTCTGCTGTTGATCTGATCAAAGGTATTGGACTGTGCGCCGGTATGCAATCAGTTGATGTAGAGGGTGCTACGGGCAATGTGCATACCAACTACGAAGGAAAAGCTCAAGCCGCAATTAAAGCCTTTACTGATGGATCAGATTTCGTATACGTTCATGTGGAAGCTCCCGACGAGTGCGGCCACCGTGCTGAAATTGATAACAAGGTGCTGTCTATTGAAAAAATTGATGCTCTGATCTTGAAACCCGTATATGACTATTTAAAATCTTGCGGTGAAGACTTCAAAATTTTGGTGCTCCCCGATCACCCCACCCCTCTTGCTATCCGTACCCATGCTCCGGGTCCCGTTCCCTTCTTCCTGTATGATTCCCGTGTAGCCGCAAATGGAGTCTTCGGCTTTAGTGAAAAGACAGCCGGTACAACAAATGTATACGTTTCGGAAGGTCACACCCTATTGGGACAAATGATAGAAAAATAACCGTCGTTATATTACAACCGATATGCAAAGGAGGCTGTTATGACAGATCCCGTATTGAATCCCACGGAGCAGGAAACCTCTACTCCATCCCCGGTGACTGCTTCTGATACGCCAAATACTGAAGATAAGAAAAAAGAGCCTTTTTTGGCTGTGCTTTTGGAGTATGTAGAAATTCTTGTACTGTCGGTGTGTGCTGTCTTGCTTGTTTTTACATTTGGTGTACGTCTCTGCCGTGTCAATGGCAGCTCCATGATGAAAACGCTGCATCATACCGAAACTCTGCTTACCGTCAGTCTTGCAGAGGTCGAGGTGGGAGATATCATTGTCTTTCACCAAACCAGCGATCGCATTTTGAGATTCAACGAGCCTTTGGTAAAGCGCGTCATCGCCAAGGAAGGACAAACCGTTAAAATTGATATTTTCAAAGGCGAAGTTTACGTAGATGGCGTTCTTTTGGATGAACCTTATATTTCCCTGCTCAACAATAGTGGAAAAGAGATTGGTTTTTGGACCTTACCTCCTGCTTATGACTACGATAGAAACACCGGCATTTTTGAAACAACTGTCCCTGAGGGATGTCTCTTTGTCATGGGAGACAACCGCAACAATTCTGCGGATAGCCGCTCCGAGGAGGTTGGCTTTGTAGACGAAAGGCGGGTGCTCGGCAAAGTGGTTTGCAGACTAAATCCTTATACCCAATTCGGATAAGACAAACAATATAATAAGAGAGGTATGCCATGCCCAGTGAGCATATTCAATGGTTTCCCGGCCATATGGCCAAAACAAGGAGACTGATATCAGACAATTTAAAAAATGTACACATCATCATTGAAGTTTTGGATGCTCGCGTACCTGTCAGTTCGCGAAATCCCGAGCTTCGAAAGCTGACAGGACAAAAGCCCACCATTCTTTTGCTTAACAAAGCATCCCTGGCCGACCCCATTAAGAGCAAAGAATTTGTCAAACGGTATACCAATACGCATACGGTCTGCATCCTATGCGATTGCGTCACGGGCGAAGGTATCAATAAATTACCCGATGCTATCCGTAAGGTACTTCACGAACGTGTGGAGCGTTACGAGGAAAAAGGTATGACAGGACGCCATCTCCGTGCCATGGTGGTGGGTGTGCCTAACGTGGGCAAATCCACGCTGATCAACCGTATGAGCGGCGGTGTAAAGGCCAAAGCCGAAAACCGCCCCGGTGTAACCAGAAACAAGCAGTGGGTCACCACCAAGCTGGGACTTGACCTATTGGATATGCCCGGCGTACTGTGGCCCAAATTTGAAGATCAGATCGTTGGCGAGAATTTGGCCTTGACGGGCGCTATTAAGGATGACATTTTGGACATTGAGCGCTTGGGACTGATCCTTGTGCACCGTTTACGTGATCTTTATCCCAAAGAGTTGGCGACTCGATATAAGCTGACTGAGACGGATGGATGGCAGGAGTTATCTGACCTTGATTTGATGACTCTCATCGGCAAAAAGCGTGGCTGTCTTATTCCCGGAGGACTTGTGGACACCGAGCGCGTAGCCAATCTGTTAGTGGATGAATTCCGTGCCGCCCGCATCGGCAAGATGACCATTGACGAGTTCCCCGCTCCGGCCGAAACGGCTGTTTCTCCCGTGACTGAAGTAGCTCCAAAGTCGGTTGAGGTTGCGGGTGAAAGTGAGGCGGATCATGCCTGATTTTGAGATTGAAAAATCTTTGAAAGAAAAAGGATTTTCGGCTATCTGCGGCGTGGATGAGGCCGGGCGCGGTCCCTTATGCGGCTCTGTTGTAGCTGCCGCCTGCATCCTTCCCGAGGATGTGGAGTTGCCGGGGCTGAATGACTCCAAAAAGCTGACGCCCAAGAAGCGGGAGGCATTGTTTGATCTAATCTGCGAGAAGGCCATCGCCTTTGGTATTGCTGAAGGTACTGTGGCCGAGATCAACGAGACCAACATACTGGAAGCCGATCTTCTGGCGATGCGACGCGCCATTGAAAACCTGAAAACGCCCGCGGGTATTCCCTACTCCGCAGATTATGCTTTGATCGACGGCAACATCAGCCGTGATTTTCAGATTCCGGCAGAAGCGATTATTAAGGGCGACGCTCGCTCCATGTCCATTGCTGCCGCCTCCATTTTGGCCAAGGTCACCCGCGACCGTCAATGTCTTGATATGGATAAGGATTATCCAGAGTACGGCATCGCTAAGCACAAGGGATACGGCACAAGGGAACATATGGCTGCTTTGCGCAAATACGGCCCTGCCCCTATCCACAGAACAAAATTCATCCGTTTTTTGAACGAGGACGGCCAATGAGTATCTACGAAAAGCCCGACAAACTGACAGTTGGACGCCTCGGTGAGGACGCCGCTGTTGCTTATTATGAAAAGCAGGGTTACCGTATGGTTGGGAGAAATCTTTATTTTTCCCACCGTGAGCTGGATCTTGTCATGGAAAATGATGTTTCTCTGGTATTCGTAGAAGTAAAGACCCGAAAGCAAACCTTTGGGGAGCCGTCCCCCTTCGGGCGTCCCGCCATGGCGGTGGGACGTGAAAAGCAACGAAACACCATACTGGCGGCAGAAGCCTATCTCCGTGCCCATCCAACGAAGAAGCAACCTCGTATCGATGTGGTAGAGGTCTATATTTCCTATCACGGAAACGAGCCCGTGATCGATGAGGTGTTTTGCATCCGCAACGCCTTTGGCAAAAGATAATTTATAAAAGGTTTTAGTTATGATCCCATGTTTTTTTGATACACATTGTGACACGGCTTACGAGCTGTACCACAGAGAATGCAGTTTGATTGAAAACAACTGCCATATTGATCTGAAAAAGGCCTCGGTTTATCCGAAATACGCCCAATATTACGCGATTTGGAGCAACAGACGCAAGGACGATGAGACCTGCTGGGAGGAATTTCTCAAAATTGCAGAGAATTTCGACAAAGAGATCGCCGCAACCAACGGCAAAGCGGTGCGTGTAACGGATGCCGCGAGCTTGATGTCTGCCTGGAACAACGGTCAGCACGCCGCCATCCTTGCGGTGGAGGATGCAAGACTCACCGCAGGTAAGATCGATCGTGTGGACATCCTCGCCAAGATGGGCGTTAAGTATATGACCCTTTTATGGGGTGGGGAGACCTGCATTGGTGGTTCCCATGACACAAACAGCCATCTCACCGATTTTGGCCGTGACGTGGCTTGTCGTTGCTTTGAGCTGGGGATAATCCCCGATGTGTCTCACGCATCCGAGGAGGTGGTGGACGATCTTATTCCCATCGCTTATGAATACAAAAAGCCCTTCATCGCCAGTCATTCCAATGCGCACACCGTGTACGGGCATACAAGAAATCTCCGTGACCGCCATTTTGAGCATATTAAAAAATTAGGCGGCATCGTGGGTATAAGCCTCTGTCCGTCCCACTTGACCGATACTTCCCTGCGTCCCGCAGATGCTACCGATCTCCTTCGTCATTTAGAGCATTATTTGTCTCTGGGCGGTGAGGATATCGTGGGCTTTGGCGCGGATTGGGACGGCACTAATCTTCCTGTTGGCTTTGACCACGTGGGTCACATAGCAAATTTTGCTGAGCTTTTGGCCCGACACAATTATTCCGATCAACTGATTGAGAAGGTTTTTTGGAAGAATTTCTTCGACTTCTCTATGAAAAACTTATAAATGATTCACATATAGGAGCGCAATATCATGATGTATCAATCCACTCGTGACGCAAGTCATAAGAAATACACTGCCGCAGAGGTTATCAAAATGGGTTTGGCCCCCGACGGCGGTTTGTTCATCCCCGAGACTATTCCCGCCCTGACGACTGACGAGATCGTCACCCTATGCGGCGAGTCCTATCCCGTCCGTGCGGCCAAAATTTTGGGTAAATTCCTCACCGACTACACTTATGATGAGCTTTTGGCCGACTGCACCGCCGCTTACTGTGAGACATCCTTCCCCGGCGGCGCAGCGCCTCTTATCCATGTACACGATAACGTCTACTCGATGGAGCTGTGGCACGGTCCCACCGCCGCTTTCAAGGATATGGCTTTACAGATCATGCCT
>SVTB01000161.1 GCA_015064015.1 Oscillospiraceae bacterium | reverse complement strand
TTTGTAGAGCTGGCGGAGAAATCTTACCAACAAAATATTTATATGTTTACCGACTTTTTGGGGCTGGGAGAGCAGACCCTCTTTCATCAGGTGCGCCGCCAGTTTGCCCATGTTCCCTGTACGTTATTCGGTGGTCATGAGGCTTGTGAGCGAGTGATGGTACGGTTTGGCAGTGAGGACATGATGGGTTATGAAGAGGAGTTTCCCATCCGTTGTCTGGAGATTCGACCGGCGGCGCCTAAGTTTGCCGAAAACCTGATCCACCGGGATTTCCTGGGGACGTTGATGGGACTGGGCATCGAACGCAGTGTGCTGGGCGATATCTTTGTAGCGGAGAAGAGTGCCTATGTGTATTGCCTGGATACCATGGTGGACTATATCTGTGATAATCTGTCGAAGGTAAAACACACCATTGTCACCTGCCGTCCTGTGGATCAGATTCCTGAGGAGGCACTGCCTCATCTGGTGGAGCGCACCGTCAATGTGGCTTCGGAGCGGTTGGATGTGATTCTGGCAGCAGTCTACAACTTGTCCCGCAGCCAGGTCTTGGAATTGTTTCGGGCAGGGAAGGTCTTTGTAGGAGGTCGCCTCTATGAAAACAACAGCGGGCAGCCCAAGGAAGGGGATGTGATTTCCCTGCGAGGATACGGACGGTTTGTCTATGGCGGTGTGACCTACGAGACGAAGAAAGGTCGGTACATGGTGCGGGTGCAGGTGTACCGGTAAACTTAATTTCGACACAGTTCCTTGTATCGGATTAGTATTTGTGTCCGGCTGTTGACATTCAGCTTTTGATAGATGTTTTTGCAGTGAAAATGAACCGACGAAGGGGAGATATACAGTTCCTCAGCGATCTGTTTCTGTGTTTTATCGGACAATAAATGAGAAAAGACTTCCATTTCCCGGGGCGACAGATGGGTGAGCTCCGGGTATTTTTTGAGTAGATTCTGGTATTCCTGGCGAGCCAGATCCAGATAATCAAAATAGTTGAGGGTGGAAGTAGTCATGGCGCGCTCTCCTTGTACTTTAGTGATATTGTTGTGGGTTACATGGGAACTTTTGCAAATCGTGTAGTCTATAACGAAGGGGCATTCTCTTGTTCATCCCATCATTCATCCTCCACCTTTGTTTTTTTCTTGCTCGCGCATTCGCAGCAGATTCCGTCTTCCTCACAGAAGCAATCGTCGCACACACGCTTTCCGCAAACGGAACAGCGATTAAAGAAAAGCAAGCCCTCCATGTTCGCCCGATCGTATGCACTTGTGTGATCACTTTGCCAAATCAGCTCTCTCGCACGCCGCTCGGACTTGGAAATGAAAAACTTGGCTTTGAACGGTGGCTTGTAAGGATAGGTTATGGTCTTAACTGCTGCGCCGCATGAGTCGCAAAAGAAGGTGAATTTGAAATCTTCAAGAGTCGAGCTGTCCTCAAATTTCTTGGTTACAGGCTCTAACATTCTCTCGCCCCCTTTCTTGATTCTGTTCGTTTTTTGCTTTCGTGTCCTCATTATACAGAAATATTTTGGATTTGTGACCCTCCTTTTGGGGGGGTAAATGGGGGGGATCTGAGCTTTTTTCAAAATAGGGGGGGTAAAAAGAGGGGAATTCCTACTTTTTATCCTGAAACGCAGAAAAGCAGCCGAGAATCTCGACTGCTGTTTGCATCGTATTTTGATTCAGTTATGAGTCCTTACGGAGCTTGGAATCGATCAGATCAAACAGTTCTTGCTTGTTGGCGACGCCAAGTTTGCTATAGACCTTCCTTGTATATTCCTTCACGGTATTGACTGTGATGCCGAGGTAGTAGGAGATCTCGCCCTGCTTTTTTCCCTTGAGCAGCTCACGGAACACGTCAAGCTCCCGGTCGGTCAGCTTTTGTACTTCCTTGGTGTCTTGAATGACACGGTCGATTTCTTTGTCGGTATATCTCGTCTTGACGATCTTGGGTGCGGCCGCAACTTCAGTACTTGGTGCGGGTGTATCCGTGGGAATCACGGTGATTAGCTCATTTTCCCTCCTTCTGCGGACGAGGGAGAACCAAACCGCGCCACCTGTTATCATGAGGACAATAGCGGAGATAACGATTACGGGAACGGTAGGAAACTCGGAGAGAGGCGTATAAAAAGCGTAGTAGGTCGTTTCTCCTACATGACTGTACAGAGCATCGTCCGCAAGGCGTTCTCCCTTGCCGTCGGGTAAGGTAAACCAACCGCTAAAGGTATATCCGTCTTTTTCAAAGGATTCGGGGAAAGAAATCGGCAAACCGAAATCGCAGTTGACTTTTTTCTGCATTTCACCCGCAACAAACGTGACCTCGTATGTGTTCGGTGTCCAAAGAGCGCACAGATCCACGAAATCAGAGCCGCCGCCTACCAAAAGCGAAACCTCTGGATCGTACTCATATCCGTCATCGAATTGCCAACGGTCAAAGGTATAGCCGTCTTTTTGGTATTCGGGAAGACTTGGTATCTCGCCGTAGCCGACCGTAACGGTATCCTTTACCTCTCCGTCCACAAGGAAACGGTAGGTCGTATCGGAATACGCATTGTTGCCTGCACAGAAAATGCCGTAGCGGTTATCAAAGCGGTTTCCCCAAAAACCATCTAGCACCGAACTGTCGATCCTCACGCTGCCGTCCAAGTGCTTGTAAGGATCGCCTGTGTGCTTCGTTTCGGTAAAGTAACAGTATTGATTTGCTTCGCTCGGCATAGCTTCTCCGCAACCTTCGCCGTGGAGGGCGCATCCGAGCAGGGAGAGGCGTTCTGTATCATATTCCTTCATCGTAGGCGTATTGCCCGACAAGGTGGAAAGAATGAGGAAGGTCTTGCCAACGCCGCCGCTGCCGAGAGCGGCTTCATTTTCGGATATGTAAAGTGCACCGCCCATTACAGACGTATTGTTTGCAATCGTGCCATTGACAACGGTAACGAGGTTGTTGCCGTAATTCTCGCACCAAATACCGCCTCCGTTTTCGGTGGCGCTGTTGCCCGAGATCACACAGCCGTCAAGTACGCTTTCTGTATAAGAAAGCGCAATGCCGCCGCCGTTTCTTGCCTCGTTATCCAAGATGTAGCAGTTTTTCATATGGAGCGTTCCGCTCCCAACGTAAATGCCGCCGCCCTTGGTCGGCGTATCGGGATAGAAATTCTCAAAGCGGTTCTCACTGATCTTGCAGTTTTCAAGTGTGACCGTTGCCTGATCTGCCCATATCGCGCCACCGTAGCCCGATATGTTGTGGGAAAGCTCGCAATTTATCATATCAAGGAAGATATTGCCCGCACCAGAGAGATAGATCGCACCGCCATAGCCGCCAGCGTTGGCGTTCAGCGAACAGTCCTCAAAGGAGACGGACAAGCGGTGTCCTATACTGTCGGCAGAGGAATAGATGCCGTAGACCGCGCCTCCGTTTGCCATACTGTATCCCGAAAAATCGCAGCTTTGGAACTCTGCATTGACACAGCGTGAGAAGAACACAGCTGGGCGAATCTTGGTCGCAGTCATGATCTGTTGACCCGTAAAGTCGATATTGTCGATGTCATTTATACCCGCAAAGGTGATGTTTTCAAAGCGGATATTGATGGTATCCTGCTCGGAGGCACCGCCCATCACGGCAAATGCGCCGCCCGAAAAGACCGCAGGAGTGTCCTTACCGCTTTTAATGGTCACACCCTTGGAAAGCGTCATACCCATCGGAGAGTAGGCAAATTCAATATCTCCCACAAGGAGCGTATCCCCATCCATTGCGTTGTGCAAAGCCTCCTTCAGCCCTGCCTCCGTAGTGATCAGTTCGGTTTCCTGCGCGAACACCGTTAAGGGAAGAACCGAAAACGTAAGGTTCAAAATCAGAAGCAACGCAAATACGTGCTTGAAATTTTTTGGTTTCACTCCGAATCCACCTCCTCAAAATCAATGTCTTTCTCACGGCAAAACTTATAGAATCTACCGAGTGTCATCATTTGCGGCTTGCGTCCCTCGCTTGCACTGCTGTCCATTATTTATCATATTATATCATAAAACGGTTTTTTTCAATATTTGCAAGAAAGTTTATCTGTGAATTGTCTTCTCTTTTCTATTCATAGGAAAGCCCTTTCCTATGAAACAAAAAACGCTCCGCGAGGATCGCACGGTGGTAGAAAGAAAATGTCGTAACAACTACCTGATATGGTAGCAAAACCACCATGCGATGACATGCCTCTTACATTGTGGAAGAAAGTTTTCTATGATATACTATCTTCAGAATATTCATACAACTTGTGAGAAATGGGGGGTATTATGAGCTTTTTTAAGTTGTTAAAGAAGGTGGCAGATGTGGCAGAGGCATTGGAAGATATGGTGGAGGAGCAGGCAGCAAAGCAACCGGCCTCTAAAACTAAGACAGAGACGATGCAGCAGACTGTAGCCGGACAGACGGCAGAGCAGGGGATCATTGCACAGCAACAGGTGGCAGCCAGCCGCACCAGTTGGGGGTATGAATTCCCGGCAGGCTATGTGTATGAGCCTGAGAATGTGCGCGGGCGGGAGGAGTTATTGGACGATTTCCGTAGATTGTTGAAGGCAAATTTCAGCAATTATGGCATCTACTATCAGGTGCCTGCCTCTGAATTGGACAGTTCTGCCCATCCTGCCTGTGTGCCGGTGACTTTTGTATTTGAGAAAAATGGACGCTATCCGCTGGCGGTATTTGTAGTGCG
>SVTB01000160.1 GCA_015064015.1 Oscillospiraceae bacterium | reverse complement strand
GGCGTGCGTCGCGATGGGAGTTGGGTTCTGAGGGAGAACCGTAGGTTCTATCCCTCAGCGGCGCCTCTTTTGTAACTTTTCTCTCGACGAGGAGAGAAAAGTTAGTAAGTTAAACAACAATTTATATTTTAGTACGGCCTCCTCAACCCTTTGGGATAATGATTCTTCATCATCCCGCCGCTGGCCTTACCCCATCCTAGGACAAAGCCGTCCAGCGTGACGAGGTACCACCCCTTCTCATCTTGGCAGGGGGTCACGTCACCGTGGAGATAGGCTTGGGCAGACGGAAGATCGACGGCAAAGGACTTTTTGAGCTTGTCTGTGTCTAAAGCCAATGCCAGCGCGTGGGAAGGCTCAAAACGGTCGCCTTTTACTGTTCCCAAGTGTAGGCCGTGTCGTAGAATACGAAGCCCCTTGGGCGGTGCGGGGATTTCTTGAGGGCAGAGATAGAGCTGATCGCCAAAGAGACAAGGTACACCGCTTAAAGTTTCTTTGGTCACATCCCTTACAAACTGTTCAAACAGCTTATAAGCCTTGTCCGCCGTCATCTGACCTTTGCCAAAGTCTTTCTCCTGTCGCTTGGGCTTGCTCTGATCCTTGGTCTTGACCGCCACTACGGGTGCGTCAGCCGACTTGTGCAATAGCGCTGCGAAGTGTCCCTCGCCGTCAGCGTGATGCGGGAACAGACGTACGGTCTTGCAGAGCGCGGCAGCGTGAGCCTCGTCGCACTCGATCCAATCGGGATTGCCGCGATCGATCATACCTCGCTCAATGCAATCCAGCACCGCAGGATTCACAGGCTCCACCACCTCAAATTCAGGATGGTTGAGGAGGAAATCCAGGATCACACCTTCGTTTTCCTCGGGGGCAAAGGTGCAGGTAGAGTAGGTCAGATAACCGTCAGGGGCCAGCATCTCGGCGGCTGATTCCAGAATTTCTTTCTGTCGTGCGGCGCAAAGATCCACGTTGTCTTGGCTCCACATGGTGAGTGCCTGTTCTTCCTTGCGGAACATACCCTCGCCCGAGCAGGGCGCGTCCACCACGATTTTATCGAAAAAGGTGGGGAAGTGAGATACCAACTCGTGAGGCGCGTGGTTTGTCACCACGGCGTTGGAAATTCCCATGCGCTCGACATTTTGGGATAGGATAGACGCCCGTTGGGGGTGGATCTCGTTGGCCACAAGCAGACCCTTACCGCACAGGGAGGCGGCTAACTGGGTAGACTTGCCACCGGGCGCGGCGCAGAGATCCAGCACTTTATCTCCCGGCAGGGGAGGACAAAGAGACGCGGGGATCATGGCGCTGGCTTCTTGAATGTAGTAAATTCCCGCTTCGTGGTAAGGGTGCTTGCCGGGACGCAGATCAGCGTTTGGATCGTAATAATATCCGTGGGCGGCCCACGGAACGGGCTGACCAATGCAGGGAAGTAGTGGCTTGTCTTTGTGGGCATCACCGACAGATTTCATGGGACTCAGCCGCAGGGCAGGGGTGTTGGGGCGATCGTAGGCCGCGAGAAAGGCCTCGTAATCGTCGCCCAGCATGGTTTTCATGCGCGCGGCAAAGGCTTCGGGTAAATTCATATGTCTATTTTTCTGATCTCGATGGCCACCGTGCCATATCTCTTGATCTCATCCTCCGTATAGTATTGGCTCATATCCTTTGGGTCAGCCGTCTCGCCCTCATTGTAGCCCATGGCTATGGGATCTTCGACCGCGTACATGGCCTCATAATCAGGGTATCGGCGCAGGCCGATAACCTCCACGTGCAACTGCTCCCCCGTTTCGGTTTGGGTAAATACGATGGTGTCACCTATCTTGATTTTCTGACGCTTCTCGTCATATAAGCGAAGTTCTAAAGTCTTTTGTCCACTTTGGATGGCAGTAAAAGGCTCGGGACGGAGCTTCATCTGATGCGCAGGGTAGACCAATTCGGTATCCTCGTCCGTGTCGGCCTTGGGGGAGCGCATATCCTTTGATTTTTTGAGCTCTCGCACCAAAAGATGTATAAAAACACCAAGCCCGACAGATAGGGCGAAAATGATGCCCGCAATCAGCAAATAAAACTCAAAATCGTTGCTTTGCGTAGGCAAAAGAACAGCGAGTACCAACGCCAAAGCAATGATGATAAAGCCGACAAGCAACTCTCCAAGACCGTTTAAAAGGTCGTTTTTCAGTGTTGAATTTTTTGGGGACTTTTTGTTTTTACGCATAGTCAAAAATCCTTTTATTATGAGCGTTCAAAAGTGATCAGTTAATTGGCGATCACAAATATTTCACTAAAAAATCCACAATCACCCTTGTGGGTTCGTATGCATCCTTATCACGATAATCACATTCATCAAATGCGACCATGGCATTTGTGATTGCTTGACGCTCTTCCTTCGTTCCGATATCCGCGTCAGTCACAAGACAGAAGGACGCACCCTTGTCAAAGCTGATCTCGTAAGATTTGTAGCGGATTATTTTGATCACGAGATCTCCTTTGGAAAAGAGAAACACTTTTTCTTTTCCTTGCTTTTGTGTTGTCATGATAAAATCAAGCTGTCTCAGCGGCTTCGTCTGTTTTTTGAAATTACTCCAGATCATATCCATCACCGCAAAGATCGAAGTGAACAGCAAAAGGGGAATGGCACCGACCACGATGACGGGGAGCATAGCGACGACCGTCAAACACGTATCAATTTTGGGCTTAGAGCCCCCTTCTACGACCGTCTCACCCTTGAAGTTTGTACCAATCAAAAAGATAGATCCCAAAAGAAGGAGAACACCGATGACGATGCATAGGCGAGTCCATGTGATGTCCAAAACAAACAGAGCGTAAGAAAAGATCATACCGAGATAGCCCAGTCTTTTCATGTTGTTTCCTTTCTCGTTTGTTTCAAACGGTCTAAATTAAATAATCATTTTATTATACCATAATATTTTAAAATACGCAACGAATAAATCGTAAATTTTTACGCAAGTTATCAGCAAATCTCTTGCTTTTCTCTAAATGAAAATCATATTTTCTTCTTTTGTCCTTCCCCTTGACCTTCCGTTAGAACTGTGCTATAATAATTCTCGATAAAAAGCACTTATAAACCAATAAACCAAAGAAACGAGGTAACCTCTATGGCCTTCGACGCAGGTATGCTCGCCTGCATGACGAGTGAGATCACCAAAGCCGCTCTTGGCGGCCGTGTGGAGAAAGTCATGCAACCCGAAAGGGACGAGATCATTTTGCAAATACGCTCCTTTGAGGGCGGTCGTCGTCTGCTGATCAATGCGGGCGCAAACCCCCGCATTGGATTTACAGAATTGACTAAAGAGAACCCCGCCCAGCCCCCCATGTTCTGTATGCTCCTCCGTAAGCATTTGACGGGCGCAAAGCTCTCCTCCATTGAGCAGGCGGGCTTTGAGCGCGTGGTCACTTTGGGCTTCGATACCAGAGACGAGATGGGCTTCTCCTGCACCCGCTATCTCATTGCAGAGCTTATGGGAAAATATTCCAATCTCATCTTTGCTGACGAGAATAAACGCATCGTCGCCGCTTTCAAAAGCATCGACTTTACCACCAGCGACCGCCGTCAAGTTCTCCCCGGGATGCGCTATGAATTGCCCCCGCCTCAAGACAAGGACAACCCGTTAGAAACGGATTTTGACCGCTTTTCAGAGCTGTATCAAGCCGAAAATTCCGACAAGCCCTTGGACAAATTCATCCTTTCACGCTTTTGCGGTATCTCCGCCGCCGTGGCCCGAGAGATGGTCTTTCTGTCCACCCGACACACAGATACCCCCGCCCGTTACGCCTCAGCGGAGACCCTCTGGAAGGGCTTTTCGGAGGTCATGACCCGCATCAAGACTTCCGACTATACCCCCACCATGATTTTAGATGGAGGCAAGCCCGTGGAGTATGCCTTCTGCCCCCTAACCCATTATAATGCTCCCACCGAGTTCAAATCCTATAACACAGCATCCGCCATGCTGGATGCTTATTTCGAGACTCGCGACAGAGCCAGCCGCCTCACCCAACGAGCATCCGACATATTACGCTTGCTCACCAACGCCGAAGCCCGGGTTAAGAAGAAGATAGATATTCAGGAATCCGAGCTTCGGGACTGTGAAAAGGCCGCCGTATATAAAAAATATGGTGACCTCGTCACCGCAAGCATTTATATGATCAAAAAAGGCGACAAGCAGGCGGAGCTCACCGACTACGAGGATTGGAATGACGTCAAAGGAGAGTACGGTACCGTCATCATTACCCTTGACGAGCGCCTCACCCCCGCTGCCAACGCTCAAAAATACTATAAAAAGTATGCCAAGGCCCGCAACGCCAAGGTGGAGCTGACAAAACAACTTGAGCTGGGGAGGGAAGAGCTGGACTATATCTACACCGTCTTTGATGCACTTTCTCACGCCGAAACCGCCAATGATCTGGCGGAGATTCGCGACGAGCTGTACCGCTCGGGTTATGCCTCCCGCATGAAGGGTTACGCAGCCCCAAAGAAGCAGCCAGCCCCAACGGTAGCCAAGTTTAAGACAACCAACGGCTATCTCGTTCTGTGCGGCAAGAACAATCTGCAAAACGAGCATATCACCCACAAGCTGGCCGACAGAAACGACTACTGGTTCCACGCCAAAGGCGTGCCCGGCTCCCACGTGGTCATGCTTACAAATGGAGAAGAGCCTGACGCACAAGACTTTACCGATGCTGCTTGTATCGCAGCCCATTACTCCAAGGCCGCCGGCAGTGCCCAGATCC
>SVTB01000159.1 GCA_015064015.1 Oscillospiraceae bacterium | reverse complement strand
CCTCTCCACCGAGGGCAAGCAGGGCGGCGGCTACTGCACGGGCATCATGGATTACGAGGTACCCTTCATCTTCGCCAACTTCAATGGCACCCAAGGGGACGTGGAGGTGGTGACCCACGAGGCGGGTCACGCCTTCGCCTGCTGGATGAACCGTGACCGCATCCCCGTGGATTACGTTTGGCCCTCCATGGAGGCCTGCGAGGTTCACTCCATGTCCATGGAATTCTTCGCCTGGCCTTGGGCCGAGGGCTTCTTCGGGGTTGACACCCGCAAGTTCCTCTACAGCCATCTAGCAGGGGCTTTGACCTTCATTCCCTACGGCACCATGGTGGATCACTTCCAACATGAGGTCTACGCAAGACCCGACATGACCCCCGCCGAGCGTCACGGCGTGTGGAAGGAGCTTCTCGGTGTGTATATGCCTTGGATGAAGCTGGACGGCGACATTCCCTTCTACGCCGAGGGCGAGGGTTGGCAGAGACAGCAGCACATCTACAACAGCCCCTTCTATTACATCGACTACTGCCTGGCGCAGACCGTGGCTCTCCGCTTCTGGGCGTTGATCCAGAACGATCTGACCGACGCATGGACGCACTACATGGCTTACACCAAGGAGGGAGGCAGCAAGACCTTCACCGACCTGCTTAGTCACGCAGGGCTGGAGTCCCCCTTCGACGAGGCCTGCCTGCGGGCGGTGTGTGAAGAGGCCAACAAGTGGCTGGGTGAGTTCGATCTGGGCGGGATCGTATAAGAAGTACGCAAAGGAAACTTTTTGAAAAAAGTTTCCCTTGACCCTTCAAAAACTTTAAAAAAGTCTTGAGTCTATTTTAGGAGGCCATCCATGCACAAGCCCTTTGACGACTGTTTTTCTCGCCCGCCCGTTCGCTGTCATGACGGCGTATACTACTTTGACTCTGACCGTGACGCAGACTGCTTTGATGGATCTGATGTGGCTAACTGGCGGGACGGACGCATGAAGCGAAACTTCCACAGCGATTTCTTCCTCAATAACCCCGCCTCCCGTCGCCTCGTGGATCACATCGTCGGGCAAGCCACTCCCATGGTGGAGATCGCTTGCGGCCCCGGTATGGGACTTACGCCGTCGGTAAAGCAGTTGGCACCGGCTCATCTATGCTTGGCGACCGATGCAAGTGCGCTGGTGATCAAAGAGTGGAAACGGTATCTGGACGAAAATGAGATTGTCGGGAATTTGGAGCTGGCCCAGTTCTCACTCATGGATATTCCCTTTCGGGATCACACAGTCCCCGCCTATTCAAGTTACATTGGTTTATCCTCTACGCGGAACGGCGAGGCGGGACACGAGCGGGCGTTACAAGAGATCTACAGGACCTTGATGAAAAACGGCTTCTTGTATACCATCGAAACGTGGATGGACACTAAAGCCATGCTCCGCGTGTTCCGTGAAACGGGAAAAACTCCGTGGAGCGGGCTTGACTCGGATCAACGCGCCCCCACATGGCGGGAGAGATTTCTGCATACCGGCTTTGAGATCCTGAGCGAGGAGGTATTCGAGTCCCGCACGCTGACCGCTGATGACAATGAGTTGGGAGAGGATGCCGAACGATTGGGAATCGAGATCGGTGTGTTTTCAAAAGCGTATATTTTACAGAAGAAATAGTTTCTTTTATCCCTTGACAGACCTCCCCCTCCATGCTATAATAACAAATGAAAAAGCCCCTGTGGCGGGGCAATATGATAACGAAGTCGGGCCCCACACGCCCGGGAAAGGAACAATCCCGAAACTCCTTCGGGAAAGGAAAAACACTATGGCAAAAAAAATGAGAGTCGGTATCGTCGGCGCGGGTAACATCGCTACCTCCGCCCATTTGCCCTCCTACATGGAGCTGACAGACATCGTAGAAGTGGTTGCTATCGCAGACATCGTCCCCGAGCGTGCAAAGGCCGCCGCCGATAAGTTTGGTATCCCCCACTATTTTGCATCCGTTGAAGAACTGCTGGCTAATGTAGACGTGGATTACATCGACATTTGCACTTGGACCGCCGCCCATGCCCCCGTGTGCATCGCCGCCGCCAAGGCGGGCAAGCATATTCTGTGTGAGAAGCCCCTGGCCGCCAATCTGGAGCAAGGTCTGGCCATGGAAAAGGCCGTCCGTGAGGCAGGCGTGCAGTTCATGCTGGCCGTGGTGACCCGCTACATGGCCGAGGCCATCAAGTGCCACGAGCTGTACGAGCAGGGCGTGTTTGGTGATATCTATGCCGCCAAGTGTCGTTACGTTCGCCGTAGAGGCACCCCCAGCGGTTGGTTTACCGACAAAGAACTGGCCGGTGGCGGCCCCGTTTTGGACATTGGCGTTCATTCCATCGACCGCACCTGGTATCTGATGGGTCGTCCCACCCCTGTGTCCGTATCTGCTGAAACATCCTACCGCATTGGTGATTTCCAAACCAAGGGCATCACCCGTTGGAGTCCCTTGGGCGAGGGCAAAGGTGTGTTTAACACCGAGGACTCTGCTATGATCTTCTTCCGCTTTGAGGGCGGCAAGACCATGATGGCCGAGGTGGCTTGGGCCATCAACGGTCAAGAGGCCAACGACGTGGTGCTGTTTGGCAGCAAGGCCGGCTGTACCTTCGATCCCCTTACCATCTATGGTGAGGATGAGGAGGGCTACCTCTCTGATGTTAAACCCGAGGTTACGCCCAACAATTTGTTCGTAGAAGAGCTTCGCCACTTCGTGGAGTGCCTCAACACCGGCAAGACCCCCATCTCTCCTATGGAGGATGCCCTTACCGTTCAGAAGATGCTGGACGCCATCTACCGCAGCGCCGAGGCTCACGCTGAGGTAACGATCTGATGATGTTTTTACGGAGGGAACTTCTTGAAAGAAGTTCGCCTCGCAAGCTCGGTCAAATATGCCTACGGCATGATTTGCCCATGCCCCTTCAAGAACCTTCATAAATGATTGTTCTGTAGGGGCGGATTCCATATCCGCCCGCTGATTATCCCCAAAAGGGATCGGACAGCTCCGCAGTTTTCTTTACGACAAGGCAGCACTCTCTTCGTTGTAGGGATGGCATTTCTCCATCCGTTAACGCTTGGGAAAGGAGAACGTTTTATGAAATCCAAAAAGATCCGTCTCAGAACCATCATCATTTTGATTCTTGTCGCGCTGTTTTTGTTCTTCCCCATTTCCTCGGGCCCCATGAACGACGGCGGCACTGTGGTATACTGTGCCATGACTTACTCGGTCATCAAATGGCATTGCAATATGTTGGACGAAAACGGCAATCCTTACGTCTATGAAAAAACGCGGGTCTACGTCTTTCCCCACAACCACAGGGATATAGATGACCTGTGGGAGTTGGAGATGGAGAAGGCGAAGAACTAAGTCTCGCCCGGAATTGAATATCATCTTGAACAGCACTCACGCTTGTGGGTGCTGTTTTTTGCGGGAGGGGGTGAACTCTCCCGTTCACGTTAAAATCGTCAGAAATCCGCATCGTTTTTCCCTTTCCTCATCAAGATTTTCTCAAAACCCCTTGCCAAACCTCACAAAATATGCTATAATAAAATATCTATGAGCATTTTTTATTCCTCATATATAAAAACAATCCACATATAGAGAAAAGAAAGGAGACCAACCATGCATTGGTCAGAAGAAATCGCACAAAGAGTCATCGCTCGCAACCCCGACAAGGAAGAATACGTCTGCGCCGCGGGCATCAGCCCTTCCGGCTCTGTTCACATCGGCAACTTCCGTGACATCGCCACCTCCCTTTTCGTCTGCAAGGCCATTGAAAAGCAGGGCAAGAAGGCTCGCCTCCTGTTCTCCTGGGACGATTTTGACCGTTGCCGCAAGATCCCTGCCAACGTGCAGGCCAAGGTAGGTGACGCATACGACAAATATATCGGTACCCCTTACGTAGACATTCCCGACCCTTGGGGCTGTCACGAGAACTACGCCGAGCATTTCAAGGCTGAATTTACCGAGTCCATGAAGAAGTTCGGTATTGAGATGGACTACCGCCATCAGGGCTCTATGTATCGCTCTGGTGCTTACACCGATGCCATCATCGAGTCCCTCCGCAAGCGCGCCGAGATTTTCGAAATCCTAGACTCCTTCAAAACCAAGGACATGACCAAGTCCGAGGAAGAGCGCAAGGCAGAGCATGACGCCGAAAAGGCAAAGTATTCCCCTGTATCCGTATTCTGTCCCGAGTGCGGCACCGACTTCACCACCTTGGAGAACATTTCCGAGGACTGCACCGAGGCCGACTACACCTGCCGTTGCGGTTACCACGGTCATATCAATTTCACCGAGAACTTCAACTGCAAGCTGGGATGGAAGATCGACTGGCCCATGCGCTGGCGTCACGAGGGCGTGGACTTTGAGCCCGGCGGAAAGGATCATGCCGCCCCCACGGGTTCCTACTCCAACGCCAAGATCATTTCCAAGGAGATCTTCGGCTACGAGCCTCCCCTGTTCCAGGGTTACGAATTCATCGGCATCAAAGGTCTGGCAGGCAAAATGTCCAGCTCTTCGGGTCTGAACCTGACCCCCGACACCATGCTGAAGCTCTACGAGCCCGAGGTCATTCTGTGGCTCTACTCCAAGACCGAACCCACCAAGGCCTTTGATTTCTGCTTTGACGACGGCATCCTGCGCCAGTATTTCGAGTTCGACAAGATGTACGAGGAGTACCGCGCGGGCAAATCCAACGAGCATAACGCCGCCATCATGTATAACTGCGACGTGAAGGGTCACGAGGTCAGCACCGTGCCCATGGGTCTTCTGGTTCAGCTGGGCTCCATC
>SVTB01000158.1 GCA_015064015.1 Oscillospiraceae bacterium | reverse complement strand
CAAGACCCCGCTCCTCCGCTCCATGGATGCCATCAGCCGTGAGGCACTGCGCATTCTCCGCCTGTTTGGAGACACAACGACGAGACGCGTGACCACCACCGTGGGCGCGGAGCAGGAATATTTCCTTATCAACAAAGAATATTTTGAGGGTCGCAAGGATCTTCTCTATTGTGGCCGTACCCTTTTCGGCGCACCCGCCCCCAAGGGACAGGAGATGGACGACCACTATTTCGGCCCCATCAAGCCCAAGGTAGCCGCGTTTATGAAGGAGCTGGATGAGGTGCTGTGGACACTGGGTGTCAACGCCAAGACCGAGCACAACGAGGCCGCACCCTCTCAGCATGAGCTGGCGCCCGTTTATGCCACCACGAACATGGCCGTAGACCAGAACCTGCTCACCATGGAGTACATGAAGCTGACTGCCGAAAAATACGGGATGGTCTGTTTGCTTCACGAAAAGCCCTATGCGGGTGTCAACGGCTCGGGTAAGCACAACAACTGGTCGCTCTCTACCGATGACGGCCGCAATTTGGTCAAGCCCGGCAAAAATCCTCGGGAAAACACCCTGTTTTTGCTTCTTTTGGCCGCCATTGTCCGCGCGGTGGACGAGTATCAGGATCTTTACCGTATGTCGGTCGCTTACCCCGGCAACGATCACCGTCTGGGTGGATACGAAGCACCGCCCGCCATCATTTCCCTCTTCCTCGGTGAAGAGCTGGATGAGATCATTGATTCCATCGTAGAGGGTGTGGACTATGCCAAGCACGCCGCGCACACCATGAATCTGGGCATTCCCTCGGTGCCGACCTTCCGCAAGGACACCACCGACCGCAACCGCACGTCACCCATCGCGTTTACGGGCAACAAGTTTGAGTTCCGTTCTCTGGGCTCCTCGCAGAATATTGCACTTCCCAATATCGTTTTGAACACCACGGTTGCTAAGGTGCTGTGCGATATGGCTGACCGCTTGGAGGGTGCGGAGGATTTCTCTGTAGCTGTGTCCGAGGTCATCCGTGAGACGTTTAAAAACCACAAGCGCATCATCTTCAACGGCAACGGTTATTCCGCTGAATGGACGGCAGAGGCCGCCCGCCGCGGACTGCTCAATCTTCGCACCACCGTGGAGGCCTGCGAGACCTTGACCGATCAAAAGAACATTGATCTCTTTGAAAAGTTTGGTGTCCTCAGCGAGGTGGAGCTCCGCTCCCGTCAGGAGATCATGATGGAAAACTATGCCAAGGTGCTCAACATCGAGGCACAGACCATGATCATCATGGCCTCCCGTCAGATCATCCCTGCCGTAGAAACTTACCTTGGACAGCTTTCCAAGACGGCGGCTGACAAGCAGAAGGTCTGTGGAGATGAGGCCATCGCCCTTGAAAAGGAGCTGATCACCCGTCTGTCTGCTCTGAACGCCAAGGCCTTCCGCGCGGTAGAGGCGCTTCGTCAGGCTGACCGCGAGGCCGCCGCTGCCGGAGATGCTCATGCCGTAGCCTGCGCCTTCCGCGACAAGGTCGTTCCCGCCATGGCATCTCTCCGCGCACCCGTGGATGAGATGGAGACCCTCATGCCCTCCGAGCTGTGGCCTTTGCCGACGTACGGAGAAATGACGTATCAGCAGTAAGAGTCATGAGCTTGCTCCCACCACAAATAAATCCCCCCGACGGATCTCAAATCTGTCGGGGGTTTGGTTTATATCCAATATCCTCTGAGTAGGTAACTGCATAAACAAAATAATCCAAAAACGATAGCAACAGGAATGGCTATGAGCAATATTCTGAGAAATATTCTTAACCCCTTGTTACGGATATTTTTAATTCTGCCGAATGTATTGTCGTATTTCGATTCAAAGGGTTTGGACAGAATTGTGAGTATGAGCTCCAGAATATCTTCCATGTTTCCTCCAATCTGAAATCCGTTATTTCATCGCAAGTTTCACATATAATTGTGTTGGGCGAGGCTCATACCTATTATTCCTCCGCATAGAAGCAATCATATTTCCATCTTAGCGGATTCTCGTCAATATATTTTGCAATTTTCTCGTAATCTTGCCGATCACGAATGACGTGATCGTGAAAACCGCGTTGCCATATTGTGGCATCTCCATATTGACAATGTATCTCTTTAGACGCATTCATTTTGATATACCCAATGACCTTTGAAATAATGGACCGACCTCGTAGGGGCGATTCACGAATCGCCCGCAACTCTTCGTCATCGGTTATTATGATGATAAAATGAATATGATTCGGCATAATAACATACATATCTATGGTTGCCTTATGCCGTTCGGGAATATTCTGTATGATTTCGTTTAGAATTTTCCCATAATCCGTCAATTTCGTTTCGGGCGATTCGTGAATCGCCCCTACGACACGGGACAGCGTACACTTTCTGTTATGCGTACATATTGTTATAAAATATGCACCGGGCGTACTGTAATCGAAATTCTTTAATCTTAAACGTTTTCTTTGCGGCAATTCTTTTTCTCTATCCATATTTCATCACCCCCTCCATGATAACACAAATCGGCAGAGAAAACAATCTCTCTGCCGAAATTTGTAAATGTCCTTATAAAAGTCTCGTATCTACTTTTTTACTTCCCAATTCTCCGATAAGGACAACAGAGAAAATGTCTATGGGTTGATGTTTTATTTGCCGTCAAATATGAAGAGACAGGATCAATCCTTTTTCTTGAGCGCAACGGCAGCAGCCATAGCGGTCAGGATCACGGCAACAGAACCCAGAGCAGCACCGCAACCGGATGCCTTGGGAGCCTCGGTTTCGGCAGCGCCGGAGTTTGCTGCGGCGTTGTCGCCGGAAGCGGCAGCGGAATCATTGGCAGAATCCTCGCCCTCGGCCTTGGTGGGAGCCTCGGTAGGCGCCTCGGTGGGAGCCTCGGTTGCCTTTTCACCGCCGGTAGAGTTCAAAGCATCCTCTACGGAATCAAAGAACTGCATACCCAGCACGATCATTTCGTCGTCAATGTTTTCCTCTGTGCCCATGCTGTAAGCCCAGCTGAGCTTCATGGAGCTGATAAAGTCAGAAGAGAAATCAGGCTCATTGGAGAAATCGAAGATCCAGTATTCTTCGGTTCCGTCGCACTTGATCGCGTTGGCGGGCTTGTCGCAGTATATCTCGGTGTTGTGACGGCCGATGAACGCGGTCAGGCTGGGAGGATAATCACCGGCAACCTCGGGAGCCTTTACCTTAAATGCAACAACGTTGTATGCATGGCTCTTGTTGGGGATGTCGCTACGGGAACCGAAATCCTTGTAGAATTTCATCATCCAGGTGCAGTAGTTGATGGTGAGATAAGCCTCGATATCATCATCTACGCCCCAAGTGGGAAGCAAAGACAGGGTACCGTCACGGTTGATCTGAGACATGCATCCCTCACCGATCAGGCAGGAGATGTGCTTTTCAGCAAAGGCGGTGATGTTGGTCGCATCGGGGATCTCGTCCGGGACGGCATCGGCGCTGCTGGTGTAAACGGCGTTGACTGTGATGTCTGCGTTGCTCAGCGTATAGGACTCCCAGTCAGCATAGAAGCCTTCCTTGGGAGGACATTCGGGAATGTTGCACAGCTCGGTATCGCCCTCGTAGAAGGTGGTCGTTGCAACCTCGGCACCGTCGGCCATAAAGGTAGCGGTATAGGATGCGGGCTTTACGGTCAGCTCGTCTGCTACGGTGATGGAGAAGCAGAAGGGATTGCATTTTCCGAAGTTCAAGAAATACTCAACTCCTTCAACACCGGTTCCGGTAACCTTCCAAGGCGTCATTTGTGCTCCGCCGCTTTCGTAAGTAGCCGTCCAAAGGAGTTTGCCTGTCAGATTGCGGTTGAAGGGGAGGACAACATCCGCAGGCTGATTGTCGTTGTGATTTCTCAAGCTGGCCTGCGCCAGGACTTCACCCTTAACGGTGGTTGCGTAGTCGGTATTCCACTGGTATACGCGGAAGACGATGTGGTTGGCGTTGTTGCCGTAGGTAGCCAGCGAGGAGATGTTGATCTGAGACAGTCTCTTGCCGTTGGGAATCGTTACGGAAGCGCCAAAAGACTGGCCCTTGTTTATGCCACCCAGAGCATCGGTGCTCTGCGTTCCGTCAAACATTTGCAGAACTTCCTCGTTCTGAGGTGCAAACTTGTCGGCGGTTTCGTCTGCAAATACGGTCAGGACACCTGCGGTACAGGACAGAACCAAAATCAAAGACAAAACCAAGGTTAAAATTCTTTTTGCTTTCATGTTCTTTTCTCCTTATATAAAATAAATTACGTACTCATTTTATATTAATGGTAACAAAATTGCAAGAGAAAACCGATACAATTTTCAAAAATGTAACAAATTTTCAGAGAGTACGTTAACCCTCCAGCTCCTCCAGCTCCTCGTACACCTCCAGGAGTCGCTCCTCTTTTTGGGTCTTGAGGGTGTCAAGCTCTGCTACGCGGACGAAATCCGTGGCGGCCTCGCCGTTCATCTCGGCGTCGATATCGTCAATGGCCTTTTCCAAGGCCTCGGCCTCGGCGGTGAGCTTTTTGATGCGGTTTTGCCGTTTTCTCTCATCGGAGGCAGAGCGCTTTGCCTTTTCAAAATCCTCCTTGGCGGTGGAGGGGGTGGTGCTTTCCGCGACAGCCGCGCCCATCCTGGTGGGGGAGATGCCGCCCGTGTGGCGATTCTCCATGAAGCGGCGGTACTCGGTGTAGCCCTCGCCGGGGCGATCCACGTGGTAATCGGTGAAGTCGGCCTCCCCCGTGATACCCGAGATGCCCGCGCCGGGGGTGATCTCGATCATGCGGGTGGCCAGCTTTTCAATGAAATAACGGTCGTGGGATACGGCGATGATGGTGCCGTCGAAATCCTTGATCGCGGTCTCCAAGGCCTCGCGGGAGTCGATGT
>SVTB01000157.1 GCA_015064015.1 Oscillospiraceae bacterium | reverse complement strand
GAGCACCACGCCGGCCTGGACGGTGCCGCCCCAGCGGGCACCCTTTTCGTCGATCTCCAACACCTTGCCGATATCCGAGATGAAGACGTTCTGGGGGGGAACACCCATGGCTACGGCCAGGTCGCGATTGGCGGCCATGTGCTTGTACTCGCCGTGGACGGGCATGAAGAAACGGGGACGCGTGAGGCCCTGCATGAGCTTGAGCTCCTCCTGGCAGGCGTGACCCGATACGTGAACCTCCACGGAAGCGTCGTTGATGACGGTAACCCCCATTTTCGAGAGCTCGTTGATGATGCGGCCAACCAGCTTTTCGTTGCCGGGAATGGCGGAGGCGGACAGCACCACGAGGTCGCCGTAGCCCAGAGTCACCTGGGAATGCTCGCCAAAGGCCATGCGGTAGAGGGCTGACATGGGCTCACCCTGGGAGCCTGTGGTGATAAGGGTCAGCTCCTCGGGCTTATAACGCTTGATGTCGCCTATATCGATGAGCACACCCTCGGGGACCTTCATGTAGCCCAGCTCCACGGCGGCAGAGACGATATTGATCATGCTGCGCCCCGTAACCGCCACCTTGCGGCCGTGGCGGGCGGAGATGTTGATGATCTGTTGGACGCGGTGAACGTTGGAGGAGAAGGTGGAGATGACAATGCGGCGATCCTCGTGCATGGTAAAGATCATTTCCAGAGACTTGCCCACCTTGGTCTCGGAGGGGGTATATCCGGGACGCTCGGCATTGGTGGACTCACACATAAGGAGCAGGACGCCCTCACGTCCCAGCTCGCCCAGACGGGTGATATCCATCATTTCGCCTTCGATGGGGGTGAGATCCAGCTTGAAGTCGCCGGAGTGGATCATCATGCCCAGTGGGGTATTGATGGCCAGGGCGCAAGCGTCGGCTATGGAGTGGTTCACGCGGATGAATTCCACGGTGAAGGAGGTGCCCAGACGGATCACGTCGCCGGCCTTGACGCAACGGAGATCGGGCTTTTGGGGCAGGGTGTGCTCCTGGAGCTTGTTTTCTATGATGCCCAGGGCTAGGCGTGTGGCGTAGATGGGCATATCCAGCTTTTGCAGGATGTAGGGAATGGCTCCAATATGATCCTCGTGCCCATGGGTGATGACCATACCGCGGATGCGGTGGCGGTTCTGCTCCAGGTAGGCCACGTCTGGGATGACCAGGTCGATGCCGGGCATCTCGTCCTCGTCGGGGAAGCCAATGCCGCAGTCCACAATAACGATGTCCTCACCGTACTCTATGACGGTCATGTTCTTGCCCACCTCGTTGAGGCCGCCCAGCGGGATGATCCGTAGCTTGGCACCGGGGACCTTCTGTAAGGCGGCGGAGGGCTTGCGGGGAGCTCGGCGAGATTCTGAGGTCACGGTGTCGGCCGACACGACGACGGAATCCTCGGCGGCTACGATGGAGGGCGCACCGCGGCGGCCCTTACCGGAGGAGCGGAGGGGAGATTTGGTGGCCGTTGAGGTCTCAGGGGCAGGCTCAGCGGCCTTTTTGGTGACGGGACGCTTGGGCGCGTCTGCGGGCTTTTTGCTCTCAGCAGCCGTGCGGGTGGATTTGGTATCCTTCTTGGCGGGAGCCGCTTCCTCTGCCTTTTTCCTGCCCTTGCGGCTATGAGTGGGGGCGGTGGGCTTTTCCTCGGCGGGGGAGAGCTCTCCCTTACCCTTGCGGCGGGACTTTACGGGCTCCTCGGTGTGATCAAAGGGGGACAGGATCTCGGGGGTAGCCAGAATGTCTCGGGAGCCGATGCGGAACTCGCCGCTGCCTCTCCCGGCTTTTTTGGCAGGGGATCTGGTCTCCTTGGTGGAGCGCCCTTCGGCACTCCCGTTCTTTTTGCTTGTATTGCTCATGTGATTTCGATGGTATTCCTTTCTGATCTCCCGGAGAGTGTATCCGCGGCTGCGGGGAGAACGCACAGACGCAGGGAAGCACCGTGCCACCCACGAGGCGCACGGCATAACGAATCCACCGTCTCTTCACGGGAAGACACGGGCTATGTACTGTGAAGTTCACGCAGAAACCAGGGGAAGAGACGGCGAACGCAGAGCCGTATTCCGTAAACGGCGGGCGGAGGAGGTGTGGAGGCTCCGTATCCGCGGCATCAGACCCATACGACCCGTCCGATGCAAGCCAACCGTTTCTTTCTTGCGTTTTGTCCCCTGTCTCACAAGAGGCATGGGGAACGACCGAACACAAACATCCTATATATTATACACCATACGGCGGCGCATGTCAACAGCAATTTTGCGGTTTTGAAAGGTTTGTGGAAAGTCATGAGGTTTTATCTGCTCAAGGCCGTGCGGACAGGCATATTGACCCATGGATAGCGGTAACGGGTCAGAATAAGAGCAGACAGAGTCCCACGATCCCCCCTCCGCTGAACAGTCCCATTCCAAACCACAGCAGATTCCGCCGGAGGAGCCGTCGCGGATTGATCTCGGCTTCACGGGGGCTTCGCCCGTTGCGGAGGGTGGCACTCTCCAAAATGCGGTTCGCCTCCCACAGAATATCCGGGTCATCGGCTGTGGCTGTCCCGCGCTCACGCCGCATGACGAAATAAGCCTCCTCAAACATACGGCTGTCCCGCGTCCGTACGACGATCATGTTCTTTTTGGCACCTCTGAGCATACGGTGTTCCTCCTCTCTGTCTGCGGTCTATGATCTCCCCGGTACCGCCCGGCGTTGCCCGTCTCTCGCCCGAGCATTTCATTTCGGTTTGAGTATTCCCTCGCCCGTAGGCTCTTAATCGGAGAAAACGTCATACGATGCATTTATGGCTTGACGGTTGCACTTCAACCAAGGAATTACAAAAACAGGCAAAAATTGTCAGAATTCTCTTGACAAAGCGCGAAATATCTGGTATAATATGGATAAAGATGGTAATTTGTCGAAGAAAACACCGGGAGGTACCGGCTGCGTGACCCGAGGTGGTGTTTCTGTATGCGAAAGGGGGACATGACATTACATGAAATCTACCGGAATTTTGAAGAGCGTTGACGAACTGGGCCGTATCGTGCTCCCCAAGAAAATGCGGGAGAATCTGGACATCGATATCCGTGATCGGGTGGAGATATTCGTGGAGGGCGACCGCATCATTCTCAAAAAGTATATGCCTACCTGCGTTTTCTGTGATGGCGATCAAGACATCGTGATGTTCAACGGGAAGCGTGTCTGTTCCGATTGCCTACGTAGCTTGCAAGGCCTGAAATCCAGGGAGTAAGGCTGCGCGGATGGCTGTGTGAGAAAACCGTCGGTCTGCCCCGGCGGTTTTCGATGAAGATTTTCCGCGGAATACTTGACAAACGGGGAAGTATCTGCTATAATGTATACCCGTGATGCCGTGTTGCATCGAGGTGTGGCGCAATTGGTAGCGCGCTAGCTTTGGGAGCATGCAGGCAGCGGGGACGCCCCCGCGGGCAAAAACGCGCTCCGCGCGAAAAGCAAAGCCACGAAAAGCCTTGCAATCATTGAGAAAACGCCCTTGTAAACATTGACTTTTTCGGGTGTTTGCCTTTTCAAAAAAACACCTACAAAATGTTTTGACCACAGATTTGACCACTTACGGAAAATGACCTAAAAATCGAATATTTTTCACACTTCGGGGTGTGGCGCAGTTGGTAGCGCGCGACGTTTGGGACGTCGATGCCGCAGGTTCGAATCCTGTCACTCCGACCAAAAAGGCTCTGGGAACTAATCTCAGAGCCTTTTCTTTGTTTATTGCGGTGCAATAGTTGATGGTGCCATCTTTAACATCACTCTGGTTGTATTATATCCTTTTAATTGCCAAGAGTAGTGTTCTGGAATATCATCTGGGAAAAGCATTTTAGCATTGCCATGTAATTCAATTATGGTATGTGCAATTTGCCACCTGCTTGGTGTTTTTGTGGTTGGTTAGTTTTTTCTGAATTCACTGAAGGTTTTGAGAAGTTTCATTGTTGCTTGATAATCTAATTGCTCTCCTTCATATTCACAACGATAAAGGCCTTGGAGATTTGATGGTAATTGTATGCCTTTTTTACACAACAAGATCACTCTGTTTTTAAATAATGCTATAGCTGCTCCAATTTCAATTAATACATTTTCATTTATTAGAGAATAATATCACGCATAATACCGATCAGCATACGGGAATCGGAATCGTAAACCACGGTCTGTTCCACATATTTCTTATATTCGGCAAGATAAGTACGTTGATTACGAACCGTTCTGCCGTTGTTTCTGACCTGTACGAATACGGTGGGATCGAGAATACGAACAACAGGCTCACCAAGCACGTCGGATGCCGCACGGATATTCATAATCTTGCGGGCTGCATTGTTGATCTGCTGAACCTCAAGATTCTCGTTCAGAACAATAAGTCCGTTGGGCGTATTCTTAACGATGGTATCCGAGAAGCTTTCGGCCTTATCCTTAAGGAAGGGCAGACACATAGAAATCTCAGCCTTGCCTTGAATAATGGCAATTGCTTTCTCACGGCAGGAATTATATCCGCAAGAGCCGCAATTCAACTCATCGGAAGGCTTGAACTTGCCCATCTGGCGAAGAACCGCCATAATATCATTTTCTGAAGGCACTTGCAGCTTTTTCTCGATCATAGAAAAATGCTTCTTCAGCTCCATAGGAGCAGGCTGATCCACCTCAAAATCACACTCACCCGCATAATCAGCTACCGTTACGTAATCCTTAATGGGGGAGGTGCTATGGTATTTTTCCATAACGGGACCGCCAATACAGCTGCCAACGCAAGCAGACATTTCAATAAAGCACTTATGGATCTTACCGCTCTCAATATCCTTGAGTGCGGCGATGCAGTTTTCCACCCCGTCCAGCGCGATATAGGTATATCCGGGCGCATTTTGTGCCATGGTCTTCAGTATGCCGCCGGTGGTGGGGAAGAAGCGCGCACGGCTCTCTGGCGTATCATCTACTTCCTTTTCAAGCTCAATTCTCTCGGATTTCAACCAATTGGTAAGCTCTTCAAAGGTAAGAACCGCATCAACGAGCCCTTCATAGTACTCGGCTTCGTCTTTCTTGGCTACACAAGGGCCAATGAACACGGTTTTGGCGTTCGGCATTCTTCTCTTGATATCCGCGCAGTGCGCCTGCATAGGCGACATAACGTCCGCGAGATATTCAAGGGCCGACGGAAAATGCTTTTGAATCAGCAAATTGACAGAATGACAGCAGGAGGTAATGATAATGTCTCTCTCTTCCTCACGTAGCATACGCTCGTAT
>SVTB01000156.1 GCA_015064015.1 Oscillospiraceae bacterium | reverse complement strand
GCGGTGGGTCGTATGCTGGCGGAGGCCTTGGAGGCTGACAGGTCCCTTCCCTCCTTCGTGGCCATGTTTGGCGATCTGGGCGTGGGCAAGACGGCCTTTGTGTCGGGCTTTGCCGAGGTGTTAGCCCCCGGCAAGCAGATCAAGTCCCCCACCTTTGCGCTGGTACATGAATACCGTTTGCGCGGTAAGCGCCCCCTCTTTCACTTTGATATGTACCGCATTGAATCGGATGACGAACTGTATGCCATGGGCTACGACGAATATCTGGACAGCGGTATTTGCATTGCGGAGTGGTGTGAAAACATCATGGATTCCCTTCCCCACCAACGCATTGAGGTGACCATCTCAAAGACGGACGAAGGTGTGGACGTGCGTAGCGTTGACATTATTTTGAAATAAGGAGGCAGGTATGCTGATTTTGGCTTTGGATTCGACGGCTCTGGTTGGCTCTGTGGCCTTATGTGACAACGAGCATTTACTGGCTGAATGCACCCTGAACACGGGCAACACCCACTCCGAGACCCTGCTCCCCACGGTGGAGTTTGTGCTAAAATCCTGCGGTGTGACCGTAGATGACATTGACCTATTTGCCTGCACGATAGGTCCCGGCTCCTTTACGGGGGTACGCATCGGAACGGCAACAGTCAAGGGCATCGCCTTTGGCAAGGACAAGCCCTGTGTGGGTGTGTCCACATTAGAGGCGTTGGCAACCAACGCGAAGGCATTTGATGGCATCATCTGTCCCTGCATGAACGCCCGCCGTGAGCAGGTCTACAACGCTTTGTTTGAAAGCAAGGGGGGCAAGCTGACCCGTCTGTGCGAGGACAGGGCTTTGGCCATTGAGGATTTGCTCCGGGAGTTGGAGGGTTACGTCTCCGAGCATAAAATTTATCTGGTGGGTGACGGCGCTGAGTTGGTTATTGATTATGATGAATTTGGCGAACAGTTCCCTGTTTTGGATGACAGCCTGATTCTTTTGGAAGAGCGACTTCGCAACCAGAGCGGTTATTCCGTGGCGTGTGTGGCTTTGGATATGTACCGAAACGGCATTTCCTGCACCGATGCGGAATTGGCACCCGTATATCTTCGCCCCTCTCAAGCCGAGCGGATGCGGTTGGAAAATGAGAAAAAAGCCGACGGCGCGAATGTGTGACTAAGGGCTTGTCAAATATTGATTAAAAAGGAATGGCTGACATGGAAAACAAGAAAATTGTGATTGGCTGTGACCACGCCGGTTTTAACCTAAAGCAAAAGGTGATCGAGCATTTGAGCTCCCGAGGTATCGATGTCATTGACGTAGGTACCTACGCCACCGAATCCTGTAATTACGTAGATTTCGCTCACGCTGTGTGTGAAATCGTGACAAGCGGCAAGGCTGACCTTGGTATTCTGCTTTGTGGCACAGGCATTGGTATGTCTATCGCCGCCAACAAGCACGTTGGTATCCGAGCCGCCGTGTGTGAAAACACATTTTCCGCTCGCATGACCCGTATGCACAATGACGCTAACGTATTGTGCATGGGTGAGCGCGTTATTGGCTACGGCCTGGCCTGCGATATCGTTGACCTTTTTGTGGACACAGAATTTCTCGGCGGCCGTCACCAGGCAAGAGTTGATGCTCTAAACGCACTGGATTGAGTGTACGGCTCTAAGGGGCAACGCCCCTCAATAAAAAACCAATCAAAGGAGGACGCCATGAGAAAAAAGAGCGATAAAGCTCCTCAAAAGAGCGATGCGCCATCCAAAATCGCGGGTATTCTCCGCGCCATCGCAGGTAAACCCCATCCCAAGCACTTTACTTCAGTGGTGATTTGCGCCGCAGGTAGTTCTACCCGCATGGGAGATGGAAACTCCAAGCAATTCATAGAATTAGAGGGCATCCCTGTAGTAGCTCGTACCTTACAGGCATATGAAGCCGTGGATTGTGTTCACGAAATCATTGTAGTGGCCAAAGAAGATGAGATTTCTCTTTATGACAATATGAAAGAGGCTTATGGTATCACCAAGCTGACCAAAGTAGTAAAGGGCGGTAGCACCCGCCAAGAATCTGCTCGTCTTGGCTCTGACGAGGTGGACAAACGGTGTAAGTACATTGCTGTAGCCGATGCCGCCAGATGCCTTATCACCCCGGAAGAAATCAGCCGAGTGATCCACGCCGCATATCAATGGAATGCAGCTTCGGCAGGTATCAAAGCAACCGATACAGTCAAAGTATGTGACAAATCTGCCTTTATTGATTATACTCCTGAACGTAAGCTGGTATGGATGGCACAAACCCCTCAGGCGTTTCAGATTGATCTGTACCGTGCTGCTGCCTATGTTTGCCGCGACGAAAAGTTTGAAGCTACAGATGATAATCAAATGGCTGAGCATATCCGTGTACCCGTTAAAATGGTAGAGTGCAGCCGTGAAAATATTAAAATCACAGAGGCTTCGGATTTGATTTTCGCCAAAGCTGTGTTAGCCGTGCGTAAAGAGGCTGCCGCTGAAGCCGCTAAAAAAGCCTCCAGAGTATGGGAGGATAGGGCATGAGAATCGGCCACGGTTACGACGTCCACCGTCTTGTGGAGGGCAGACGGCTCATTCTCGGCGGTGTGGATATTCCTTATGAGAAGGGATTGTTAGGACATTCCGACGCTGATGTATTGGTTCATGCGATTATGGATGCTCTATTGGGTGCCATGGGTGCGCCTGATATTGGCCGGCTTTTTCCTGATAAGGATCCTGCCTATGAGGGCGCTGACAGCTTAATGCTTCTTACCCATGTAGCTGAGTTAATGAAAGCAAGTAACTATGCTCTGGGGAATTTGGATGCCACAATTTTGGCACAGGCTCCCAAGCTATCCCCCCACATTCCTGCTATGAAAGAAAATATTGCCCGTGTTTTGGGCGTGTCTGCAGATACAATCAATGTCAAGGCCACCACCGAGGAGCATTTGGGCTTTACGGGAAGCGGTGACGGCATGGCAGCTCATGCAGTTTGTTTGCTGGTTTAAATTCAAGGGGGTATCTTTTAGACACCCCCGCGCAGTACCTTCCGTACACGCATAAGTCTATATTCCTTTCTTTAGGAGTTCTATTTTTCAAAGAATCTCCTTAACATCTCCGTGCACGGAGCGGCACGAAAAGCCACACCCCATTATATGACATTTCTTTTTGTCTGTTGACAAATTTCACACGATACGAAAGGACGGTACAGCTATGTTTTATATTGCTCCTTCCCTCCTGGCCGCTGATTTTTCAGATCTCAAGGGTGAGATCAAACGTATGGAAGAAGCGGGTGCAAACTATCTGCATCTGGACGTGATGGACGGCCACTTTGTTCCCAACATCAGCTTTGGGGCGGGGCTTATTGCTTCTATCCGTAAACATACCCAGCTCATTTTCGATGTACATCTCATGATCAGCGATCCTCTCAAATATGTGGATAGCTTTATCAAGGCCGGCGCTGATATCATTACCTTTCATTACGAATGCTCAGATCAGCCAATGGAGATTTTAAAAACAATTAAAGAAAAACATATTCCGTGCGGTATTGTTATTTCTCCTAAGACTCCCGCCGAAGCCATCATTCCCTTCATCGGTGTTGCCGATATGATTCTCGTCATGACAGTTGAGCCCGGCTTTGGGGGACAATCTTTTATGCCCGAATGTCTGGACAAGGTGCGTATTCTGCGCCGCGAGGCTTTAGCTCGCGGGGTTGACCTGAACATTGAGGTAGATGGCGGTATCAATGCCGAAAACGCCGTACATTGTACCGAGGCGGGCGCCAACATTCTGGTGGCGGGGTCTTCTCTGTTTAAAAGCAAGAAGCCCAAGACCATCATGGCGCAGATGCGGACAGCGGCCAAGGAGCATCCTTTTGTTGGATGAGATTTGACCTTCGCAAAAAACATGACTAATTATCTTCACACACGAAAAACCTCCCCTTGCCGTGTAGCTTGGGGAGGTTTTGTTATAGATAGCGTCATCAGGGCTCGTCGAATTCTTGGATGATCTCGTAATGCTCCAAACCAAAGAGACCGACGTATTCCCTGACATGAACGTATTCCTGCGGTTTGATCATAGAATCATCGGCGACGATGATTCGGAAGTCAAGAACTTTGGCACTCTGTTCGTCCCCATCGGGGGTCTCAAAGTATACGTTATAGAAACAAGCGTTCCATGTGGTTCGGGTTACGATGGCGTCATATTCGTCCACTTGGTTGAGGGACAGATTGTTGACCGCCATACACAAAAGCAGTGAAAAGACTACCGACCCGATGCCCATGATCACGGGTTTAACAATCTTTGAAAGGAGCTTTCCCGCGTCAATCTTTCGGTTCCAAACGATGGACAGGCACACGATAACCGCAAATTGGCAGGAGATCAAGGGCAGGACCCATTTGACTTGATCGAACAGGAACAGAAGACCATAGAGAAACAGGCATCCAACGGTCATAAAGAACCAAAGGGCGTAGTAGAGAACCTGTTGCCAAGTTTTCATCAGAGTTTGGCCTCGATCTCGTCGGGATATCTCACGTCGATGAAGGTGCTGTACCCTTCTGCCTCCAGCTTCTGCTTCTGGAAGCCCACGTTCTTGTTCATCTTTTGGACGAGAACCATCTTACCATCCTCGCGCAAAGCGTTACACTTGCACTGCAGAGTGGCCACGTCGCCTGAAGTGAAAGCCTTACCGTAGAGGACGGCCACCTTCTCACGGGTGCCGTCTGCCTTGAACTTCTTGTCAAGCAATGCGCCGACCAGACGCTCAAAGCCGATGGAGAAGCCGCAGGCGCAGGTGGGGGTGCCTGTGAAGTTGCCGATCATGTTATCGTAGCGGCCGCCGCCGGCGATGGAGGAACCCTTGAAGTCCTCGGACTTGATCTCGAAGATGGTACCCGTATAGTAGCCCATACCGCGCACCAGGGTGGGATCGAAGGAGAGGTTGAACTTGCCGCCCGACATGAGGGCTACGTTGGCGAAAATCTGACGGATGTTATCGGCCACACCGGGTTCCATGGCATCCCCGAAGGCTTCTTCCACATAGGAGAAGCGATCCTCAGCGGTCATGAAGCCGTGGAAGATATCCATATAGGCATTAACGGCGGCCTCGTCACAGCCGGATTCCAGCAGTTCCTTTTTCACGCCGTCCTCGCCGATCTTATCGTACTTATCGAGAATGATAAATACCTTGTTATAGTCCTCCTCGGCGAAGCCTGCCTTCTTGGCCATGCCCTTGAGGATGCGGCGGTCGTTGACCATGACGGTGTTGC
>SVTB01000155.1 GCA_015064015.1 Oscillospiraceae bacterium | reverse complement strand
GGTACAGGGACAATTTTTTTCTGCATCTATTATACTTACATGGTCATGAGTGTCCGGCATGGCGTATCTCCTTTACCTTCCGTTTTGTCAGTTATATTATATACCCCTCGGGGGTATTTGTCAATAGAAAGTTTTGTTTCACACTTGAAAGTTGTAAAAAAGTTAGTTTTTTTGCCCAAAAAGCTTTTTGATTTGTTGGGGGGAATGCTGAAAATCAGGAAATCGCAGGTGTCGGATTGACACTTTGTTCAAAATTTGGTATAATCATAGCAGTAATTCTCCCGCAAGGGAGAATTTACGAAGAAACATCTCTGTAAGAGAGGAGAAACAACATGAAAAAATTGATTGCGCTTGTAGCCGCGCTGGCTATGATTGCAACCTTGTTCGTTATGCCTGCCTCGGCGGCTGTCGACGGTATGATCAACGAGGGTGGCCACTGGGCTGTCAACTCCCCCAAGCATGACGAGATCATCTCCGGAAAAGCGGGTGAGGAAACCACCTTCTGGGAAGTTCCGTGGCTGAGAGCTACCCCTACCCTGGACGGTAAGATCGGTAAGGGTGAGTATCTGCCCTTTGAAATGTACGAGGACTATATGGCTTACATGGCTGTTGCTACCGGAAACACCGAGGAAGACTTTGCCGAATTTTATGAGTTGACCAGATACGGCTTCTTTGACGCTTACTGGGGCTGGGACGGTGTCTATATGTACATCGCCTTCGAGGTAAAGACCGTCAACGGTCACACCTGTACCCCCGAGGTTTTGGGCGGCAATTCCTATCTGTATGCATACAATATGCTACAGGTCGGTATCGCGCCCACAGACAGCACCGGCCGCGGCCAGAATAACAGCTATGCTGAACTGGGCTACGGTGTGCACAGTGAAACCGGCGAGTCTCTGGCTCACTCCTGGATGGGTCCCTACAGACCCGAGGGTAACACCGACTTCGTGGGCTCTTACGATAAGATAAACCAGAAGGTCGTTTACGAGGTTCGTATTCACCTCCAAACCGCTCTGGGTCTGAAGGATCGTGTCGTTGAGAACGGTGACCAGATCAACTACGCATGGCTCTTGTCTGTCAACGGTGAGGAAACCTCTGTTGACAACTACTGGCAGGTCGGCTTCTGCCACGGTATCGGCGGCCAGTATTCCCATAAGATGACCGAGTACTTTGCCCGCGTTACTTTTATGGGCAAGCCTGATGACGTTGAAATCAAGCCTGAGGAGATCCCCGGTGTCAGCGAAGAAGACCTGGAATACGATCTGCAGGAATTCGTGGATATGTCCAACGAGAAGGTTGTAAACAGCTTTATCGCCGAGGACTGTTCCATCGAAAAGATGACCGAGGGTGAGGATACCTTCATCCGTGTTACCGCGCTGGGTGACCTTCCCTATTTCTGGAGCAAGGACTATCCTCGCTCCCTGCGTGCTGACCTTGGCCCCTATGCCGTGGTGAAGTACCGCACGACCTCCGCAAAGGCCGAAGAGCTGGGGCACATTTATCGCTCTGCTCGCGTTCCCGAGTATGACCTCGAGGATATGCTCTACACCGAAACGCTGGAGACCGACGGTCAGTGGCGTTACGTTGTGTACGACATGAGCTTCGAAGAGAACTGGAGAGACTGGATCGTTAACACAGGTCTGGCTCCCTTTGCGGGTGCTGAGGAGTTCCTCGGTGAGACCATTGATATCGCTTGGATCAAGTACTACGGCGTAGATCCATACGATCTCTACGAGTCCATGCAGCCCGTGGAATCCGAGCCCGATTCCGAGCCTGTATCCGAGCCCGAATCTGATTCTGAGCCCGTATCCGAGCCTGTATCCGATTCCGAGCCTGAGTCTGAGTCTGCATCTGCGCCCACAGAGTCCGACAGCGCAGAAGGCAGCGTGGCAGAATCCGCAAGTGCCGCGGATTCCGCCTCTGAGTCCGACTCCGCAACGGAAGAAAAATCCGGTTGCGGTGCAACGGTTTTGGGTTCTGTTGCCGTTTTGATGTCTGCTGCAGCTGCCGCTGTTCTTCTCAAAAAGAAGGAGCACATCTAAAAGCTCTGTCGGCTTAAGCGCTATCGGGAAAATTAGAAAGCTCCCGGTTGTCAAAGACGATGAACGCGTCTCTGATGTGGAATCGCTGATATTGAAAAGATCCCTCGACATTCGTCGGGGGATTTTTTCGGATGCCACCCGAATCCAAGGGGGAGAGATTGACAGGGATGCGGGATTGTGTTATAATGGTGGCGAAATATACGTCCTTTGGAAAGGAAGTTCTGTTTTTCTATGAAAAAATTTACGCTGATTTTGGCGGTGCTTGCGTTGGGGCTTTTGTTGCTGTTGGTCGCTTGCAAAAATTCGAATATATCCTCGCCTGATGCTGAGGGAACCGTGCTGACGTCCGATGCTGCGGAGGCGTATAGCGATGCCGAAAGCATGGTGGAAGACGCTTCGGAAACCACGGCCGAAAGCCTGTTACAGACCGAAACGGAGCAAGGGGGAGCTTTCCCTGTATATACAAGCCCCGCCGAAACCGAAGCTCCGCAGACCGAGCCCGAGACGTACGAAACGCTCCATATCCCCGAGGATGCCAAAATCTATCCATTGAATACAGATGTGCGCAGTGTGGGAGAGATCCCCATGGAGGCAAAGCGCATGCCCGATGCGGCGCTCTCCAAGCATACCCATATCCGAGTGATACCCCCGATAGGCTACGCCTGCCGCGGCTTTGAAGTGAGCGGCATTCGCTACGAGGGGGATACGATTCCTGTTTCTATGCTGAAAGCAGCAACCGATCCGCTGATTTTGATGGAATATGCTACTTATGAATTGCCTATCCTGCATATTTCGGTGGGAGGGAAAAGCATTGAATCCAAAACCGAATACGTGGACATGACACTGTCCTTGGAAAACACCGAGGATATTCTTCTCAATATCCCCGGAGGCATTCGTCTGCGGGGCAATTCAACGGCAGGCTATATCAAAAAGCCATATCGCATCAGATTTGACCAGAAGCAATCCCTCTTTGGACTCGACAAGGCCAAAAGCTGGGTCTTGCTGGCAGAGTATCTGGATCCCTCCTGTATGCACAATTATGCTGCCATGTATTTGGGGCAAGCCTCGGATGCACTGGCCTTCACCCCTACGATCCATCAAGTAAATCTCTATCTGGACGGAGAATACATGGGTATGTATTCCCTTTGTGAGCAGGTGGAAGAAAAGGAAGGGCGCTTGGATCTGGAAATTCCCATTACATCGGATATGACGGAGCTGATGGACTTCAACTTTCTCGTTTGCATGGACGAGCGCGCGCCCGAATATCCCGGTGCAAAACGTGGAGAGACTTACTTTTTTATCCCCTCCGTCGGCCGTTATTTTGAGTTGAAATATCCTCGCAAGGAGGATTTCGTCAGCGAGGCGCAGTTTAGAAAGTTTTTCTCTGAATTGCAAGCTTACTATGAGAAGATGGCGGACTGCTTTCTGGCGGGAAATGCCAACTGGATGGGACGGAATATCCATGTGGAATCCCTGATAGACCACCTCATTGTGGATCAGATCATGGGAGAAAAAGATCATGTCTGGAAATCCTTTTATACGTATCATGAAAAGAGGGATGAAGGACGCGCCGGACGGATCTCCTTCGGGCCGATCTGGGATTACGATTATTCCCTGTACACCCCTTGGACGGGCGAGCCCAACATCTCTTACGAGATCAGCAAGCAGGTGGAATATTCCAACTTCTTCTTCGAAGGCCTGATGAAAAGCCGTCTTGCAAGCAAGGTTAAGGAAAGATACAACGCGCTGTATGCGGATGTGCTTTCAGAGGCTATCAAGGAGGTACAGAATTACCGCGACAGCATAGCCGAGTCTCTTATACTCAATCAAGAAAGATGGTATAGGCAGGATCCGGATCTGACCGACAGGAACGCGGACTTTTTGCTGAAATTTTTAAAGAGCCGCCAAAAGGTTTTGCGGCAGGCCTGGGCATAAGCTACCGATAGGAGGAATCACCATGAACAATGACAAACAAATCATCAACGTAGCGACACTCTCGCTCTTCTGTAACACCAACGAGGCGCGCCTCCAAAAACCCGTTCGCGGCTTTATTTTGGAGTTCCCGGGTTTGGGCGGTGGCTCCTGTATGGGGGGCGGCATGGATTTTGCGGAATATGGCCACGGCTATGCTGAAATACTTGCAGGGGAAGGAATTTTGGTAGCGTATACCTTTCCCGGCCCTTGGAGCTGGATGAATCGCGGCGCGGTACGCTATTGTGAACTGGTGGCAGATGCCATCCGAGAAAAATATCAGCTCCCCGCCGAAACTCCGTGGATCGTGACGGGAGGGAGCATGGGCGGTATGGGCGCGCTCATCTATGCCGCAGAGGCTAAGATCAAGCCTACGGCCTGTGTGTCGGTTTGCCCCTGCGTGGATGTGCCTGCGTGCTTTGAGGCGCACGAATGCTTCCGCCGCACCCTGTTCCGTGCTGTTGCGGACTATGAGGGGGAAATTGCGGACAATCTTTTGAAAATATCACCCAAGCATCGCATCCACGATATGCCCCGTATCCCCTATTTGCTCATCAACGACTGTGCCGACGAGCTCTTCCCGGAGTGGCATATGGACACATACGTGGACGAGCTGCGAGCCTTGGGGCACAGCGTGGAATACGATCGCTTGCAGGATTGCGGCCACGGTGTCATCACCCCCGAGGCGTGGGAGCATATCCTTGGATTTTTCAGAAAACACCTCGGATTGACAGAATAAAAAATGGTTGCATTTCCAAATAAAAATTCTGGAACAGTATTGAAAAAAACCGTAGAAAATGGTATAATACTTTCGTATCAAAAAACAGGAGGAATCTCTATGTATATTACCGACAGCATCAAGTACATCGGTGTCAACGACCACAGCATTGACCTCTTTGAAGGTCAGTATGTCGTACCCAATGGCATGGCATATAATTCCTATGTGATTCTGGATGAAATGGTGGCCGTCATGGACACGGTGGATGCCCGCTTTACCCATGAGTGGCTGGATCACTTGCAGGCGGCACTCGACGGCCGCAAGCCGAATTTTTTGATCATTCAGCACATGGAGCCCGACCATTCCGCCAATATTGTGAATTTTTTGAAGACTTATCCCGAGACGGTGGTGGTGGCCTCCGCCAAGGCCTTTGCCATGATGAAGCAGTTCTTCGGCCGTGATTTTACCGAGAACGGTATGGTCATCAAGGAAGGTGATACGCTCTGCCTCGGTCGCCGTACTCTTACCTTTGTTGCCGCCCCCATGGTGCATTGGCCTGAGGTCATGGTG
>SVTB01000154.1 GCA_015064015.1 Oscillospiraceae bacterium | reverse complement strand
AGCCCCGAGGCGCTCCGCCGTGGGGGCGAGGCATCGGGTGTGGAGGTTCTTTACACGCTGTTGCCGCCATAGGCGGCGTGCGTCACCTTGAGAGGGTTTCTCAAGGGAGAAACATCTCCCTTGAGCGGCGTTCTTTACTCCACTTTCTTTCGACGAGGAAAGAAAGTGGAAAAAAGATAAACAACAATTTACCTTCCCTTCATTTCTCATTCCTCACTAAAAAAGGAGTCCCCCATGAAAAATCTCACCCCCGAAACCCAAGCCATCCTCTCCCGTATCACCGAGCTTCGCGACTCCCTCACCCACCACGCCAAGCTCTATTACGTCTACGATGCCCCCGAGATTTCTGACTACGAGTACGACAAGCTCTACTACGAGCTGGTGCATTTGGAGGAACAATACCCCGAATTTGACGATCCCGCCTCTCCCACCCACCGCATCGGCGGCAAGGCGCTGGATAAGTTCGACAAGGTCACACATTCCGTGCGCATGGACTCCCTTTCCGACGTGTTTTCTTTCGAGGAGCTGGATGATTTCATGACGGGTGTCCTCCATTCCATCCCCGATGCCACCTTCTCGGTGGAGCCCAAGATCGACGGCCTGTCGGTCTCTCTCAAATACGAAAAGGGCGTGCTCGTCCAAGGTGCCACCCGTGGCGATGGCTTCGTTGGCGAGGACGTGACGAACAATGTCAAAACCATCTTTGACATCCCCCTGACCCTCCCTGAGCCTCTTGACCTGACGGTGCGCGGCGAAGTCTATATGCCTCGTGAGGTCTTTGAGCGCATCAACGCCAAGCGTGAGGTCGAAGGGAAGCAGCTCATGGCCAATCCCCGTAACGCCGCCGCAGGCTCCCTCCGTCAGCTCGACCCCAATATCACCGCCGAGCGCGCTCTGTCCATCTTCGTGTTCAATTTCCAGGAGGGTAGCCTCTACCTCGACGGCCACACCCCCTTGACCCACGTTGAGACCCTCGACCGTCTCAAAGAGCTGGGCTTTAAAACTTTAGAGCTTCGTACCGTGGTGTCCGAATATACCGCCGTTGAGGCGCATATCTCCCACATCGGCAGTCTCCGTGACGAGCTGGCCTACGACATCGACGGCGTGGTCATCAAGGTGGACAGCCTTGCTCACCGCCGTACTTTGGGCGAAGGCACCAACACCCCCCGCTGGGCAGTGGCCTATAAATTTCCTCCCGAGCAGAAGATTACAAAGCTGGAAGATATCACCATTTCGGTGGGGCGTACAGGCGTGCTGATCCCCAACGCCGTTTTGTCTCCCGTCCGCTTGGCTGGCACCACCGTCTCCCGTGCCACACTTCATAATCTTGACTTTATCCGCGAGCGTGACATTCACTTGGGAGATTTCGTCACTGTCCAAAAGGCGGGAGAAATCATCCCTGAGGTGGTTTGCGCCCATCCCGAGAAGCGGGATGGCAGAGAGCGTTCCTTTGAAATGCCTACTGTATGTCCCTCATGCGGCGAGCCCGTCTACCGCGAAGAAGGCGAGGCTGCTGTTCGTTGCACCAATGCCGCTTGTCCTGCCCAACTGTCACGCGGCATCGAGCATTTCGCTTCCAAGGACGCCATGGACATCGACGGCCTCGGCCCTCAGATCGTGGAGGCTCTCATCAAGGCCGACCTCATCCACGATGCCGCCGATCTCTACAGCCTGACCGCGGAGCAGGTGGCAGAGCTTGATCGCATGGGCGAGAAGTCTGCCAAGAATCTCATTGATGCCATCGAAAAGTCTAAGCAAGCAGGCCTTGAAAGACTTCTGTTTGCTCTCGGTATCCGAAATATCGGTGCAGTGGCCGCCACCGCCTTGGCAGGGAAGTACGGCACTCTGGAGGCCTGTATGTCTGCCACCCTCGACGAGCTTTGTGATATCCAAGATTTTGGCCTCATCACCGCCGAATGCGTGGTCAATTACTTCTCTCACCCCCAAAACGTCGCGCTGTGTCAGCGCCTCGCCGCCGCTGGATGCCTGACCGTTTCCACCGCCGCCCCCAAGGGCGAAAAATTCGCGGGGTTGACCTTTGTTCTCACAGGCACCCTTCCCACTATGTCCCGCGATGAGGCCTCTGAGAAAATCAAGGCCCAGGGTGGTAAGGTGTCGGGCTCGGTGTCCAAGAAGACCCACTATGTGGTGGCGGGTGAGGCCGCCGGCTCCAAACTTACCAAGGCCAAGGAGTTGGGTGTTACTGTCATTGACGAAGCCGAGCTTATGCGTATGCTGGAAATTTAAAATGTAAGGGAAGGAATGTTGAGTTCCTCCCCTTTTTCTTTATGACATATGTTCAAAACCCTATTGGAAAGATAGCGAAATTCTCCGTTTTCTCCTATTGATTTTGGGTGAATTCTATGTTATTATATATATGAAGTATTTTACTGTGAAGGGAGACCCGTCTTGACGAAGATTTTGTTGGCTAAGATCAAAGAGGCATTGGTATCGGTGCTTCCTGTAGCGGCCATTGTGTTGCTTCTCAACTTGACGCCCCTCGTGAACTTCACGGGACTTGAAATGGGCGTTTTTGTTGCATCCGCATTCTTTCTGATTCTTGGTATAGGCCTTTTCAATATGGGTGCCGATTTGGCCATGACGCCTATGGGCGAACAAATCGGATCGGGTCTCACCAAATCAGGCAATCTGCCCGTCCTGCTTACAGTATGCTTTGCCATGGGTTTGCTTATCACCGTAGCTGAGCCTGATCTGTCGGTGCTTGCCAATCAAGTGGGAGAGGTTCTAAACGGCACCCTGCTCATTATGACCGTAGGTGCGGGTGTGGGCCTGTTTTTGATTATCTCCGTTATCAAAATGGTAACCCACAAGCCCCTGTCATCTCTGCTCCTGTTTTTCTATATGGTGCTTTTCATGCTGACAGCACTGGTTATCATCAACGAAAATACCGATTTCCTCCCCCTGGCTTTTGATTCGGGTGGCGTGACCACCGGTCCTATCACCGTTCCTTTCATCATGGCGTTGGGCGTGGGTATCGCAACCACTTTGGGTGGTAAAAATGTAGGAGAAAACAGCTTTGGTCTCATTGCCATGTGTTCCATTGGCCCCATTATTGCCGTCATGCTTTTGGGTGTTACTGCCAGTGGGGATATGAGCTATGCCGTCCCGGACTATTCGGTAGAGGCAGGCTTAGGTTCCGCACTTTTCGAGACGGTTTTGCATACCTTTAAGGAAGTTGCCATCGCCCTTGGTCTTATTGTCGCTTTCTTTATTGTTTTGCAGCTTGTTTGCTTAAAGCTTCCCAAAAAGCGCCTTTTGCAGATTGCCGTAGGTATTATTTATACATACATTGGCCTCGTTGTCTTCCTTACCGCTGTTAAGGTTGGCTTTGTGCCCATCGGCTTTAAGATGGGAACCGAGTTGGCAGGGAACCACCCCGCCTTCGTCATCGGCTTTGGCTTTATCATCGGTATGGTGGTCGTTCTCGCAGAGCCTGCTGTCCATGTGCTGAATAAGCAGGTAGAGGATATCACCGACGGTACCGTCAGTAAGAAATCCATGATGATCGCCCTTTCCGTGGGTGTGGGCATTTCTTTGGGACTCTCTATGCTCCGTGTTGTCTTTGATTTCAGCATTCTCTATTATGTTATTCCCGGCTACCTCATTTCCTTGGGACTTTCTTTCTTTGTCCCCGGTCTCTACACCGCCATCGCCTTCGACTCAGGCGGGGTTGCCAGCGGTCCCTTGACCTCCAGCTTTATTCTCCCCTTTGCCATCGGTGTCTGTTGTATGCTTCAGGGCGAGGTCAAGGTCATGAGCGACGCCTTCGGTATCGTGGCCATGGTTGCTATGACGCCCCTCATTACCATCCAGCTTCTCGGATTTCGCGCTGTAGTGAAAAAGACCGTTCAGGATCGTATTGCTATGCGTCGCATCCTCAACGCCGACGACGAGCAAATCATTGATTTTAATTGACAGGAGGTTGTCCCTATGGCAAAATTTATCAGAAAAAGGGAATCTTCTGTTCCCCTAAATGAAACGGCATCTGCAGAGCGTATGTCTGCCCCCCGTAAGCTGACTCTGCTCGTGACGGTGGTCAACCGCAATAAAGCAGAATTTTATGCAGACTTTCTTCAATCCTTTGAGGTCAATATGCAGCTGATCACAAACGCCGAAGGCACGGCCTCCAAAGAGACGTTGCATTACCTTGGACTCGTAGAGACCGATAAAGCGGTCATCTTCAGTGTCATCCGAGAGGATCGTGCAGGGGAGATACTTTCGGCCTTAGAGCATAAGTTCAAGACCATAAAGAACGGTAAAGGCATTGCTTTTACCACCCCCATGACGGGCACCATCGGCGTGGCCATCTATCAGTTCCTGTCTAATACGCAGGCGTAAACAAGGAGGCAGTTGATTATGAGTAATTATCAGCACGAAGTTATTTTTTGTATCGTCAATGCAGGCTACAGTGAGGCAGTTATGGACGCTGCTAAGGAGTTTGGCGCTCGAGGCGGCACCGTTATCCACGCCAGAGGTACTGCCAATAAAGAGGCTGAAAAACGTTTTGAGATCACTGTCACTCCCGAAAAGGAGATGGTTATGATCTTGGTTCCCTCCGAAATTCGCGATGACATCCTTCATGCGCTTTATCGTTCCGTAGGTCTTAAAACCCCGGGGCAGGGTATCGCTTTTGCCATGCCCGTAGACAGCGTAGTAGGTATTTCCGACGAAAAGAAGCCAAACGCTGAAAATTGAAGTTAAAAAGCGAGGGGCTTGCAAAATACAACAAGTTTTGATAAATTTTCCTGATGAAATGAAATAAATTTGACAATTCCCCCTTGACAAAACAGCATAATTGTGTTACAATTTATCATGTTTATTTGATTTAACCGTTTCGGTAAAGAGGTAACGTTATGATGCTCGTGAATGCACTCAACAGCATATTGCTTGTCAGCATTATTCTACTCGGCCTTGTACTTGTAGCCGCAGAGGATAGTGCCAAAAGCTGTGCCAAGAATTGCATCCAACGTTCCAAATGATGTGATAGAAAATTCAGTCTCTCCATAACCGAAGCATCATTCAAATTGGAACCGTACATGATATGCAAGCCCCACGGTCAGCTTTCGGATCGTGGGGCTACGATTTTATAAAGGAGAATGTGCATATGCAAATGAAAGGCGCAAAAATACTCATGGAGTGCCTCTTGGAGCAAGGCGTTGATACCATTTTCGGTTACCCCGGCGGTACCATCCTCAATGTGTATGACGAACTGTATGACTATAAAGACAAGATCAAGCATATCCTCACCGCCCATGAGCAGGGCGCATCCCACGCCGCCGACGGCTATGCCAGAAGCACGGGCAAGGTGGGCGTGTGCTTCGCCACCTCG
>SVTB01000153.1 GCA_015064015.1 Oscillospiraceae bacterium | reverse complement strand
AGTTTCCCTTGGAACCCTTCAAAAACTTTTAAAATAAACTGATATGTATTAAAGTTTTTAGAGTTCCAAGAACCTTTTTTCAAAAAGGTTCTTGGTGGGGTTCAGGGGCAAAGCCCCTGATAAACAATAATTTACACTTTAAACCAAGGAGCTACCTATGAAAACAATCACCAGCTTTACCGTCAACCACGACGTTTTGAAACCCGGTATGTATGTCTCCCGCGTGGACGGGGACGTAGTGACTTATGATATCCGCATGAAGACCCCCAACGGAGGGGATTACGTGCCCACTCCTGCTGCCCACACCATCGAACATCTCTTCGCTACATACGCCCGTAATAGCGGTTTTTCCGACGGCGTGATCTACGTCGGCCCCATGGGTTGCCGCACGGGCTTTTATCTGCTGCTTCGTGACAGTATCAGCCACGCCGAGGCCATCCGTCTCGTGCAGGAATCCTTTGCGTTCGTGGCCGCTTATGAGGGGGAGATTCCGGGCACCGAGCGCTGGCAATGCGGCAACTATTTGGAGCATGACCTGGAGGGTGCCAAGTCCGTGGCCGCCGATCTTTGCAAAACCCTCGAGGGTTGGACAGAGGACAAGCTGTGGTATGAGGGGGGCTCGTCGGGGGTATAACCGATTTTGGGCGTTTTTTGCGCCCTCGCGAACATTTTTGAAAAAGTTTTGACTTCTTGTGTGGAATCGAAAAAAATGGGATCTGTATAGGTAGAGGTTCTTCCTACGATTGAAGTTTCGGAAAGGGGAAGGTAAACGTTGACGACAACAGAAATCATGCTGCTCATATTCGTACCTCTCGGTACGGGGATCGTCGTCGCGGCAGCCGTCTATTTTATTGGGTCGGCTATCATTAAGAAAAAGAATCGGAAATAAGCGAAAACCCGACGGCGTGCCGTCGGGCTTTTTTCTGCTTTTTTATTTTATTTTCAAGATCATGGCAGATTTTCCTCTAAAAATCTGTTATAATAGATGAAAGAACAAAAGGAGGTGCCGCTATGGACGAGAGAGAAACCACTCGAAGCATCATCGCTCTATATTTCGCCCGCGACGAGCGCGCCATCATTGAAACAGACCGCGTGTACGGGAAATTCTGCCTGGGACTGTCCCAAGGCATCGTAGGTAATCGACCTGATGCTGAGGAGTGCGTCAACGATACTTATTTGAAGATGTGGAATACCATCCCGCCGAAAGATCCGCCGTCCCTTAAGGCCTATCTTGCCAGGACCGTCCGCAATCTCTCCATCAACCGTTACCACGCCAACCGCGCCGCCAAGCGGAATCGCGATCTGGAGGTCGCCCTGCACGAGCTGGCCGAATGTCTCCCCGCCCCCGAGGCGGTGGAAAGCGACCTGACGGGGCTTTTGGAGGCCTTTCTTCTGACCGAAGACCCGCTGAACCGCAAGCTGTTCATGGGGCGTTATTGGCACACCTTCGAGGTAAACGCTTTGGCCAAGCATTATGGGCTGACACCCAATGCCGTGACCAAGCGGCTGACCCGCACCCGCGAGAAATTGCGAGTCTACCTCACCGAAAGGGGGTATCGCATATGATTTACGCCGACAAGGGATTGACTTTGTTTTCTCTCATGAACGACATGAGCGATACGCTGATCTTGGAGAGCAACATCCGAGGTGTTACCGCCGTCAAGCCCAAAAGGGAGCGAGCAAGCCGCTTTTCGGCCTTCATGAACCACCCCGCCATGGTGGCGGTGCTGTGCGCCGTGGTGTCTCTCGGTGTGGTGGTGGCTATCGTGATGGCGGGCAGGGGAGGGCCTGTGACACCGCCTGTGGGGACACCGCCCGTGGAAGAAACCGTGACCCAAGAGCCTTCCGACAGCGAGCTCATCCCCGCGGATTTCGCAAGCTATGAGTCCATCATTCGGATGTACCGCAAGATGGTGGAGGTCAACCCTATGAGCTTGACCCCCGAGATGGAGAACAACTCGGAGATCGATCAACTGTTTTCCTTCCCCCACGAGCAGGCGAGGAAATGGTACGAGGATTTGGAAAACTCGATTTTCTTCTTTTATTATCGAAAGCCTGGGCCGTACAGTGAGACAGAGGATTATACTTCCTTTGGTTACGTGCGGAAGGATCTGAACGGCGACGGTACGGAGGAACTTGTGCTTTTGACCGATGACGGAAATTTGGTGGCGCTGTTTACCCTGTGTCGGGGGAAGCCTGTGCTTTTGCGTTCTTCCTATTATCCACGGTACAGAGGTTATCTTAACCAGGACGGACTGGTGATGGAAAAGGGTAGCAGCGGCGCGGATGTGATAGATTTTTCCTTCTACCGTATTGACGCTTCCACAGGGCAGCTTGTCTTTATAGAAGCCATAGGTCTGGAAGGGCACACCGAGGATTTGCAGATCATTTATTATCACCAAATCGGAGAGCAAAAGACCTATATTTCCGAGGCCGCCTACCATACGTTGGTGACCGAGGGCCTTTATGCGAGCTTCGGTCGTGAGGAAAACCAAAATGTGCTGGGCGATGCGTTTGTCCCGCTCTTTGATACGTTGTCGTTTTCAAGCTATGGCGACGTGCTGGCGGTATTTCGTCGGCTTCTGATGTGCGAGGATTCCATAAGACCGGGAATGAAGTATACCGAAATGGAGACGCTCTATTACGGGGAGCTGTTGCCTCAAATCAAGAACGAAAACGACAAAGCCATCCTTGATGAATTGTTTCACGATGCGGCGAATTACCGGTTTACGGCTGTTCCCGCTTACGCGCTTAAGGATCTGGATGGTGACGGTCAGGATGAGCTGATCCTTTTGACCGCCGACAAATGGGTATTCGGGCTGTTTACCATGGAGAACGGTGTTCCCAAAAATCTGAGTTATACCGCCGGATGGGGCATGGATATGGGCATTATTGCCGCCGACGGTACGGTCTGCCAGCTCTATCTGAACAAAGGGCAGAATGAAACCGTTAAGATTCAAAGGCTTACGGACGGCGAGCTTGTGACGGTAGAGGAGTTCGGTATCATGGATGAAAAAGTATGGGTAGACTTTGGCGCAGAGAGCACAGGTGACGAGGAGCCCTACTTCTACCGAATGGTGAACGGCGAACGCCAAAGGATCACCGTGGATGACTACAATGAGTTGAAGCAAAAGTACGACATTGACACCATGACGGGCTTTTCTACGGATCTGACATATGCGGAGATGGATCCGCTGTACTACGAAGACCTGCTCCGCCCTTTGACTGATGGAAAGGGATAAATAAAAATAGCCTGAGCCGACTGTAATTGGTTGGCTCAGGCTTATTTTAATCGTCAATTTCAGCTTCAATAAAAGTCACTTCAAAGCCCTGCCCGCGGAGAAATTCCTCGGTCAGGCGGCGAATGGTGGCGTTATCCTTCTTTGAAATGCGGTTGGATTTCGGATACGCCCAGTTCAAGGAAAGGATGACCTGCTTTTTCTGCGGGTCGTTTTCGTCGTCATCTACCATCATGGTGGACACACGATCCCCGAGCTTGCAGTAGAGCCAGCCGTCGTCCATGATGACAGTACCGTTCTGCATCTCCTGAAACCGTTTCTTTTCGCGGCGGCTTACCCCCTTGAGCTCCTTTTGGGCATACTTCATAAAGTGCCACAGAGACATTTCGGGGTCGAATCCGTTTTTTTCAAACCCGTGGGGGATCGGCAAAGTGTGGGGATTGTCACGCAGAGGCACCCGTCCTCCGAACACCACGCGGTGGATGCGGTTGATGGCGCGATTCTTCACGGGATACGCGAACATGAAGGGCTCTTTTTGATTGTCGAAATAATACTTGGCGGTGGATAGCTCCACGGCGCAGAAAAGCACGTGACGATCATCTGTTCTGATCTCTGTATCAACCAGCTTGGCAGCCACGGCGGGGGAAACGGTATTTGCCAGAATCACCGCAGCCACCGATACCGAATTATTCTTGGAATGCCCCTTGGGCTTGCGGTACAGGGGCGTTTGCTCCTTGCCAATGATGTTGGTGATGGCGTTGGTGGATTGCCAAAGCTTGCGGGAGGCATCTGCGTCCAGCACATCTACCTCGTAAACCAGCAGGAGTTTTTCAATGCGGTGGTAATAGACCGTCATGGAGGGGGTGTTTTTATATCGGACGGAGACTAACTCTTGAGGCATGGCGTCCAACTCGTAGGGATACCCAAACCGCTTGGCGCGGCGAAGGATTCTTTTGCGGATCGTAGCCGGATCCTTGCCGTTTTTGGGGCAGGTGAAATAGCGGCGGCCGTGAAGATGGGCATGATACATCTCGAGACATATACTGGTCATCATAAGGAGGGCGTAGTGGCTGATCATGAACCAAATGGCCCAAACCCAAGGAGCAAACATGATGACAGGAAGCAAAAGGGGATGAATATATGCCGCAACGGGCAGAGTCGGAAAAAACAAAGACAGTATGGGCGGTGCCATCACGCTACACACAAGAACAATGTTACAAAGCAACGGATGCTTGAGCCTTGGCCATTTCATGAAGAGCCTCCTTTCAAAAAAAGACCTGCGGGGCAGGCCTTTTCAAATGTAGAAAACGTGGACTGTAGGGGCGCATTTTATATGCGCTCGCTTTTTTTGAAATGGGTGATCGGGCGGATATGGAATCCGCCCCTACGGAATCGGGAAAGCGTTCGGGTAACTGATTTCTGTAGCAATCCCTTTTTTTAAAGTTCTTGAAGGGGGTCAAGGGGGAAACTTCTTTCAAGAAGTTTCCCCCTTGCGTACTCCTCGTACCTTAATGCAATCTCGTACCCTCGGGCACGCGCTCGTCCACGAAGATGACCTGACAGCCGCAGGCGTTGTTGGTGGCGGCCAGCAGCATACCGTTGGAGGTCACGCCCGTGATGCGGGTGGGGGTCAGGTTGGCCAGCACGATGATCTTCTTGCCAATCAGCTCGTCGGCGGTGTAGTCGTGCTTGATGGAGGACACGATCACACGCTCGTCAATGCCGTCGAACAGGGTCAGCTTGTAGCAAGAATGGGACTTGCGGATCTCCTGCACCTTCACGATCTTGCAAACACGGATGTCCAGCTTGGAGAAATCGTCCATGGTCACCATGTCGGTGGAAATGGGCTCCACGGGATCGGGCTCGCCGTAAACCTTCTCCACAGGGGCGTTGGCGGCGGCTTCAGCGTCAGCCACAGCCTTGTCAGCGGCGATCTCTTCCTCGGTCTGACCGTAGGAGAAGTCAAGCAGCTTTACGTAGCGGGCAGGATCAATGGCGTACAGGAACAGATACAGACGGGGGCCGCGCTCCTTGTCGATGAGCAGCTTGTAGACCGTCTTGAAGAAGTTGCCCTGCAGACCCTTCAGCTCCTTCTCGGGCTTGTCCTCGCCAAAGACCTGCTTGGGGATGGCGTAGAGGGC
>SVTB01000152.1 GCA_015064015.1 Oscillospiraceae bacterium | reverse complement strand
CTGAGGGAGAACCGTAGGTTCTATCCCTCAGCGGCGCCTCTTTTGTAACTTTTCTCTCGACGAGGAGAGAAAAGTTAGTAAGTTAAATAACAATTTATATTCTGTTTCATCCCCTTCTATAATACCATAAATTCATGCAAAAGTCAATATATCCCATCTTGACAAATAGGCGCATATCATGTAAAATATAGTCATATCAATGATTGGAGAAAAGCCATGAATCAAAATAACATCAAATTTGTCGCCGCTCATTTTGCTTTCCGGGGTACTCTCGCCAATATTAAAGAACTGACTGCAGGTAATATCAACGTCACCTATCGTCTTACCTATACTGAGGGCGGTCTTCCCCATCAATATATCCTCCAGCGCATCAATACCTCCGCCTTCAAGGATCCCGTATCCCTTATGGACAATGTGGGTAAGGTAACTTCCCACATCCGTGCCTCCTATCAAGCCGAAGGTATCAATCCCGACCGACGCGTACTAACCTTCGTTCCCTGTGACAACGGCACTCTGCTCTACACCGACCCCGAAGGCGGCGCATGGCGCGCCTACCACTATGTGAACGGTGTCACCGCCTACGATCAAATCGAGAGCACCGACCTGTTCCGCGAGGCGGGACGAGGCTTTGGCGAATTCCAGACAAGACTGGCAGATTTCCCCGCCGCCGAACTGGTAGAAACCATCCCCGGCTTTCACAACACTGCTTGGCGCTACGAGGCATTTTTGAAATCTATCCAAGAAAACGCGGCGGGGCGTGTGGCTTCCATACCCGAGGAAATCACCTTTTTCCATGATCGTAAAGAGCTGGCCCACGCCATCGTGTGCAAGCTGGGTGATCCCGACCTGTTCCCCCTGCGCGTGACTCACAACGACACCAAGCTGAACAACGTACTGATTGACAATACCACAGGCAAGGCTCTGTGCGTGATTGACCTTGACACCGTTATGCCCGGCTCCTCCCTCTACGACTACGGCGATGCTGTGCGCTACGGTGCCTGCACCGCTGCCGAGGATGAGCCCGACACCTCCAAGATTGGTTTTGATATGGAGCTTTATAAAGCCTTCACCGAAGGCTTTGTATCTGCCACGGCGGGCAAGCTCACCGACACAGAAATTCGTTCCCTTCCTTTAGGCATCAGGGTCATCACCTATGAGTTGGCCATGCGTTTCCTCACCGACTACATCAATGGCGACGTGTATTTCAAAATCAAATACCCCGAACATAACCTCGTCCGAGCCCGTGCACAGATGAAACTGCTCACCGTGGTGGAAGAAAAATACGCAGAAATGTGCGCATATATTGAGGAAATGTTGGAGAAATAAGGAATAATAAGGAGTCTCCCATGATCAAATTCGGTACCGGCGGCTGGAGAGCCGTGATCGGTTCAGACTTTATTGAGAAAAATATATGCTATGTGGCAGAGGGTATTTGCCGCCTCATGGAAGAAGAGCACAAGACGGACAAGCCTACCATTATCGGCTATGACCATCGTTTTCTTTCCGAGCCCGCCGCCAAATGGATGGCCGAGGTCTTTGCCGCCCACGGACTCACCGTTTGGTTTATGAATCGCTCTGCCCCCACCCCCCTCATCATGCACACCGTCAAAAAGCAGGGGTTCTATTTCGGCGTAGAGATCACCGCCAGCCACAATCCCTCCTCCTATAACGGCATCAAGCTCATCGTGGAGGAAGGCCGAGATGCCCCTGTGGAGATCACCCGGCGCCTAGAAACTTGGATCGCTCGCGTGGAATCCGAAGATCAAATCCATCGTATCACCTTTGGCGAAGCCTGCGCCCAAGGGCTGATCATTTATCGAAAGAATCCCTTCAATGAGTTCATTGATGACATTCTGGATGTACTCAACGTGCAAGCCATCCGCGAACACGGTGCCCGCTTGCTGTTCGACCCCATGTACGGCTCAGGCACCTACCCCCTGTTGGTCATCCTGTGCACCGCGCGTTGTACCGTGGACATGATCCACAACACCCGCGATGCCTACTTCGGCGGCCATCTGCCCGCCCCCTCGGCTCAAGGTCTGGCCGAGCTTCGCAACCGTGTATTGGCAGGTAACTATGAGCTTGGTATTGCCTTTGACGGCGACGGTGACCGCTTGGGCATTATCGACCGCGACGGCAGATACATCACCGCCAACGAGATTCTTGTGATGCTGTATTGGTATCTTCACGAGATCAAGGGTTGGCGCGGCCCTGTGGTACGTAATTTAGCCACCACCCATATGCTGGACGCTATGACTGCCGATTTTGGGGAAGCTTGCTATGAGGTTCCCGTTGGCTTTAAGCACATATCCTCCAAGATCGACGAGACTGATGCCATCTTAGGCGGCGAGTCCTCGGGAGGACTCACCGTCCGCGGCCATCTCCACGGTAAGGATTCGGTCTATGCCGCCTCTCTGTTCGTGGAGATGCTCTCCGTCGTGGAAAAATCCCCTTCTCAGATCATGGATGAGTTAGAGCAGAAATACGGCAAATATGTCATGGTAGAGGATAACATTACTTTTACCTTAGAACAAAAATCCACCGTCAACCGCATCATTTTCGAGGAGCAGAAGATTCCATTCTTCGGCAAGCCCGTAATCCGTGTCAGTTATGCTGACGGTTGCAAGGTCTATTTTGCGGATAACAGCTTTGTGATCTGTCGCTTCTCGGGGACGGAGCCCTTACTTCGTATTTTTGCCGAAGCCGCTGACGAGACAACAGCGCAAGGATACATTGAATCCTTCAGAGATCTGTTGGCTTTGGAATGAGAACATAAAATCCCGCTTGCTGATCGCAAGCGGGATTTTTTAAGATTGGAAAGGTATATCAAATCTGATCCGGCAAAAGGAGCATTTGGGTGTGAGCACCATTTTCCCGCATAGAGGACAGAGCAAATTGTCATCATCCTCTGCGGGATTGGCTTTGACGATAAGCTTGGCGCCCTTGAAATGCCGTACCCGATCTCCGGAACGGAAATAATTGTCTGCAATCACTTCTGTTTCGTAAGGAAGCGTGACTTCTTCCCCGTCATCCTTTTTAATCTTCCAAAAGGCTACCATCACATCCTGCATATTGCTTCTGCTCGCAACAATGCCTCGAATCACGGTTCGCTTTTTACACACTCGGCTATCCACAGTACCCAACCACGCTTTGTCTCGCATAAGGGGAATCAACCTAACCTTCGCGAATAAATAGGCGTATATTGCCACGGATATAAGAATCGAAAAAAAGCGTTCCCAAAAGTCACAAAATTTAAAAGAGGCAATAAGGAAATAGCCGATGCCGCCGGCCAAAAGGAATAGCAGCAGAATCTTCAGGGCAATCCGCCACCGAATCTTAGTTTCAATGCGCATATACATAAGCGATCTCCTTATCTGCGAATACGATTTCTCTCCCAGCTTTTTTGAGAAAGGATACGTGCCAAATAGCTGTACAAAAACACCAAGCCCAGATTGATGATCATGCCCACAAACGCGTTTTGCCAAGGCTGATAAAAGCCGATCCATCCCACGAAAAACTTTTCGAAGCCAAGAGCGTTGGCATACCCGTAACCAAAGGCGGTATAGAACAATGCGATGGGTAACTGTAAAAGGCCTGCGGGAGCAGCCATAATCAAAGATTCAATCAGGTTCTTTTTTTGGATAGAACGAGTGAATCCACGGGGTTCTATCCCCTCAAGATCCGACAGATACATTCTTTTGGCGGCAGTGTTTTTGAAATACGTATAGGCCACCACAAATTCAAAAATAAGAAAGATAACCAATGAAAACCCAAACATGACCCAGCGGAGGGCAACAAAAAGCTCGTCCACGATCATTTGGTTTCGGATGCCCGACAAAAAAATGGTAAAGAACAGCCAGCTGATGGCTGTATAAGCCATATGAAAAAGGAAGGATCGGATGGCAAGTTTGATAGAGTCTCGTTTCATAACTTCACCTCAGAAGATATTGGATGACAAGGTTCGTCCCACACTCGCATTATAACGCAGTTTCATGAGATTGTCAATGTTTTGAAAGATAATTTTCGAGGACGCGCTCACCTATTGGCACAACTGCAAGGTTTCTTTTGCTTACATTTGTACATCCGATGGTTCCGATGCCTTACGAAAAACATAATAGTCAGGCTCTAATCCTCCGAAAAAGTAATCATCCGATTTTCGTTGAATGAACAGATATTTAACATCATTCATTTCCCGAAGCAGATATCCCTCGGCGGATTCTTTGCGGCGGTCAATCACATAGCCGCGAAACCGCCCTACATCAGAAGCGGTATACTCCAACCGCTGGGTAACCAGATGCTCCTTGGAGCGAAGGTTCTTATGGCACATACCTCGCTCGAAAAATGAAATGTCCGTCACATAGCGTAGTGCCGAAAGCTCCATCGGAGTATCCGGAGAAAAATCTTCAGGAGATTTGACACAAGCCACGGTTTCCCATCTCCCCACAATGTCGGGATCAGGGCGATAAGGAAAGTCGGTTCTATCACGTCGGGTCTGGGATTCTCGTAAGGAGTAGGCTCTGTCAGAGGCCTGCTTATAAAGCAAGATGATAGAATCACTTCCGCTCGTAAGACAGTTGTACCCGATCCAGCGCAAGGTCATATAAACCTCACCATCTATATGATGGAGCTGGTATTCGTTAGGCACCACGGTATCAGACTCCTCGTAATAACCGTAAATAACGCCCTTACTCCAAAGGATATTCCACCACATTCCTCCGCCGGGCAAACATATCAGCGTAGGATGCACAGTATCGGCAGGCGTTTTAGGTGTGCCCCATGTTTCCTGAATATGAGTACGTACTTGTCCCATAAGTTCCCAGCGGCCAATGACGGCGGGATCATCCTCAAAGTTCAAAGCGATTGCTTCCTGTACCGAGCGCTCCCCCAAAATCTCCTGCCGGTGACCCAGCCGCTCCACCAAAACGAGGGAGTCATTGATCCTGTCTCGCTCGCGTGTCAAAGCGGTTCTTTTTTGCGCCAGCAAGACAGAGCGCGCCTCTTCGGTACCATCCAAGAGGATTTTGATTTCCTCCAAAGAAAAGCCCGCTTGCTTGAGGGTTTTGATTTTGCCAAAGGTTTTGATTTTTTCGGTTTTGTAGTATCTGTAACCCGTCTTGGGGTCAATCACGTCGGCCTGTAAGACGCCTTCCGCGTCATAAAAACGTAAAGTCTGGGTGTTGACCTGGCAAATACGGGCAAATTCTCCGATTTTCAGCATAGATACCTCCTATTCGGATACTCATGATGCCCATAGTATAACATTATAGTTGGGTGTAAAGTCAAGAGTTTTTGGAAAAATCATGAAAGTTTTTTTGCAGAATCCCCCGAAATGCCATTTCGATAAGAAAAATACATCACAAGCAGGCCATTTTACTTGCCAAACAAGCGGGGACGTGATATAATGAAGTAAAAAACGGCAAATTGTTGTTTGAAGGGGTACGGCCGGGGGAAACTTTTTGCAAAAAGTTTCCCCCATCCCCCC
>SVTB01000151.1 GCA_015064015.1 Oscillospiraceae bacterium | reverse complement strand
CATTGAGGGTAACTTCCGCAACACCCTGGAGCCTGAGTGTACCTTTGACTTCTCCAAGGACTATTGGTACGCAAACTACATGGAGGATCTTCGCCTCATCGACGGCTATCAGTACCTCCTGGCAGGAGACTACTTTATCGACCTGATCCGCTCTGCCCACTGCCTACTCTACAACAAGGACATCTACCTTGAATACTATCAGAGCGATCCCGATGAGGTCTATGATTGGGTTCTAAACTATGAGTGGACCTACGAAAAGCTGACCACCATGATCTCCGATATTTATGAAGATCTCAACATGAACCAAGCCAAGGATAAGGGTGACCTGTACGGCTTCCTTGTCTGTGAATTCTGGGGTTGCTCTATCCCCTTTACTGTCAGCGGTAATCCCACCTTTATCAAGAGAGATATCGAAGACGGTATGCCCGCCATCGCCCTTTTGGAGAACAGCCGCGCCTCGGATTTGGCTACGGCTATGACCGCCTTGTTCCAAAACAAATCTGCCAGCATTGAGGATACCCCCGAAACCGAACTTCTGGAAGCATTCGTAGACGGTCAAGCACTCGTCGTCGGTTATCAGCGCCTCGGTTCTTTGGAAAATCCCACCCTGCGCGGTATGGAGGGTGACATTGGTATCGTTCCCTACCCCATGCTCTACGCCTCCGACAAACGTTACGTTACCTCCACTCACGACACCACCGAGATCGGTGCCATTTTGGCCACCGCTAAGGATATGGAATTCACCAGCACCGTCATTGAGGTTCTCAACCGCGAAACGGGTAGATTGCTCATGCCCAAGTACTACAAGGAAGCACTCCAGATTCAGTACGTGGACGACTCTTCTGCTGCCGGTATGATTGATATTATCCACGACAACTTCGGCAACTCCTTTGCATTGGCTTACAACGAGGCCTTAGGCAGTGTCATGCTCCAAAGCTTCACCCTCGCCGTACAGGAGCAACGCGAATACAGTGCCGTTGTCAAGAGCTATATGCGTTCCCTTGAGCGTGCCGTTGGAAAAAAAGTCAATGAGTTCATGAAAAAGAACAATATTAGTTAAATCCAAATCCACAGGCTGTCTCTCATCGGGACAGCCTTCTTTTAAAGGAGATTCATATATGTCACTTTCCATTACTTATTGGTACGGTATCCGTAAAGAATACCTCTCCCGCGAACGTCTGATCGAAGCCAAGGATGCAGGCTTTAACTTGATCGAATGTGCCTACGACACCGAAACCAACAAGCAGGTACTGACCTGGTGCGAAGAACTGGATCTGAAAGCCAACGTCAATGACCCTCGCATGGGCATCGCCTTGGCAGGCGGTGAGGGGTGGGAATCCGCCTTGGATGCCGTGATCGCAGACTATCGGGACTATCCCGCCGTCAACCGTTTCTTTATGAAGGATGAGCCCGTAGATGAATACTTCCCCACTCTCGGCCGCGTGGCGCGGTATCTCCATGAACACGACCCCCGGCATGGAGAGTATATCAACTTCCTTCCTCATCATGCTGTTCCACAGATCGAAGGTATGGATGTGCTGGATCGCTACAATCTTCATATGGATCGCTATATTGCGGAGGTTCAGCCCTCCCTGCTCTCCTACGACCACTATTCCCTAACCTACCGTCAAGTAGACTCCTTGGAAGGTAAAACACCCGCCCGTCTTTCTGAAGAAAATATCAAACGAAATGGATGGGAAGGTAACCTCTATGAAGCCGTGGATGCCCCTAATTTCTACGACAACCTGATGTTGGTCAGAAATAAGGCCGCTGAGGTCGGAGTGCCTTGGATGGCCATTATCCTTCTCGTAGAACACTGGCATTACCGTTGGCCTACCGAAGGCGAGGTGCGCTGGGAAGCTTTTTCGGCCTTAGCCCACGGCGTATCCGCCCTTTCCTACTTCACCTACTGGACACCCGGTACTTCCCATACCGAGCCTTGGTCCTATCACAACGGCATCATTCTATCCGATGGAACACGTGGTGAAAAGTATGAGATCGTTAAAGCCATCAACAGAGATCTGCAAATACTGTATCAAGGGTTAGAGCTTCCTCTGCAAGGAAGCATCCCCACTGAATCTCACAAATCGGTGGCAGTATACCATATAGGCGATGAGGTAGATCGTTTGGCTACGCCCTTCGTTCCTTTCGGTAAAGTAGAAGCCATCGCTACCCCCGACGGAGGCACACCGCGTGCCGTATGCGGCGTATTCGGCGATAGTCACCGTTTTATCCTTGTGAACAAAAATCACGACGCTCCCGTAACCATGGAAATCCGCACAAATTCTCCCTTGTGGCATCTGAACAAGATCACACAAACTTGGGATCCTTGCGACGGCACATATACTTTCGCGCCCGGAGACGGAGAACTTTTTGCCTGTTAATGTTGCAATCCTTTGAGAAATCGCACCCCCTGCCGCTCTTTGACGGCAGGGGGCTTTCTCTGTCGAGCGATTATAGATGTGGCTGACAAAATTCCCTTGTCTCCGCAAGATAATTATGATATGCTGTCAGCACGGAAAGCTTGAATTTTCAAGAAAAAAAGGAGGACGTAACATGAAAAAGAAGCTAACGAACATCATCCATTCCCCCAAGATGCGCTATGTGGGATTGTGCCTTGGCCTGTGCCTTTTACTCTCTTGTGTTTGGTTCGCAAGCTGTGGAGATAAGGAATCCCCCACTCCGCCTCAAACTACCGAGACCCCGACATCCCCCGCGACCGAAGCCCCCACAAGCCCTGCCGTCACCGCCGATCCCAACGATGCTCTGCGAACGCATTATGAATCCCTGATCAAAGAGCTGAAATCCGAACTTTTGAAAGAGCGGGAGGATCGCTACATATCAGACTACGAATATCAAAAACGCTTAGAGGCCTTAGAGCAAGCTCTGTCGGCCTACGAAAAAGCCACGGATAAAGAGGACAAGCCTACCGTTGCTCCGGCGGAAACCGAAACAGAAACCATTCCCGAGGAAACCAAGCCCCCCGTTCCCACCGCCCCCTTTGAGTACCGTCTGGAGCATAACGAGGTGATCATCACGGCGTACAAGGGGAGTGCCGTCACCGTCATGGTGCCGGCGGAGATCGCGGGACATCCCGTTACCGCCATTGACGATCATGCCTTTCAGAATACCGGGGTTGTTTCGGTAGTGTTGCCGGCCACCATCAAGACCATTGGGTGGTTTGCTTTTTACGGTTGCTTTGGGTTGGAAATTGTCAGTATTCCCACTTCTGTAACTGATATCAATTACGCCGCCTTTGACGGTTGTCCCAATCTAACCCTGCTCTGCCCAGCCAATTCTTACGCAGCCAGCTATGCCGTAAGCTTTGGTATTAAGCATGAATATATATAAGGTATCAATAAAAAACTTTCCGCCGATATTTTGAGACAAATACAATATGGTACTTGCAATTCCACTTTGTATGTGATAAACGATTTACGTCATTTATGCTCATCTTAAATGACCTCCTTTGCTGTTTTTATTTGTGCAGTTGGCAACCGCACTTCTATTATACAGCAAAGGAGTTTTATTTTATTATCAACTATCTAATTCTTACCGAACCACGCATCTAACGCATAGCTTTACTATATAAAAAGACGACAGCGGTTTGCTATCGTCTTATATTGATTTATACTTTTATCAGCGCAATGATTTCTTCTCGACTCGTGACCTTGAGTATCTTGAACAGCGAGGTCGTGTGCATTTTTACCGTGTTCTCGGAGAGGTGCAGATCCGCTGCCATTTCCTTACGGCTCTTGCCTGCGAGGATTCCTTCAAGTATGTCCATCTGCCTTGCGGTGAGCATTGTTCCTTCGGGAAGGCCTGCGATAATCTGCTTGATCTTTTCGGCGCGTTCTCTTGAGTCCATGAAAATGACCGCAACCTTCTCCTCGTAGGCAACGGGCTTGAGGATGTCATTCACATGGATATAGTCTTGCATCATCCAATACACGAAGAAGAAAACAAACACACTCATAAGATAAGAGGCGGAGAGGAATTCAAAATTCCACTTCACAAGCTTCTCAACGATCCACCCTCCGATGTTGCCGATCACTACGGCGAACATCATACCTACGAGCTTATACGACTTGCTTTTGTTTTTCTTCAGCGATACGCATATCACGACAAGCATTGCCACGAAATATGCGAGAACGTATATCAGATTGACGGGATGAAGTACACCGTACTCTTTGATAAGCTTGGCTGCTCCATCGGCATATGTAAGCTCTACGCTCTTGTAGTACCAATCAAAGTGTCCTGTTGTCAGCACCAATGCGAACATCAGCATCGCAACACCTACAAGCGCATATTTCACCCATTTTTTATAGTTAAATCCCGACAACCTCGATATGATCATAAACATACACAGAGGCACGAACACCTGACCGAAGTATGCAAGCTTATTTGCGAAGAGGGCGAATTCAACCGTCTTTGAGAGCGACAGGAGCAGGTATCCGAGGTTCACCACACAAACAGAGAGGTAAAGGATGAAGAGCCAATGCTCGTCTTGCTTCTTGCGCACGAGCAAATAGTATCCGACCGGCAACAATAGCGACAGCGCAAATATTATGCTATATAGCGTGACTATCATAGTCCTACCTCCTTGTTGATTTATTTTACATAGCAAAATTGATTATACTATTGTAACATAAATATGTGAATAAATCAAGGCGTTTTGACTCATTTGCGGAGATCCTTATTAAAAGAACAGCGAGAATCCTGCGATTCTCACGATTCTTTTGGGCTCGCCTTGACAAAAAATGCCTATTCAAAAGTGTTTTCATATTCCTACCGTCTCTCTGTTATTTGACGCTTGCGTCAAATAGATTATAGCACACTTTTTTGGGGGAATTTCAACAATATTTTGCTGCCTTCTCGGAAGTTCGCACATAGCGCGATCTGATTCATAAGTAGCATCTCCAAAAAGAGAAGGACACGCGTTGCGCTACCCGGTATTTCGCCTGCGGCGAATATTTCTCGCCTTGCCGCTGGTGAGCGAGCTTGTCGATCTCCGAGCGGCGAATGCGAACCGGATTCTGTGCGCCAAGAGCGCACAGAGCGCGATCTGATTCATAAGTAGCATCTCCAAAAAGAGAAGGACACGCGTTGCGCTACCCGGTATTTCGCCTGCGGCGAATATTTCTCGCCTTGCCGCTGGTGAGCGAGCTCCCCGACGGCTTCGGCGGAAATGCGAACCGGATTCCGCTACGCTTCGCTTGCGGAGCCGAGTCCGTTTCGTGCGTAGCACGACCAAAACAAAAAGCACACCGTATGGTGTGCTTTTTGTTTTGGAGGCGCCACCCGGAATCGGACCGGGGATAAGGGTTTTGCAGACCCGTGCCTTACCGCTTGGCCATGGCGCCATATTCAATTTAACAAATGCGGATGCGAATGATATTCGCACCCGCATTGTTCTGGAGCGGATTACGGGGCTCGAACCCGCCACCTTCGCCTTGGCAAGGCGACGCTCTACCAAATGAGCTAAATCCGCATAGAAGTGACCGAATGATTACCCGACCCC
>SVTB01000150.1 GCA_015064015.1 Oscillospiraceae bacterium | reverse complement strand
AACAGTCAGAACTGTAGTTCCAACTCTGCGACAAAAGCAAAAACGATCATACCAACTTGCCGACAGTAACCAACACGTCGATGAGCCCCGAGGCGCTCCGCCGTGGGGGCGAGGCATCGGGTGTGGAAGTTCTTTACACGCTGTTGCCGCCATAGGCGGCGTGCGTCACCGTGAGAGGGTTTCTCAAGGGAGAAACATCTCCCTTGAGCGGCGTTCTTTACTCCACTTTCCTTCGACGAGGAAAGAAAGTGGAAAAAAGATAAACAACAATTTACGTTACACCTCAATTATACCCTACCAATCCACCTTTGTCAATAGATTTCAATAAAAAAATTAAGAAAACTTAAAAATAGGGGTTGACAAACCAAGCGGGGCTATGCTATACTATGCGCGTGTTAAGTGAACTTAACAAAAATGAAAAGCAAGGAGGAACGAGAAATGAATCAAAACAACGGTTACCACCGTATGCCCGAAACAAGAAAAGCAGGAGAGGTGTGTGAGGGCATCTGTCCATACTATTTGCGGGATAAGGGGAACGGAATGGTCTATTGTGAATGCGCACGTTTCCGTTTTCCCGATAAATTATCACGTCGGGAGATCGTTTACGGTTTTTGCGCCCACCCCGACAATTACAAAAAGTGTGCGATCAAGCAAGCTATGGATCATTATTATGAGCGAAAGTATAACATGATCGATGCTGATGAAAGGGGGAGCGCCTGTGTTGAAGCATCCAAATAAGAGGGGCGTGGAAATACCCGAAGTAAAGGAAATGACGGATCTTTTTGTTGCTTGGATCGGTGTGCTGTTTCGTCGTCTTGGTGTAGGCACCTGCAGAATCAGCACACAGGAAATCCGTGAAGGATTGGGAAATCTGCAATTCTCGGCTGTGCGTGAGGGAGAAGACTATGTCATTACCTTGATGCCTTACGGAGAGGGGGAAGATGCTCATGACGGAGCCGAAAACTGATACGACTACTCCCAAGAAGAGAATTTGCCGAGACGGTCGCCTTTGCAAACGGGTGGAGGATGCCATCTGTCGCCGTGCCGAGGGGTATCAGGTAGAACTCCGCAAAACCCTCAAGGTCAAGCGAGTGGACTATGATCCCGACACGGGGAAAAAGACTTGCGAGCGTGAAGAATTGCTTCCCGGGATAGAAGAAATCCATGTGCCCGGAGATGTTCGCGCCGCTGCCTATTTTCTCAACAACCGTGATCCCGGACGTTGGCGTGAGCATCCCAACACAGGGGAGGAAAATTCTGAAACGACGGGTATTGTAGAGATCCCTGCGGTCTGCTCCCACGGGGAAGTGGGTGACGAGGATGGAACGCTTAACACCTGATCCCGGGGTGGTGTGGAGACCTCAGCCAAGACAGCGCTTGTTCATGTCCCGCCCCGAAGAGGAGGCTTTGTATGGCGGCGCGGCAGGTGGCGGGAAATCCGATGCCCTTATCATTGAGGCTCTGCGCCAAGTACATATTCCGTGCTATAGAGGTCTCATTCTGCGAAAGACATATCCTCAACTGACGGAGCTGATTGCCAAGTCCCAGCTGTACTATCCCATCGCTGTCAAGGGCGCAGTTTATAATACTGCGGCGCATACTTGGAAATTCCCCGGTGGCGCACGTATCATATTCGGCTCTATGCAACATCCCAAAGACCGACTTAATTATCAGGGTCAAGCCTATGACTACATCGCTTTTGACGAACTGACTCATTTCACATGGGAGGAATACAGTTATCTCTTCTCACGTAACCGGCCTTCCGGCTCCGGCACACGATGTTATATGCGCGCTACCGCCAATCCGGGCGGCGTGGGACACGGATGGGTCAAGGCACGTTTTATTACACCCGCCCCTCCCATGACGCCCATTCGCGAGCAGGTCAAGGTGCGTTACCCTGATGGGCATGAGGAGGAAAAGTGCAAAAGCCGCATTTTTGTCCCGTCCACGGTGTTTGATAATGCCATATTGCTTGAAAATGATCCCGACTACCTTACCCGTTTGGCGACCCTTCCCGAAGCTGAGAAAAAAGCCTTGCTTTATGGGGATTGGGATAGCTTTTCGGGACAGGTATTTACTGAATGGCGAAACGATCCCGCACATTATGAAGATCGTGTGGCTACCCATGTAATCCATCCGTTTCGTATTCCCGATACTTGGTCGGTATGGCGAGGCTTTGACTGGGGCTATAGCAAACCCTTTTCGGTGGGGTGGTACGCAGTTGATCACGATGGCAGACTTTACCGCATCCGAGAGCTATACGGTTGCAGGGGAGACAGCGCGGGGCTTCCCATCCCTGATACAGGTGTGGGCTGGAGTGCTGACAGCATTGCCCAAGAAATACGGCGCATCGAGGCCGAGGATGTCAACCTTAAAAACCGTCGTATCCACGGTATTGCTGACCCTGCCATTTATCAAAAAAACGGCGGTGAATCCATCGGTGCTATGATGGAGCGGGAAGGCGTGTACTGGGACAAAGCAGATAATACCCGTCTGGCAGGCAAGGCGCAGCTTCACCGCCGTTTGGCTTTTGACGCTAAAGGAATCCCCATGTTTTACGTATTTTCTACCTGCAAGCATTTTATACGAACGGTCCCCTCGCTGATCTATAGTCAGATCAACGTGGAGGACGTAGATACCACCATGGAGGACCATATCTACGACGAATGCCGCTATATCTGTATGGAAAATCCGTTGCCTCCGCGTATGGCATCGGCATCGGATCTTCAGATGGATTCGGCGGATCCCTTAATGCTTTCCTCCTACCGACATAACATGATGAAAGGAATATAAAACCATGACTTCTGTAAAGCAAACTCCACGTATTACCTCTACGCATATCCTCGAAGCGATGGAACGGTTTCGGGAATATCAGGCGGGAAAACAGGATCTGAATACCCGATTGACCGACGAAATTGCTTGGTGGCATAGCCGTTGGGGAAAGGAAGGACGAAGTGCTGACGGTAGATCCACTTCTGCTTGGCTCTTCAATAGCATAGCCCACAAGCACGCGGATCTTTGCGATAATTACCCCGTGTGCCGTGTGCTCCCCAGAGAGTCGGCGGACGAAGAGGAAGCCACGATGCTGTCGGCCATCCTGCCTGTCATTACGCAGAAATGCAAATTCGAAAAACTCTACTCCGATAATGCTTGGAGTAAGCTGAAATACGGGTTGGCGGGGTACGGAATTTTCTGGAACCCCGCCTTGGAAAACGGCTTTGGCGATATTGATATTCGGCGTGTGGACATAGCCAATCTTTACTGGGCACCCGGAGTCAGCGATATTCAGGAAAGCCCTCACCTATACCTTCTGTCTTTGGAGGATACAGATACCTTGCTTTCGAAATATCCGGTTTTGGCCGAAGAAAAGGCATGGCAACGGATGGGAGGGACGATTCCCGATATGGGCGGTAGCTATCTTGACAGCAACAACGGTACGGGAGACAAAATTGCGGTGGTGGATTGGTACTATAAAGTGACGGATCCCAGCGGTCGTACTCTGCTTCACTATGTTAAATTTGTAGGCGAGACTCTGCTGTATGCTTCCGAAAATGATCCTGCGTATGCGCATTGTGGCTGGTATGATCACGGTCAGTATCCCTTTGTGCTGGATGTGTTTTATCCCAGGGAGGGCACACCGGAAGGGTATGGACTTATCTCTGTGGGACGCAACGCCCAAAGCTATATTGACGAGCTGGACGGACGCCTTTTGGAGTACGCCAACTGGGCCAGTCGCGTCCGCTATTGGGCCAAGCGGTCTTTGGGCGTCAATGAGCGGGATTTTTTAGATCTTGACCGCCACATCATTGAGGTGGAAGGGGATATGGATGAAGAAAAGCTTCGTCAGATCACCCTGTCGCCCATGGACAGCCGACTCTCGGAGCTTCGCCAAATGAAGATCGAAGAGCTGAAGGAGACTACGGGCACCAAGGATGTTTCCCTCGGCGGCACCTCCGGCGGTGTAACTGCTGCCGCGGCCATTACGGCTCTGCAAGAAGCAGGGGAAAAGGGAAGCAGGGATTGTCTGGCCGGGACGTATCGCGCGTTTGTGGAGATCACCACTCAGGTCATTGAGCTCATTCGTCAGTTTTATGACAGTGCGCGAACCTTCCGTATCACGGGAAAGGATGGCGATTATACCTATCTGACGTATTCCAATCGCGGCCTTGTTGATAGAGAAAACGGTGTGGATGGACAAGGCGATATGTGCTATTACCATCCCGTATTTGATGTGGAAGTCAGAGCTGAAAAGCAATCGCCGCACAGCCGTGCCGAAAGAAATGCACTCATGCTGTCCCTTTATGAGTGCGGAATGCTGGATGAAGGACGCGAAAAGGCGGCACTTCGCGCGTTGGAAGGCATGGATTTCGAAGGAATATCTACCCTCCGTGCTGCGTTACGCACGACGGCTGAGGTGATGGCGGATTGATCCGCATTTGCCTAAAGCGGTGGGAGGAGGGGATGGAGCTGGAGGCCTGCGGACACGCGGGGCATGGAGCGATCGGCCATGACATCGTGTGTGCGGGAGTCTCCGCGCTTCTATACGGCCTTGCAGCGTATCTGACAGAACAGGCTGAGGCTTGCCCGGCGGGACAGCTTGAGATATCAGAGATGGCGGGACGGCTGTATATACGGACGAGAGGAGTGACGGGAGACGAAAGCGCCTTTGCCCTTACGGCGGCGGGGCTTCGTCTCATCGAAAGGGGATATCCGGAGGCGGTATGCTTGGTATACCCTGCGGATGTTCCGTGCATGAAAGGAGAAGAGTATGGAAGAACAGTTGAAGGAATCCTTGACGGCAGAAATATCCGCCGAGGATGAGGCGGAGGCATCCTCTGAGGAGCTGTGGGATGCCGCATGGTTGCAAGAGGCCGAGCTTCTCAAACAGAGCTATCCTGATTTCGAGCTTGAGACACAAATGAAAGATCCGCTGTTTAGCGGAATGTTACGAGGAGATATTCGTCCCAGCCTGAAGCAGATCTACGAGCTGTGTCACGGGGGAGAAATTGCTAAGCAAAAGGTGGATGAGGCGGTAAGCGCGGCTGTTGCCGAAGCGGTTAATAAAGCCGTAGCGGAGGCGGTTGCCCAAACGACCACTGAAACCGAGGAGCGGATGCTGTCCCGCATCCGTGCAAGAGGACAGCGTCCCGCTGAGAGCGGGCTGAACGCTGCTCTGGGGTTCAGAACTCATCCCGCCGTGAGTCGCCTGACCCGCGCAGACCGTGAGGGGCTGGCACGGAGAGCCTCCCGCGGGGAAACTATCCGTCTGTAGGACGGAAGCATATTTCACTTCAATAAGGAGGATTTCATGAATCAAAATTACATTGAAAGCGGTGCCTTTCTGCAGCACTTCGCATCCGGCACAATGGTGCAGGGCACCGAGGGTGTATCCAACAATAGCACAGGTGTGGTAACTCCCTACGGTCAGGGCGAGGGCCTTTCTGCCGAGATGAAGACTTACTACAGCGATTATCTCGTAGACAATGCCGAGCCCTATCTGGCACACGATCTTTTTGCGCAGAAGCACCGTATTCCCGGTGGTGCCAAGACCATTTCTTTCCGCAAGTACGATCCCCTGCCCAAGCGCATGACTCCCATCACCGAGGGTGTGACCCCCGACGGCCAGAACCTACGTGTCAGCGTGGTGGAAGCCACCATCGCT
>SVTB01000149.1 GCA_015064015.1 Oscillospiraceae bacterium | reverse complement strand
ACGCCGCCTTTGGCGGCTATCGCGTGTATCGTGTCAGCCAACGCCGTTCACCCGCCCCCATGGCGGAGCGCCTCGGGGCTCATCAAAAACCCTGTTTCTGTCCCCTGATTGAAGCTAACAGAGGCAAATTACGAGCAAAACCTGTGAACCCACAGTTCTGACAGCAAATGGAAGAGAGAAATTGGTTCTTAACCCGAGAAATTTCCTCGAACAGTCAGAACTGTAGTTCCAACTCTGCGACAAAAATAAAAAAACGATCATACCAACTTGCCGACAGTAACCAACACGTCGATGAGCCCCGAGGCGCTCCGCCGTGGGGGCGAGGCATCGGGTGTGGAGGTTCTTTACACGCTGTTGCCGCCATGGGCGGCGTGCGTCACCTTGAGAGGGTTTCTCAAGGGAGAAATATCTCCCTTGAGCGGCGTTCTTTACTCCACTTTCTTTCGACGAGGAAAGAAAGTGGAAAAAAGATAAACAACAATTTATCTTACCAATTATAGAAAGGATTTTACCATGCAAATCACCACCTATATCAAAAAAGTCCCATCTTCCGACGGGACACATGAATTATACGGCCGTGTGTATCTTCCTCAAGGGGAAGTCAAAGGTTTATTCCACGTTGTCCACGGCATGACCGAACACATGGAGCGTTATGAGTCCTTCATGCGAGAGATGGCTGCCGAGGGATATATTTGTTTTGGCTATGACCATCTGGGTCATGGCAAAACTGCCAGGGACAACAGCGAGCTGGGTTATATCGCCAAGAAAAATGGTTGGAAGCTCTTGGTGGATGATGTTACTGCTTTCGGAAACGCCATGCGAGAAGACTTCGGGGAAAAGCTCCCCTATATTCTTATGGGTCATAGCATGGGTTCCTTCATCGTCCGTTTGGCTTCGGTAAACGGCCGCACACCCGATAAGCTGATTGTCATGGGTACGGGAGGTCCCAACCCCATCGCGGGCGCGGGACTCCTCATTGTAGCCGCCATGAAGTTGTTTGGCAAGGGGCGCAAAGTTTCCCCCTTCCTCCAGAAAATGGCCTTCGGCTCTTACAACAAGAAATTTGGAGATGATGGCAAGCGGGGATGGCTGACTACTGATGCCGATATCCGCGACAAATACGGCAATGACCCCTATTGCAATTTCCACTTTACTGTCAGCGCTATGGGGGATCTCATCAATCTTACCAAGCGCGCCAACGACAGGGCATGGTTTGACGCAGTACCCAAGGATTTGCCCGTGCTTTTGGTGGCAGGCGTGGATGATCCCGTGGGAAACTACGGCAAGGGCGTGAAGGTGGTTTTCAATAAGCTGAAGAAATCGAATTGCCGTGTGGAGGTTAAACTTTATACAGGGCGCCATGAAATCCTTAACGATACCTGCAAGGATGCGGTGATCGAGGATATCAAGAAATTTGCGGCAAATTGATTTTTGAGAATCCAGAGATACATATAGGAAAAGCCCGTACCACGACGCGAAATGTCGGATGGTACGGGCTTTGGCTTTTCAGTTAGCCGTTGGTAGTATCACTGTTTTCGGTTTGCTCGGGAGCGGTTTGCTTCTCCTCAGGAGTTGTGGGTACGTTGGTAGGTGCATATAAAAACTCTCCGTTTGCCCCACCGTCATATATAGGTGCTTCTTCGGTAAAGGCAGCCTCTCTGGACTTGGCGATGAGCTTTTTGCGCAGGCACAAATACACGATGGCACCTACAGGCAGGAAAATACGAAGCTGGACGGTATTGGCAGGATTTTGATAGATCATCAATGCGGTGTAAGAGAGGAGATTGAGGAAACTGAAATTTAGCTTCACTCCTCCCGGCTGGATGGTCCAGAGGACGGCCACCGATCCCAAGATGATCATGAGGATATACAACCACTTCTGCTTAATTTTCCAGCGACAGCAATCTAACAAAGCCCAAATTATAAAACCGTAGGCAAGAAGTCCTGTGAAAAGCAGTACCCATTGGACAGGGGTAGAGCCCTCCAGCGTTGTGATTGTACCTGTGTATTGGGCCACATTTTGCTCTGCCGAGGTGATGTGGAAGCCATACAAGCCCTCCATATCAGATGACGTTCCTACCGTGATATCGTAAAGCTTGTTCTCGTTTGTCTCCATACGGTATACCGCTGTATAGCGTGTGATTCCGGCGGTAATTTTGGTGTTGACACTGAGCAAAGAAAGCGTATAGCTTTCCATATCCTTGAAATAGTTTTGGAATGAACTGTAAAACGAAGCAAACTCCGCATCGGTGCAGGCGTTTTTCATCAGCCCCCGAGCCGTTTCGGTATCCTCATTCATGAGGGCGTTCAGCATTTGCTCGGTCATGGCTCTAACCTCTTCATCTTCCTTAAACACTGTTGTAAAATGGCAAGCGGTTAAGGAGAGAAGCAGAAGCACGCTTACAAGGATCAGCGCAAAGCGTAAAAAGGTGTTGGAATGTTTCATAAAGAACCTCCGGGATGTTTCTCTTTTATCAGAGAAAATGCTGCTTGGAATAATGTTTCCAGTATAGCATATCCACATGAAAATGTCAAGTTTTTTTGCAAAATGGCAACAAAACCCAAAAATTATTCACCCAACGACTCAAATTCGATCAGCGCCGCCTTGAAGGAATCCATGCAGGCGTTGAAGGCGTCCATCTTGGTCAGATCAACACCGGCCAGCTTGAGCAGTTCTACGGGGCTGTCAGAGCCGCCGGAGGACAGGAACTTGAAGTAATCGGCCACGGCGGTCTCACCCTCGCTCAGGATACGCTCAGCAATAGATACGGCGGAGATAATACCCGTGGCATACTTGTATACGTAGAAGCTGCGGTAGAAGTGGGGGATTCTTGCCCATTCATAGGCAATCTCAGGATCCGAAACCACGGAACGGCCGTAATATTTCTTGTTTAGATTCAGATATACCTCGCAGAGAGCATCCTTGGTGAGAGGCTGACCCTTCTCTGCCATATCATGGGCGATATACTCAAACTCGGCAAACTGGGTTTGGCGGAAGAGGGTGCCCTTGAGGGTATCCATGTAGTAGGAAAGGAGGTAGCGCTTAAGCTTGACATCCTCGGTGTTCTTGAGGAGATGCTTGACAAGCAGGATCTCGTTGACGGTGCTGGCCACCTCGGCCACGAAGATCTTGTAGTCTGCCTTCTCCTGAGGCTGATTCTTGCAGGAGAAGTAGGTGTGCATCGCATGACCCAGTTCGTGGGCGATGGTAAAGATATCGTTGGTGGTAGGCTGGTAATTGAGCAGAACGTAGGGGTGCTTCAGGCCGAATACGCCGGTGCTGTAGGCGCCGCTTCTCTTGCCCTCGGTTTCTTCTACGTCGATCCAACCGTTGTCATGGGCGTTTTGGAGCAAATTCTGGTATTCCTCACCCAAGGGGGCAAGACCTTCCTTCACCAGCTTGAAGGCATCCTCGTAATCCAGTTTCATCTCAGCATCCTCAATGGGGGACACATAGATGTCGTACATATGCATGGACTTAAAGCCCAGCATCTTCTTGCGGTCACGGTAGTAGCGGTGGAGCAAGGGCAGACCCTTTTTGACGCTCTTCAGAAGGTTCTGATATACTTTACTGTCCACGTCCTCGTTGGCCAAAGCCATTTCAAGACAGCTGTTGTAGTTACGGGTACGGGCGATGAACACGTCCTTATCCACGTTGCCTGCGTAAGTGGCAGTAATGGTATTGATGAGACCGATGTAGGCATTGTAATAGGCCTGGAACGCGGCCTTTCTGACCTTGCGGTCGGGAGAATGAAGCATCACGCCGTACATACCATGAGACAGGGTTACTTTCTCACCGTTTACCTTGATGGAAGGGTAGGGGAAATCGGCGTTGTCCAGCATATTAAATACTTGATGATAGCCACCGAACACACGGCTGCCGTTGGCCAAAATGGCTTCCACTTCTTTGGAGAGAACGTGGGGCTTCTGCTTAAGAATACCGCGAAGGGTATAGTCATAGTCAGACAGCTTGGGGTTGGCGATCATGGCATTTAGAGTTTCTACGGGAAGAGCAGTCAGCTCAGGGGTCACGAAAGCGGTAGCGGCAGAAAATTTCATGCCCAGCATGGATACGCGCATATTGAGAGCGGCATTGGCGGAGATGCGCGTATCCTCATCAGCACGCATATGAGCGTAGACGGCCAGCCAACTCAAATCATAGACCACGGCGTTGATGGCTTCCATGCACTCATAAAGGGTGTCAGCATTGTCCAGCTTGCCTTCGTAGGCAGAAAAGTCTAATTTACCTTCCAGTTCGGTATACTTTGCCTCCCACGCTTCCAGCGTAGGGAAGATGTCCTCCAGCTTCCATTTGCGATTATCAGGGACGTTTTGACGGTTCAGTGCCATAATTGATTTCTCCTTTATTTGTATGTATAATGTTTAGATGGGGTCTTTATCTTAAACACCAAGACCTGTGCGGTAAGCCGCCATCTTGGCTTCGGTCTCGGCTTTGTCCTTGCCTGCCAGCATAAAGTAGAACTTGATCTTGGGTTCGGTACCCGAGGGACGGGCAACGATGACGTCACCGTTGTCAAGGGTGAAGGACAGCACGTTGGACTTGGGCAGACCTGTGGACTCCACGGTATTGCTGCCGCGATCCTCAATGGTTTGTGCCTTATAGTCACCGAATTTGACTACCTTGCAGCCAGCGATCTCGGCAGGTGCGGGGTTGCGGAGGGCATCCATCTTAGCGGCCATGCGGGCGGGGCCGTCCAGACCCTCCATGTAGATCTCCACGTTGGCCTCATAGCAGTAGCCGTAGCGGGCGTACAGACCATCCAAAGCGTCGGACAGGGTCATGCCCTTGGCCTTATAGTAGGCGGTCATTTCGGTGATCAGCATGGCGGCTACCACGGCATCCTTATCGCGGGCATAGGTGCCCTTGAGGTAGCCGTAGCTTTCCTCAAAACCTAAGACAAAGGTTCCGTAGCCCTTGGCCTCGTAGTCCTTGATGACCTCACCAATGAACTTAAAGCCCGTCAGCACGTTGTGCATCTTTACGTTATGAGCGGCGCAGATCTTGGCGGCCAGCTCGGTGGTGACGATGGTCTTGACCGCGAAGGGAATCTCGGGCATGGTGCCTGTCTCCTCATAGGCGGTGAGGATGTAGTCCATGAGCAAAGCGCCCATTTGGTTGCCCGTGATGGTGGTGAAGGAGCCGTCGGGGGTACGGGTGACCACACCTACGCGGTCGGCGTCGGGGTCGGTGGCGATGACCAGGTCGGAGCCTACCTCGTCAGCGATCTTCATGCCGATGTCAAAGACCTCCTTGTACTCGGGGTTGGGCTTGGCTACGGTGGGGAAGTCACCGCTGATGACCATTTGTTCGTCTACGGTGTAGAGATGCTTCAGCCCCGTGCGGCGCAGGATCTCGGGAACCAGGCGGTAGCCCGTGCCGTGGAGGGGAGAGTAGACGATCTTCAGTTCATCGGCCACAGCCTTGACAGCCTCGGGGTTGACGGCCTGTGCATGCACGCAAGCGAGGTACTTTTCGTCCATGTCGCGACCCAACATGATGATTTTGCCTGCGGCGAGAGCCTCGTCGAAGTCAGCCAGTTTTACATCCTTGAAGATATCCAGCTTGGCCATGGTGGCACTCACCACGTCGGCGTGCTCGGGGGGCAACTGTGCGCCGTCCTCCCAGTAGGCCTTGTAGCCGTTGTATTGCTTGGGGTTGTGGGAGGCGGTGATGTTGATACCTGCCACGCA
>SVTB01000148.1 GCA_015064015.1 Oscillospiraceae bacterium | reverse complement strand
GGATAAATATATCAAGCTCATCTATCCCGAGCCCGCTTGCCTTTTGAATTATTTCACCGGGCGCTCCCCCGTGTTCGTCCGCTCTACGGGCAACGTACAGGATCGCCTGCAGGCCTCTGTTTTCCAGATGAACGAAACCATCAAAAGCCTTTTGGAAAGCGGTACGCTTTCGGGAAAATACGCCGAGTATTCCATGCCCTCTGATGAATTCGAGAGCTTTCTTTCCTCTCAGGTTACCCTTCATGTGGATTCCCTCTCCTACGGTATGTCGGGCAAGCGTTTGGGTGGCATCTTCGGGTTCCGCACCCGACACATGGTCTCCTATGCTGAAAATTTCAAGCTCCTTTGCGAGGACCTGACCGCATATATGCGTTCAAATCACCGTCTCATCGTCATTGCCGAAAACGAGGCCGCCGCCAAAAATCTCTGCGAGATGCTGGACGAGGCAGGCTTTGACGCGATCCTTCCGAAGCCCGAACGAGCCACCTCCCGCGAGATCCTCCGCCCCGGCGTGGTCACTGTTTTATGGAAAGAATACCTTTTTGGCTTTGAGCTGATCTCCCCCCGCATCACGGTGCTGTCCACCAATCCCGACGCTCGCACGGCGTCTCCACATGCCGCAGCTCTCCGCTCCAAAAAGCTCTCCGAGAAAAAGAAGAAAAACGCAAAGACCATCCTTTCCTACAATGACCTGGAGGTGGGAGATATCGTGGTGCATGAAACCTACGGTATCGGCCGCTTCACGGGCATTGAGAATATCACCACAGGCGGCGTCAGCCGAGACTATATCGGCATTCAGTACGCCGGATCGGATAAGCTGTTCATCCCCACCGAAAAGCTGGATATGGTATCCAAATACATTGGCGCTCACGCCGATGACGGTACCATCAAGTTATCCAAACTGGGCACCGACACATGGGGGCGCACCAAGGCACGCACCAAGGCCATGGTCAAGGAAATGGCCAAGGATCTCATCAAGCTCTATGCCGAACGCATGAGAATGCCCGGCTACGCCTTCTCCCCCGAGGATGACTTTCAAAGAGATTTCGCCGCCGCCTTTGAATACGATGAAACCGACGCACAGCTGGCCGCCATTGAGGATATTCGCGCCGACATGGAAAAGCCCGTACCCATGGATCGTCTGCTTTGCGGCGATGTAGGCTACGGTAAAACCGAGGTCGCGCTCCGCGCCGCATTCAAGGCGGTGGCCGACGGAAAGCAGGTTGCTGTTTTGGTGCCTACCACCATTTTGGCACTTCAGCATTTTCAAACCATCTCCCGCCGTATGCGCGCTTTCTCGGTCAATGTTGATATGCTCTCCCGTTTCCGCACTCCCAAGCAGCAGGAGGTCACCCTCCGTCGATTGGAGCGAGGCGACGTGGACATCATCGTAGGCACCCACCGTATGCTGGGCAAGGATATCAAATTCAAGGATTTGGGTCTGCTCATTGTAGACGAGGAGCAGCGGTTCGGCGTGGCACAAAAGGAAAAACTCAAGCAGCTTGCCGGCAATATCGACGTGCTGACCCTCACCGCCACTCCCATTCCCCGCACCTTGAACATGGCCATGGGCGGTATCCGAGACATTTCTCTTTTGGATGAAGCCCCCATCGACCGTCTTCCCGTCCAGACCTATGTTTTAGATCACGATGATCTCATCATCAACGAAGCTATCCGCCGAGAGCTTCGACGGGGTGGACAGGTGTTTTATTTGCATAACGTGGTGGACAATATCGAAGATTTGGCCGCCAAGCTCCGCAAAAGCATCCCCGAGGCTCGTATTACGGTCGCTCACGGCAAGATGGATAAGGACACCTTGGAGGTCATCTGGGAGCATATGCTGGCAGGCGAGATCGACATTCTGGTGTGTACCACCATCATCGAGACGGGCGTAGATATCCCCAACGCCAACACCCTCATCGTGGATCGTGCCGACCGCCTGGGCCTGTCACAGCTCCATCAGCTCCGAGGCCGCGTGGGACGTTCCTCCCGCCGCGCCTACGCTTACTTCACCTATCGCAAGGATAAGGCTCTCACCGAAATTGCCGAAAAGCGCCTCAATGCCATCAAGGAATATGCCGAGTTTGGTGCAGGCTTCCGCATTGCTCTACGAGACATGGAAATCCGAGGATCGGGTAATCTATTGGGTGCCGAACAGCACGGGCATATGGAAGCTGTGGGCTACGACCTCTATATCAAGCTTTTGAATATGGCTGTTTTAGAAGAAAGAGGCGAGCTCCCCCCCGACGAGCCCGAATGTGTGGTTAACGTCAATCTGGATGCCTACCTTCCCGAAAATTACGTCAGATATCCCTCCCAACGTATGGCGCTTTACAAGCGCATCGCCCTCATCCGCAACAAGGATGATTTGGAGGACATGATAGACGAACTGGCAGATCGTTATGGTGATCTCCCCAAGCCCGCCCACAATCTTCTGATGATCGCACTTATCCGCGCCGAAGCCATCAAATGCGGCATCAAATCCATCCGAGAGGAAGGCAACACCGTCACCTTCCAGCAAGAGCACCCAGACATTGATGCCTGGAGCGACATTTCCGCGCTTGTCAAGGGGCGCATCCGTTTCGTGACAGGTACTGAACCCACCATTCGCCTCTCTTTGCGACCCGAAGAGGACAGACTCTCCATTATTCACAAAATATTCGAAAAATATCTTGCTTTCACACACAATTAAGGGTAGATTATTTTAGAAAAATGTGATATAATAGGGATTGTGTTATCAAACAGAAAGGATGAACTCCATGAAATTCAAACGCATTTTGTGCCTGACCCTCTGCGTGGCCATGCTCCTGTCTCTGACGCTCTGCTTTTCTTCCTGCGCCGAGAAAGGGCGCACCCTCATAAAGCTGGACGATTCTCTCGTCCTCACCGAAAACCAATTCCAATTCCTGCTGTCCCGCGCCAAGGCAAATTACGAGGGCACCATCAAGGATTGGGACACCCTCATGTCTTTGGACGGTACCACCTACGATTTGTATGTTCGCCGCATGGTGTTGGAGGAAGCCAAGCTGCTTCTGGCGGGTGCCGCGCTCTTTGAAAAGGAAGGGCTCCGCCTTCCCGACGAAACTGTCAAATCCATTGAAACCGATATCAAGGAGTTCATCGAGTACCACGGCGAAGGCTCCAAGTCTGCCTTCAACAGCATTCTGTCCGAATACGGATTCAATGTGGATATGCTGAAGGAGCAATACATTTTAGAGGCCAAATATGAATACGTCCAAACCTATCTGTACGGCAAGGACGGTTCCAAACTGGCATCCTCCGCGACGCAGGAATACCTGAAGCAAAATGCCGTTGCTTTCAAGCAGCTGCTCATTCGTCCCTACACGTATGTATACGCCAAGGACCTGAATGGAGATCTTATCTACTACCTCCCCGGCGAAAATGACGGACAGTCCAATAATATCGCCTACGACACCATCCACGGCAATACCCGCACCGATGAGTTTGGTGAAGTCATCAAGGACAAGAACGGCGACAAGATCTATTACACCGAAAATGGTCGTATCGCTTATGATACCGAAAAGGGACAGCTGGCTCTGACCTATGACGCACAGGGCAAGCCCATGACACAAACGCTCAGCAAGGAAGAGCTGGAAGAAAACATGGAAATCGCCGAGGACATTGTCAACACGGTTCAAAAAGGTGACTACGTTGGATTTGATGCCGCTGTGAAAGAATATCTGGATACCGAAGAGGACAAATTCCACAGCAACGAAAAAATCTGCTTCCTCTACACCACAGGTGACAACGGCGACGATTATCTCAATGATATCGCGGATGAGCTCGCCAAGATGGAAACGGGCGCGGCAGCCTACATTTCCTCGGACTACGGCTATCACGTGGTCATGAAATACGAGATTCCCAACGATGCCACCTCTAACAAGGATTACAAGGATTGGTTCACGGATCTTAACACCCGTGTGGTACAGTATCTGTTCCGCGCCAAGTGTAAGGATCTCATGGAGCAAGTGACGGTGGACGCCGAGGTGTTTGCCGCCATCCCCTCCATGAAGGATATTTCAGCCAACTATCGCTATTGATGCAAAACCACGCTCCGCTTCACGGCAGAGCGTGGTTTTTCTGTGCCCAAATTCGAATTTGAGAATCATTCTCAAATCTATTGACAAGTTTTTGCATTTGTGCTATACTAAAGCGATTTCATTTTTATTTTTACTTTGAAAGGAGCCCGTATGGCATCCACCTACAAAACCGAAGGGAAGACCCGTCTTATCGAGTTTTTTTCGGGGCATCCCGACATCCAATATACCGCCGATCAGCTTCACACGGCCTTGGAGGAAGCCTATCCCGAGGCCTATACGGGCAAGAGTACCGGCAAAAGCTCCTTGTACCGCCAGCTTTCAGGGTTGATCGAGGAAGGCACCGTTCGCAAATTTCGTGATGATACCCAATCGGCCTACGTTTATCAGTACGTTGCCTGCGGCGCCTGCTCTCACCACTTTCACCTGAAATGTCTCTCCTGCGGCAAGCTGGAGCACTTGGATTGCGTCATCAGCGATCAACTGCTGACCCATATCAGCGTCGATCACAATTTTTGTATCGACCGCGGCCGCTCCATTCTGTACGGTCTTTGCGCCGACTGTCACCGCAAGGAAAATCCCCCCGTGAATATTCCGCTGTGCCCCTGCGGACACAAACACGATTGAAAGGAAACATCATGTCAAAACAATCCGTTTTTCACATTCTCGCCATATATTTGTGCCTATCTCTCTTGTGCGGAAGCCTGATTTCTTGTGCCGGCACGGAGATAAATCCCGCCAATGAGGGCGACTTGATCGTGGTCTGCACCAACGTTGCCGCTTGGGAGCTGGCCTCTGAGGCGATCATCCCCGATGACAGCAGCCACGGTGCGGTCATCCAAGTCATTCTGCTGGGTCGTTCCGGACAGGATATGCACAGCTATGAGCCCTCGGCAAGTGATATCATCACCCTTGCCGGCGCTGATTTAGTGGTTTCCGTGGGAGATACCGCTGAAACTTGGCTCGCAAGCGCTTTGTCCTCCTCGGGAAACAAGGACATTCGTCAGGTCAAAATGATGGACGTTTGCGGTATCCACGGCGAGCACCACGATAGCGACTGCGCGCTTGACCACGACCATGAAGGCCTTGCAGACGAACACGTATGGCTGTCCCTGAGGAATGCCCAAAAGATCGTCCGCGCCATAGCGAATACCGCCGCAGAGATCGTAAAGGATATCAACACCGATCTGACTACCGGTATTTTTGCCAAGCGAGATGCCTATTGCGCCGAGCTTGACGCCTTGGACAAGCAGTACATCGACATGATAGCCACCGCCAAGCGCACAGAGCTTTTGGTAGCCGATCGTTATCCCTTCGCTCATTTGATGCACGACTACGGACTGACCTGTGATGCCGCATTCCCCGGCTGTTCCTCCGAAACCGAGGCCTCTTTCGCCACCCGGACGAGGCTCGTTGAAACAGTAAAATCTCTGGGCCTTCCCTACATTTTCGTCATTGACGGCTCTAACCGCAAGGTGGCTGAGACGGTAGCAGGCGAAACGGGTGCCGAGATTCTCTTGCTTCACTCTTTTCAGGTCATCACCGAGGAAGAATTGGCAACCATCTCCTACCTTGATGTCATGAAAGCCAATTTGGAAAATCTAAGAAAAGCGCTGTGCACGTAAATCACAGGGCATCTCTAAAAACTCTATCCCTGAACGAGCGGCAAGCAATTTGTTAGGCAATTCAAACAAAAATTCGCACGCGTAGCAGGAGCTACGCGAAGAAATTTTGTGTAGAAGGGGCCAAAGAAAGTGCCGCCGATTTGTCAGTGAGAGGG
>SVTB01000147.1 GCA_015064015.1 Oscillospiraceae bacterium | reverse complement strand
GCGGCGTGCGTCACGATGGGAGTTGGGTTCTGAGGGAGAACCGTAGGTTCTATCCCTCAGCGGCGCCTCTTTTGTAACTTTTCTCTCGACGAGGAGAGAAAAGTTAGTAAGTTAAACAACAATTTACCGTTGCGCGATGTAAATTTGAAAGCCTTACGGGATCACTGATACTGCGCATTGTACAGAGAAGCATAAAATCCTCTCTGCTCCAGCAGTTCTTCATGATTGCCCGCTTCGATCACCACGCCGTCCTTGACCACAAGAATGGTATCGGCATTTTTGATGGTAGACAAGCGGTGGGCGATGACAAAGCAGGTGCGGTCCTGCATGAGAGCATACAAGGCTTCCTGAATGAGATGCTCGGTACGGGAGTCCACGTTGGAGGTAGCCTCGTCCAGAATGAGGACGGGCGCGCGGGACAACATAGCGCGAGCAATGGTCAAGAGCTGCTTTTGCCCCTTGGAGATGTTCACTCCGTCGTCTGAGAGGACGGTCATGTAGCCGTCGGGCAGGGACATAATGAAATCGTGGATACGGGCAGCCTTGGCGGCGGCGATGGCATCCTCCATAGTAGCGCCCTCGGTGCCATAAGTGATGTTGTCCAGCACCGTGCCGCAGAAGAGCCACGTGTCCTGTAATACCATGGTGTAGGAGAGGCGAAGGCTTTCGCGGGTCAGGCTTCGGATCTCGTGACCGTCCACCGTGATGCGACCGCTGTCAATATCATAGAACCGCATGAGCAGATTGATGACCGTGGTCTTGCCCGCGCCCGTGGGGCCCACGATGGCGATGAGGTTACCCTTGTCGGCTTTCAGGGAAAGACCGTGCAAAATCTCCTTGTCGGGAACGTAACCAAAGCGTACGTCTTCCATGGTCACGTCCCCTCGCACCTCTCCCGTGGCGTGGGGCAAAATCTTGGCGTCGGGCGTATCGGCGATCTCACCGGGCTCGTCCAGTAGATTGAAAATGCGTTCTGCTGCCGAGCAGGCTGATTGAAATTCGCTCAAAATGTTGGCGAATTCATTGATGGGACCCGAAAATTTACGAGAGTACTGCACGAAGGCCGATACGTCACCCAGACCGATGACGAAAATGGCGGGAAGGGTGGGAACGGACAGGGTTAGCAGATAGAAAACACCGCCCAGTACGGTGATGAGACAAAGGGATAAGTTGTTGACGAAATTGACGGTGGGGCCAATGACCGAGCCTTGATAGTCGGCGCGGTAGTAAGCCTCGCAGGCATCGGTGTTGTGGGTGTCAAATTCTTCTACCATGTACGCTTCTCGATGGTAAGCCTTAATGGTGCGGTGACCCGACAGCATTTCTTCGGCAAAGCCGTTAAGCTCACCCAGCTTGGCGGAGCGCTTACGGAAAAGGGGACGGATCTTTTGAGTTTTATACTTGGTAAAGAGAATGGACACGGGAACCGTGATGACAAACACGCAGAGAAGCAGGGGGGAGATAGACAGCATCATGGCCAAAGAGCCAACCACTGTCACCACGCTGACGCAAATTTGCAGTAAATCGTGGGAAAGGGAAGCGTTGACCGTGTCGATGTCGTAGGAGATATGGCTGACGATATCACCCGTTTGGTGTGTATCGAAATAGCTTACGGGAAGCTCGGTGAGATGAGCAAAGACCTCTTTTCGCATGGTGTAGGATACGCGCTGGCTGATCCATGCCATGAGCACGGCCAGCAGGTAGGAAAGTGCGGCGGATATAGTGAAAAATACAACCAATATCACGCAGAGCCGCAGGACGGTGTCCATATCCACGCCTGTCTCTCGGTCAATGGCGTCGATGATTTTACCCGTGATCTTAGGGCCTGCCAAGGCCAGGAGATTGGAGGCCAGCATCATGATAAATGCCCCCAACATGGCGAATCTGTCTTTGAAAAGATATTTGCAGACACGCAGGAGAACACGGGTGCGGCCTGCTCTGTCCATGGGCTTGTCGGGTGCGCCGATTTTGTGTGTGGATCGCCCCATAGGGCCGCCTCGGTTAGTCAAGGATCGCACCTCCCATCTGAGAATCCGCAATTTCTTTGTAGACCTCACAGGTTGTCATGAGGGTGTCGTGATTACCGCTGCCGATGATCTCGCCGCCGTCCAGCACCAAAATGAGATCGGCGTGTTTGACCGAGCTGACACGCTGTGCTACCACAATGGTAGTGGTATGGGCAAGGGGAGAAGCATCTCCCTCGCCTACCTGCGCGTGGTGGATGGCCTGCCGCAGAGCGGCATCGGTGCGGTAGTCCAGGGCGGAGGATGCGTCGTCGAGAATCAGGATCTCGGGCTTGCCGGCAACAGCGCGCGCGATGAGAAGGCGTTGCTTTTGACCGCCACTCAGATTCGTGCCCTTGACGGTGAGCTTGTGGTCAAAGCCGTCGGGCAGGGCAGAGATGAAGTCATAGGCCTGCGCCACCTTGGCGGCAAACACCACGTCCTCGTGGGGAATATCTCTGCCGAAGCGGATGTTTTCCTCAATGCTGCCTGCAAAGATAAAGTCATTTTGCATAGCGATACCGAATTTTTGGCGTAGCTCTTCGGGGGACATGGTACGCAGGTCACGGCCGCCTAAAGAGACGGTGCCGTTGCCCTCGCGGACATCGTAGAAACGCATGAGTAGGGAAAGCAGGGTGGTTTTGCCGCTACCCGTGGCTCCGATGAGGCCCAAGGTGCCACCTTGGGGCAAATCAAAGGTAATGCCCGACAGGTGGGCTTTGCGGTCATCGTTTTTACGCTCTCCGTAGGTAAAGCGGACGTTTTCAAAGCGGAGATAGCCTGACCCGTTGATGCCCATAGGCACAGGCATGGTACGGACCTTTTGAGGCGCTTCGTCGCGCGCTGCTGCGGCGTCCAGTACCTCGGTGATACGCCCCATAGAGGCGGCGCCCTTGGTGAACATCATAAAGATACGGGTGATGGCCAGCATGGCGTTGGAGAGCAGGGTGAAATATTGGATGAAAGAAATGATCTTACCGGGGAGACAGTCGCCGTCCGAGACGCGGATTGCACCCATCAAAAGAACGGCCACAAGGCCGATGTTCAATGCCAAGTTGATGACGGGGTTGGAAATACCCATGACCACTGAGGCGTGCAAGCCGTCGCGCTTGAGATCTCGGTTGACCTTTTCATATCGAGTCTGCTCGTATTGCTTTCGGGAGAGAGCTTTGATCACACGGATGCCTTGGGCATCCTCTCTTACCACGCGCACCATAGCGTCTCCCGATTCCTGTGCTTTTTTGTGGAGAGGTACCCCCTTGCGGGATACAAGAAGCACGGTCAGAGCGATAAAGGGAAGAACGCAGGCCATGATCCCCGCGAGGACAGGATCCAATGTAAAGGTGATGATCAAACCGCCGACAAGCAGGATGGGAGCGCGAATGCCGAGACGCTGGATCATACCGATGAGGTGGTGGACGTTATAAGTATCAGAGGTTAATCGGGATTCCAGACTGGGGACAGTGAAGGCATCGGCGCGGCTACAAGACAGGCGCAGAGTGCTTTCAAAAAGGTCATGGCGGATGGCAATGGCGGTATCCCGTGCGACACGGGCGGCCATGCGGTTGGCTACGATGTTCATGATAAGCGCCAAGATGGCACAAAGAATCATGAGACCGCCCCATAGGAAGATTTGGTAAAGGCCGCCGGAGATATTTTCCTCCGTAACTGCCGCGGGTATGGCCTCATCCAGAATGACGCTGAGGATGTATGGAATGGCCAATTCTACCAATGTGCCGAGGATCTTAATGGTAAGTCCCACCGAGATACGCCCGCGGTAGGGCTTGAGGTAGGTAAATAAGCGTTTGATGGCGGTCACCGTCCTTTTTTTAAACTTTAAATTATTGTTTATCAGGGGCTTTGCCCCTGAACCCCACCAAGAACCTTTTTGAAAAAAGGTTCTTGGAACTCTAAAAACTTTCATAAATATGAATTTGTTTTAAGAGTTTTTGAAGGGGGGCCGGGGGAAACTTTTTGCAAAAAGTTTTCCCCGGCCGTACCCCCACAAACAACAATTTACCTTTTTAAAATCATTTTAACCAGCGAAAATATCCCGAAGATTACCATATGCACGGCAACCACGGTGGCACCCGTGGGTGTGCTGAACAAAAGCGACAGGGCGAGGCCAAAAAGAGATCCCATCACCGAAATAATGGCGGCACAGATCATAACGGATCTAAAGCTGCGGAATACCCGCATGGCTGAGAGGGCAGGGAAAATGATGAGTGCGGAGATCAAAAGTGCGCCCACCAGCTTCATGGCAAGAACAATCACCACACCGCTGACGGTGGCGATGGCAAAATTGTAAACCCTTGATGAAAGCCCTGTAGCGGTGGCGAAGCGCTCGTCAAAGGTGACGGCAAATACACGGTGATAGCAAAGGACAAAGAAGCCCAGCACCACAGCGCAAAGGATCACGCACAGCCATACATCGGATGCGGACAAGGTCATCATGGATGTGGATCCAAAGAGAGAAGAACAGACGTCTCCGCTAAGAGAACCTGTGTTGGAGGAAGGGAAAACGTTCAGTAACAGATAGCCAACGGCTAAAGCCCCCGCAGAGAGCATGGCGATGGCTGCATCTCCCTTGATGAGTCCTCGCTCGTTGGCCAGCAGCAGGAGGACGGCGGCGGCTACGGTGACGGGAAGGGCGATGGCCATGGGGGCAAGTCCCGTAACGGCGGCTATGGCCATCGCACCAAAGGCCACGTGGGAGAGACCGTCGCCGATCATGGAGTATCGCTTCAAAACCAAGGTAACGCCCAAAAGTCCTGCGCAAAGGGAGATCAAAACTCCCGCAATCACGGCGTAACGGACGAAGGGATAGGAAAAGTACAGCGTGAGCGTTTCAAGCCAATTCACAGACATGGCAAAGTGTGTGACATTCATTTCGTCAATCCTCCTCTCCCGCAAAGCGGCGGCCGATATCAGTTTTGAGATAGTCCTCGGTTTTGCCGAAGAAGGATTGCTCTTTGTCCAGATGGAGAATGTGGCTGGCGTGCTTGACCGCCGCGCGGATGTCGTGAGATACCATGACCACCGTGACACCGCTGTGGTCATGATCGCATATGTGACATTCGCTGGGGCGGTTCATCTGGGAGATGATATCGTACATTTCCTTCATAGCCAAAGGGTCAAGACCCGCAATGGGCTCGTCCAAAAAAATAAGCCGTTCGGTAGCACAAAACGCGCGCGCCAAAAGAACCCTTTGCTGTTGCCCGCCCGAAAGGTCGCGGTAACAGCGGTTGGCCAGATGGGTGATGCCCACCTTTTCCATGGCGCAGGCGGCTTTATGCTTTTGGTCGCGGTTAAGGAAAGGGTTCCAGCCCATGTGATGCAAGCAGCCTGATTGTACCACCTCCTTGACCGAGGCAGGGAAATCTCTCTGGGTGGGGGTTTGCTGGGGCAGATAGCCGATCCCGCCGCTTTTGATTTTATGATTGACACAAATATGTCCTTCGGCTACGGGATGCAGTCCCAGCATAGCCTTCACAAGGGTGGATTTACCCGAGCCGTTTTCTCCCACGATACAAAGGTAATCGCCTTGATGAACGGTTAGATTCAATCCCGATACGACGGTGTGATTTTCCCAAGCAAGGGAGGCATTGACGCAATGCACCATAACATCCGCGGGAAGATTGTGAGGGGTAGGTTTTTTCATATGGTTCTCCTATGTTCTGTGGTCATTTCTAAAAACCCTCTCACTGACAAATCGGCGGCACTTTCTTTGGCCCCTTCTACACAAAATTTCTTCGCGTAGCTCCTGCTACGCGTGCGAATTTTTGTTTGAATTGCCTAACAAATTGCTTGCCGCTCGTTCAGCGATAGCGTTTTTAGAGATGCCCT
>SVTB01000003.1 GCA_015064015.1 Oscillospiraceae bacterium | reverse complement strand
AGCGCGCCGAGACCTGCGGTCTCGTCACGGATGAAGGTGACCTCCTTGAAGGGGGTGGGGATACCGCGACGGCGGCCGCCGCCGGTCTGGATGTAGTAGATCTTACCCAGCTCGCCGGACTCCACGATCTTCTTGATCATCTGCATATTGGGATCCAGTCTGGGCTGGAAGCCAATGGACAGCACCTTGCCGCTTTCCTTCTCGGCCTTCATGACCTCGATGGCCTCGTCCAGAGTAACGGTGAAGGGCTTCTCAAGGAGAACGTGAACACCCTTCTGCAGAGCGTAGATGGTGGGAGCGGCGTGCTGACGGTTATAAGTACAAATGGAAACGGCATCGAGCTGCAGAGACTCGTCATCCAGCATTTCCTTGTGGGAGGCATAGTCGGTCTTGACACCTTCCACGCCGTGTCTCTTGAAGAACTCGGCGGCCTTACCGGGGATCAGGTCGGAGCCTGCCACGATCTCTACGTCGGGCATACGCTTGTAGGAATCAATGTGTGCGTCTGCAATCCAGCCGCAACCGATGATACCGACTCTCATTTTTCTGTTGGCATCTACTACGTTCGTATCCTTGGAACCGGAGTAGTCCAGCAAAGCATCCATTTTTTCAGCCATGGTTGTAAGTCTCCTTTGTATTTGAGATTTTTGTTGACTTTGTTTAAGATTCTGCATTGGATATATGCAGTTATGGGTATTATATCCTATATTTTTGTGTTCATTGAAAACCGCGTGTGAACAGACGGTTAACAACTGACTTTTTTATTCAATTCCTTCCACAAGGTACACACCACAGTACTGATACGGTACAACAGCAGAGAAATCGTCCACACGGTCAGCATGACCCATCGCAATAACGCGCCCCGTCAAAAGATCGGTAACCTTATAATTCTTGTAGGCCGTGGCAAAGCCGTCCTCGAAGGGGATCTTGACGGTACAAACACCATTGTTTCCCTCCTCGTTGTTGGCCAGCACGATAACCATTTTGTTGTCAGCGTAGCGAGCGTAGTTTTCGAGAGAGGTAAGACCGTCTACCGCCACCTCGCAGATGTTTGTCTGCTTGTGGGACAAGGGGTAGTATTCAAAGATTTCAGGATAGGTGCGACGTATGGCAATCATTTGCTTCACATCCTCGTAGAAGTAGGTCTGCTCGGCGTTGCTTCCCACGGAACCGTAGTCCACGGCGATATCGTACAGCACCGCGCGATAGGGCATGGTCACACCGAACTCGTCACCCATGTACCACAGGGGAATATAAGGGGCATAGATAGCAGCATAGCCAATCTTCAAACGGTTGCCGTTGACGTTTCTCTCCTGGTAGTCATGGTTGGTAATGCAGTTGGTATAATAGCGAAAAGCGCCACGCTTGAATACGCCTTTGCCGCGCAGGGTATCTGAAACTATGCTCAAGTGTCCATCCACAAAGAAATTGACGGGGTGCTGATACAGAGTGCCTCGATCCATGTCGATCACCCCGTCCTGCTCCATATCAAAGACATTCTTTCTGTCGGCTTCGGCCTCGGCCATGATCACGGGATAAAGGCCTTGGTCGTTGCAACGGGTGCGGATAGCCTCAAAGACCTCGTAACCCGCGGTAAAGGGCTCACAGTCACAGCGGTAGCCGTCAGCGCCCGTCTTTTTGAGATTTTCCACTGCATTGGATATGAACCATTCGCGAAATTCCTCATTTTTCCAGTTGAAGGCGGCGTTGCCCCAAGCCTCGCCGTCATACCACTCGGGATGCTCTTCAAGCAAGGGAGAAGCGTACATCGTACCCCAAGAAATGATATCCAACAGGATATACACACCCTTGGAGTGGGCATAATCCACAAACTTTTTCAGCTCGTTCCAGCCCTCTGCTTGATCGGTGGTACCCGTAAGCGCAGGCTCGATGCGGTGGAGACCGATATTGCCGTATCCGTTACCACCCGCGCCTCGCTCGTATATGGGAGACAGCCACAGGACATTGACACCAGTGGCGGCGTAGAAATCAATGAGATCGTAGGAATCCTTAAAAGCACCGCCGATAGAGGCCATGTCGATGCGAAGCTCTACCATGACAGCGGTATCCAGCCAAGCGGGCGTCATGAGAGTGCCGTCCTTATCCGAGGGTGCCAGCACCGTCTTGTCGCCGCCCTCATAGGAGAGGAAGTGGCTGTTGTCGATCTGAGCCTCGGCGTAGGTGTAGGTGTAATTCTCCACGGGAACCAAAAGATCGCCGTCGGAGTAGCCGCAGTATTGGGTCACGAAATAGCGAATGGCGCGGGACATGGCCTCGGGACTGCCGGCAAACAGCTCGATCATCTTGGTGTCCCCAATGACTCTCACCTGATAATCCAAAGCGTCCATGGCATTATTCAGAACAAGGCTGATGGTCTTTGTTCCCTCTGTGCCAACCTCGGGGTGGGCACCGTATTTTGCGTCCATGACCGAGAAAAGGTAGGTAAGATCTTCGGTGTTCTGCTCCTGCAATACCGCAGAAGCTATTACGGTATAATCCGTCTTGCCGTCTACGATGACGGGAATGGTAGCTTGTCGTCCCATGGTGATCTCCTCCTCGCCGGGGGGAAGGGTCTCGCGTTCGGTTACCCACGCACCGCAACCGCACTGATATCCGGGGCCGGAATGTGTGTGGTAGTCATCGGCATGGGTCACCGCTTCACTTTCGGTCTCGGCGGGCGGTTCTGTGGGCACGTCGGTCACCGCCGAAGGATCGGTCTCGGAGGGAGTTGTGGAATCCTCGGTACCGCCGCTGTTGCAGGCAATCAAAAGGCAGGCAAAGAGGCACAGGGCGAGGATGGATAGGAGGCGGATGTGTTTCATAGGCGGCTCCTTTAAACATTGAAAATCAAGTAAAAGCAATGGGAGGAATAATTATCGTATAGGTATCATCAGTACCAATGAAATACCGTTCAATATCCCTATAGCGATCGCTGTTTTTCGAGTCAAAGTTCCTTTTTTGTGGGAGCGGAAGGTCATCCACAAAATGACCGCCAGCGCCACCACAAATATGATCTGCGGCACCATGTATATAGCGGCGTATAACGCAGCGATGAAAGTGTAATATTGCATCGTTGCGATAATGGATGATAAAAACGGAATACTTTCCAGAGGCTCAAGGAAAAACAGTGAATTTACAACTAAAGCGGCAAGCAAAAGAAGTATGCTCAAAATCACGGTAAGCTTGTTCATAATCTTGTTCCCCCTACATTTTACAATGAACAAGCAGGGTGCGCGACGAAGCTTTGGGCTTTCGATCTCTTGGTCAATCCCTTTTTACCAAGAGTTCTTGGAGAGGGTCAAGGGAGAACCTTCTTCCAAGAAGGTTCTCCCTTGCGTCCCCCTCAAAGACTCTTCAAATATTCAATGCTCTTCTTGGCGCACTCGATGGGGGTAAGGCCCATGGAGGGCTGATCCTGCTCGACGACCACCCACTTGGCACCTGCGTCCTCTGCAGCCTTGATGATCGCGGGCATATCCTGCACGCCAAAGCCCACGGGACGGAACTCGAAGGGATTCTCCTCCACGGCCTTGTCCTCGGACTCAATACCAATCAGCTCATACATATGCTCGGACTTGCCGCCCGCATAGTCCTTTAGATGCACCACGGGGGCGCGGCCTGCGAACTTACGGACGTATGCGGCAGGCTCCTCGCCGCCCACACGGACCCAGCAGGTGTCCAGCTCGGTCTGGAGCAGGTCGGCGGGGACGGTATCGTACAGCACCTCCAGGGCGTACTTGCCGTCGATCTTCTCAAACTCAAAATCATGGTTGTGATAGAGCAAAGTCATACCCAACTCCTTGGCCACCTTGCCCAGCATCTCGGCATTCTCCACCACTTTGGCAAAGCCCTCGGTACCGGGACGGCACTCGGGGGTCAGATAAGGGATGGCCACGTACTCACAGCCAATTTCGGCATAGTCGGACAGCACGCCCTTGGGGTCGGTGACCATATCGTAGTAGGGAACGTGAGCGGAGATGGGGGTCAGGCCGATCTCGGCGCACAGCGTCTTGACCTCTGCGGCGGTCTTGCCGTGAAGCCCCGCAAATTCCACGCCCTCGTAGCCCATGGCCTTGATGGCTTTGAGGGTACCTTCGAAATCGGCAGCGGCCTCATCTCTGACGGAATACAGTTGGATGGCAATTGGTAACATAAGTTCTCCTTCCCGGGGTCAATCTATCCCCTGCCGTTATCGGCAAAATATACTATAAAAATATGTAGAACTCCATAGGAGTATCTAAAATAATGATACCATAGATCGGTCGAAGTGTCAAGCGGTTTGGACAAAAAAGCGTCTTGATCGGCGATAGAATTTGTATGGGTAAAACAAACCCGCAACTGTGACATCCACGGTTGCGGGTTGCGTTTATTCATCAAAATAAAACAAGTCCTCAAATTTTTTATCGAGGGCGATACACAGCACTAAGGCCAGCTTGGCGGTGGGGTTGAATTGCCCCGTCTCGATGGAGCTGATGGTGTTGCGGGACACGCCCACCATGTCGGCCAGCTCGTTTTGAGACAAACGGGCGGCGACACGCGCTTCCTTGAGACGATTGCGCAGGATCAAGGTATCATTCATGAGCGGTTACCCCACCAAATGATGCCTAAAATAAAGGAAAACGGCTCCGACAAACAGCAGCAGGCTGGCGATCCCCACGAACCATTCATACTTTTTCCCGACCTTCACGGCACAAAACAGATGAAGGACGGTGTTCGTTCCAAATAAGATCATCATGCCAGGAGTTTTAAAAAAGGAAACGTCATACCGAATTCCTTCAAATACGGTTGTAACAAAACAGATCAGAATACCGAACAAATGTGCCAGTCCGTACGCATCCAAGCGAACCTTTCGCTCCCGCTCGTCCCCGCCTCGGTTTTCCTGTCGGCTTTTTTCGAGAATGTCTTCTTTCTTCATACAGAAACCTCCTTGCCAAGTTTTCTTGTCAACCATATGATAACATTGCCAAGTTTACTTGTCAAGAGGTTTTGAGAAACTTTTTGTATTTTTTATATCAGCAAGGTCGCGCATTGACAATTTCCCCAAAATATGCTATACTAACCACATCACCCGAAAGGAGGCCGTCATGTCCATCATCCGTACAACCTACAAGTCCCGCCCCGCCCTGGCGGTCACCACCCCCGCCATGACCGCGCTGTTTCTCCCCGAGGACGGCGGCAAGCTGGCCTCCGTCACGGCCGCCGACGGCTTTGAGTTTCTCTGTCAGAATCCCGCGCCCGACTACGCGCCGCTTGCTTATGACGGCAGTTACGTAGACTCCGAGTGCGCCTCCTTCGACGATATGTTCCCCACCGTGGATCCTTACACCCCCACCGAGGGCGAATATGCGGGCATCACGTATCCCGACCACGGCGAGACCTGCCGTCTGCCTTATGAAGTGCAAATCAACGGCGGAAGTGTCAAGCTGTCTGCCGCCTCCCGCATCCTGCCTCTGACCTATGAGAAGGTCATCACGCCCCAAGCTGACGGAAGTCTCACCGTGACCTATACCATCGAAAACCACGGCGGCGAGGCGTTCCCCTTCATTTGGGCAGCGCACTGTATGCTCCGCGGACAGGACGATCTCCGCATTGTCACCCCCTATCCCAAAGACACCCCCGTGACCTATATGTTCGGCGCGACCCCCGCCGACGGTCTCCCCCTTGACCGCCTGTCGGGATATGAGCCGAGTCTTGGCCGCGCCTACAAATACTACTTTGACGAGCCCTCCGACGGCGGCTTCGTGAGTGCGGTCTATACCGCGTCGGGTCACCGCTTTGAGATGGATTTCGGCACCCCCTTCGGCTCTGCCCTGCCCTACCTCGGCGTATGGATCAACAACGGCGAGTTCAAAAATTACTATAACATCGCCATCGAGTGCGCCACCGCCCCCTACGATGCCCCCGACCGCGCCATACGGAGTGGATATTGCTCGGAGATTCCTCGAAAATCTGCCTGGAGCTTTACTCTGCAGATACGGATAGAATAGGTAGAAAAATCCCACCCTCGTCAGGTGGGATTTTTCTATTCAGTTACTCCGCGCAAGCGGTCTTGATGACCTCTACTGCTTCTTTCAAAATTTCCATGGGGATGTTTAAGGCTGGCAAAAGTCTCAGCTTGTCCTTGGCGGTCAGGCACAAAACGCCCTTTTCCATGCAGGCCTTGAGCACCTCACCCGCGGGCTTGACGGTCTTGATGCCGATCATGAGCCCCATGCCGCTGACGGATTCCACGCCTTCTGCCCCGTCAAAGGCCGAGAAAACGTAGGTACTCTTTTCACGCACCTCGGCAAGGAACGTGTCATCCAAGCGCTCGATCACCGACACAGCCCCCGCGCAGGCGATGGGGTTGCCGCCGAAGGTAGAGCCGTGGTCACCAAAGCCCAGCACGTCCTGCACCTTCTCGGACAGAAGCGTTGCGCCCAGCGGCAGACCGCCGCCGAGGCCCTTTGCTGTGGACACCACATCGGGGGTGATGCCGAAATTCATGTAAGCGTACAGCGCGCCCGTGCGGCCGTTGCCCGTCTGCACCTCGTCAATGATGAGGATGATGTCATTTGCCTTGGCATACGCGGCCACCGACACTACAAAATCCTTGTCCAGCGCGATGACACCGCCCTCGCCCTGCACGCACTCCAGCATGACGCCTGCCACTTTATCGGCTCCCACCGTCTCCACGGTGGTCTTGAATGCCTCGAAATCATTGGCAGGGGTGTGGACAAAGCCGGGGGTCAGGGGTCGGAACAGCTTGTGGAAATGATCCTGACCCGTAGCGGCCAAAGTGGTAAGCGTCCGGCCGTGGAAGGATTTTTCTAAGGTCACGATGGTGTAGCAATCCTCGCCCTTATGCTCGGCGGCGTACTTTCTCGCCACCTTGATGGCGCACTCGTTGGCCTCGGCACCCGAGTTGGCAAAGAACACCTTGCTCATGCCCGTGCGGGTGCAGAGCATCTCGGCCAGCTTGGCGCAAGGCTCGGTGTAGTACAGGTTGGACATATGCTGCACCTTGCCCAGTTGGGCAGTCACGGCGGCGACCCAAGCATCGTCCGCGATGCCCATAGCGGTGACACCGATACCCGAGCCCATGTCGATGTAACGCTTGCCGCTGTCGTCGTAGACCTCAGAGCCCTTGCCCGAGACGATGGTCACGGGGAAGCGGTTATAGGTATTGGCAACGTATTGCTTGTCGATGGATTGGATATGACTCATTAGATTACCTCTTATCTGTGGATTCCTTAATCATCAGGAAAAGAATTGTTGATCTTTTGCTGATTAATATTGTAATATTTGGGACGGAGAACATACTCACCCGACGCGTTGATCACGCCGTATTTATCTCCTACCTGCACTATGGCATATCCGTCCCCGAAAAAATGACCTGCCTTGCTGAATTGGGGGTCAATGACTTCTTTACCGGTGCTGTCAACGTACCCCCATTCTCCGTCACCCCCATCTTCCTGTACCAATGCCAAACCAAAATCAGAAAACTTGATGGCTTTTGCATAGGTGGGCTGTAGCAGGGTCTCTCCTTTGGCATCTATGATACCGTACAGCTCTCCCACCTTAAACCAGGTCACGCCGTGGGATGACATGGCGCTGCTCCATTGATACCGGGGCGGGATCACTTCCTCGCCTTGCTGGTTGATGTAACCAAAGGCGCCGTCCTTCTTCACCAGACCCATGCCGCCACTGATGCTGCCTGCCGCATCGTAAATAAAGTCACAGACCACCTTGCCGGAAGCATCAATATAGCCCCAATACTCGCCCTTCTGAACTGCCACGATAGAGCCCCCTTCAAAGGAACGAGCCACGTCGTACTGAGGTTCGATCACCATCTCGCCCGAGGTGTTGATAAATCCCCAGAGGTCATTCAGTTTAACCCTTGCCAAACCGTTCTCCGAAAAAGCACCTGCGTCCTGAAAGGTTTGATCAAAAGCCTTCTTGCCCTGCTTGTTGATAAAAAACGCCTTGTCATCATGCTTGACCAATGCCAGACCGCAGTCCGTAAAGGCATAGCAGGATTCGTATTGGGGGACAAATAAATATTCACCCTTTTCATTGATTGCGCCGTACAAATCGTTGGCTTTGACATAGGCATAATCTCCACGGAAATCATACGCCAGCTCATATCTGTAATCAATCACCAAATCTCCCTTGGTGTTAATATAACCCCACTTGTCCTCCTTCTTCACACGAGCCAGCCCGTTTTCGGTAAAATTATAAGCTTTGTCAAAGGCAGGTTCAATGACGTATTCACCCTTGGCATTCACAAATCCCCATTCGCCGTCACCGCTGTCCTCTTGCACCGCCAAAAGACCTTGGTTGAAGAGGATATCCTCCTCTGAGGCACCACCCGAATGCTTTTGATGATTACAGCCTGAAAACAGGGTGACCACGCACATAACAGCCATAAGGAATAGAAAAAATCTGCTTTTTTTCATCATTTGTTTCTCCTTTTATGGATTAGAGACATTTTGCATAGCCCCCTATCACATCAGACGATGTTTTCAGGGAGAATCTTACAAGATTTTTAAACAAATTTGAACTTTCAAAAAAATGATCTGATCTCTCGATCCTATCCTTCTTTTTGAAAGTTCTTGAAAGGGGGGCCGGGGGAAAACTTCTTTCAAGGAACTGCTTGCAGTTCGGTTTTCCCCAGCCGTACGCCTTACTCCCTATCCCCCACCACCATGGTGCCTGCGCCCTCGTCGGTGAGCAGCTCCATGAGGATGGCGTGGGGGATGCGGCCGTCCATAATGGTAACGGTCTGCACGCCGGCGTTGATGGCCTCGATACAGCAGTCCACCTTGGGGATCATGCCGCCTGAAATGACGCCTTCCTCGTACAGCTTGCGTGCTTCGGGAACGGTGATACCCGTGATGAGGGTGGAGGGATCGTCCTTGTCGCGGAGAATGCCCGCCACGTCGGTCATCATGATGAGACGGGCGGCACCCAAAGCTCCTGCGATATAGGCCGCGGCGGTATCACCGTTGATGTTGTAGACGTTGCCCTGATGGTCGCTGGCTACGGTGGACACCACAGGGATATAATTCTTCTCCAGAAGGTCGGTGATGGGGCGGGTACGGATCTTGGTGATCTCACCCACATAGCCCAACCGCTCGTCCTTAATACGCGCCTCGATGATACCGCCGTCCATGCCCGAAAGACCCACGGCATGACCGCCCTTCATCTGGAGCAGGGTGACGAGAGACTTGTTGACCTTGCCCGCCAGCACCATCTGCACGATGTCCACGGTCTCCTTGTCGGTGACTCTGAGGCCGTCCACAAACTCGGGCTTCTTGCCCAGCTTTTTCATCATATCGCTGATCTCGGGGCCGCCGCCGTGGACAAGCACCACCTTGACGCCGATCAGCCACAAAAGGGCAATATCCTCCATGACCTGCTGCTTCAGCGTCTCGTCGATCATGGCGTTGCCGCCGTATTTTACCACAACGATCTCGCCGTTGTAACGTTTGATGTAAGGCAGCGCCTGGGTCAGCACCTGCGCGCGCTGTGCGTTGGAAAATTGGTTGTTCATAGTGTCTCCTGTGGGGGGACGCCAAGGGAAACTTTTTGAAAAAAGTTTCCCTTGGAACCCTTCAAAAACTTTTAAAACAGAATAATTATTTTGGGCAACAAATGGGTAGAGCACAGTATCTCTACCGTTATATTATACTTTAAGATTTTTGCGGGGGTTTGGGGGAGCTTTTTGTAAAAAGCTCCCCCAAACGTACTCTTACGTTCTATAGTCCCCGTTGATCTTCACGTAATCATAAGTCAGATCGCAGCCCCAGGCAGTGGCAGACACGTCTCCGTCGCCCACCGACACGAGAATCTCGATCTCGCGCTCAAGCAGGATCTCCTTGGCAATTTCCTCGGAGAATTCCACGCCGGCACCGTCCTTACAAACAAGGATCTCTCCTTTGGGGGAACGGAAGGACACGTCCACCTTGTGAACATCCACGGCGGCACCGCTGTAGCCGATAGCGCACAATACGCGACCCCAGTTGGCATCCGCGCCGAACATGGCGGCTTTCAGGAGGCTGGAGCAGATGACGCTCTTGGCCACGGTGCGAGCGGTCTTGATATCATCAGCACCGCTGACGGTACATTCCAGTAGCTTGGTAGCACCTTCTCCGTCCCCCGCGATCATGCGGCAGAGCGCGACGGTAACGGTGTTGAGCGCCTTCATGAAGATGGCAAAATCCTCGCCCTCGGCGGTAACAGTCTCGTTGCCTGCCATGCCGTTGGCCAGTACGGTGACCATGTCGTTCGTGGAGGTGTCTCCGTCCACGCTGACCATGTTAAAAGTGGCGGCAATGTCAGTAGACAGCGCCTTTTTCAGCATTTCGGGAGCGATGGCCGCGTCGGTGGTGATAAACACCAGCATGGTGGCCATATTGGGATGGATCATGCCCGAGCCCTTGGCGATACCGCCCATTCTGCAGGTCTTACCGCCCAACTCGAACTCCACGGCCACTTCCTTCTTGACAGTATCGGTAGTCATGATACCCTCAGCGGCGGCGTCACAGCCGTCCGTCGAAAGCCCCGCCACCAGAGCGGGGATACCCGACTTGATGGGTTCGATAGACAAAGGCTGCCCGATGACACCGGTGGAGGCCACCACCACGTCGGTAGGATCCATATGCAGAGCCTCGCCTAAGAGATCGCACATCTGCTCGGCGATCTCAATGCCGTTTGCATTACAGGTATTAGCGTTGCCGCTGTTGCAGATAACTGCCCTTGCTATGCCGTTTTCAATATGCTTTTTGGTCACGTCCAGAGGCGCGCCCTTGACGAGATTGGTGGTATAGACCGCCGCGCAGGATGCGGGCACTTCGCTGTAGATCAGCGCCAAATCCTTCTTGGTGCGGTTCTTGCGGACGCCACAATGCACGCCGCTTGCCGTAAATCCTTTCGCAGCACAAACGCCGCCGCCTATCAGTTTCATATGTCCTCCTTTGGGGTACGCCAAGGGCGCCGCCCTTGGAACCCGCCAAAACCCTTTTGCAAAAGGGTTTTGGATTCCCCAAAACTTTAAAAATATTGATTATATGCCTTTTTAGTTATCGCTCAAATCCCCTCGTTTTTTAGAACAATCTTCTTGATTGAAGGTTTTTGAAGGGGTTCCAAGGGGGAACTTTTTGCAAAAAGTTCCTCCTTGGCGTAATTTTAAACACACAGCCCCGTGGTCTCGTCCACACCCAGCACGATGTTCATGTTCTGGATGGCGGCACCCGAAGCGCCCTTGCCGAGGTTATCGAAACGCGCGACCAACAGGATACGGTCAGCATTGCCCGTCACGGTCACCTGCAGATCGTCTCGGCCTGCCATGGCAGAGGCAGACAGGAAACCACCTTCGGAAGCATCTTCGGCGTATCTCACCAAGCCCGTGGCGTAATAAGATTTATACAATGCTTTCACATCCTCCATATTTCCCTTAAGCTGACTTGCAAACAGCGGCACCGTGACCTCCATGCCGCAGGGGAAATCCGCCACGATGGGACAGAACAGAGGTGCGTTATCTAAACCGCAGATAGCCGCCATCTCGGGCAGATGCTTATGGGATTGAGTCAGGCCGTACTGGCGGGGGGCGTCCAGCAGAGGATCGCGACCCTCGGATTCATATTCAGCGATCATCTTCTTTCCGCCGCCCGTGTAGCCCGTGAGGGAGAAGCAGGAGAGCGCGGCAGATTTACTGAGCAGTCCGTTTTCCACCAAAGGCGCGATCAAAGACACAAAGCCGCTGGCGTGACAGCCGGGATTGGCGATACGGGTAGCCCCCACGATCTGATCACGTCGCCCGCCGATCTCAGGAAAACCATAGACCCAGCCGGCGGCGGTACGGTGGGCAGTGGAGGTATCGATGATAACGGTGCGAGGATCCGCAGTCAGCGCCACAGCCTCTCTCGCAGCAGCATCGGGCAAACAAAGAAAAGCGATATCGGCGGCGTTCAATGCCTCTTTGCGGGCATTTTCATCCTTGCGCAGCTCGTCAGGGAGGATAATAAGGGACAGATCCTTGCGGCACGCCAGCCGCTCGTGAATGCGAAGTCCCGTGGTGCCGGCGCTTCCGTCAATAAATACGTATTTCATGGGTTTCTCCTACGGGGGACAAGAAACACGCCCCCACTTTATATTCAACAGGGTATATTATACCACAACTTCACAAAAAGTCAATACAAATATTCATTTTATTGCATGAAAACTGAATTTTTGTGCATAAACACAAATGTCCCTGTTCGCCATCCCCGCGTCTTGTTTCTTTTGACAGCCAAGCCCATGTTATCCCCATATATTTATGGGGCGTTATTCTGCCTTGTACTCGTTTCATCACGGTTTTCATTCATGCGGCAGGCCGCCGCATGAATATTTATACTATTTTGCGCGAAAATATTCATTCGAGTCCACGTAATATTTCCGTCAAAACAGCGTCTTATATAATAAGCAAATCCACTTTCTCTTGCTTTTTTTCTGCCCCTATGCTATAATATACATATCTTAACACAAGGAGCACGCCATGGCCAACGAAATCCCTAACAAGTATCCCGAAAATGATTACTCCTCTATCATCAAGAAGCTCAAGCGTCGCAGATCCCTTATCATCACCCTGGCAATTCTCTGTTTGATCCCCCTGTTCATTCTTGCCAACGACTGGAAGATCACCCTGATGGGAACCACCTACCAAAATCCCGGCTGGCCCGGAATTCTTTCGGTGCCCTTGGCGCTTTTAATTCTGTTCGTGGCGCTCATTGCCTACGGCACCACCATCCTGCCCATTGACAAGGCCTTGGATGAGGAATGCGACCCCTACAAATGCTTGGCTTTGTATAAAGCCCTGGGCTCTCAGCAGGAAAACGATCCCCGCCGCATGGGGATTCATTACATATGCCTTTTCCACATGGGGCGCTACCACGAAGCGCTCACCTTCGCCGCCAAGCTGGCAAAACATAAAAACCCCATCCTCCGCACCGAGGGGCACTATTTTTGCGCACAGTTGGGATATTTTATGGGGGATGTTTCTCTTTTGAAGGAGGCCGCCCTGCACTATCGTGCCGACTTGGCAAGCATCACTAAAATGAAGGACAAGCACCGTGCCATCTTTGAAAGTCGCACCGCCATGATCGCCGTCATGGAAGGCTTGTACGATGGAAACCATCAAGCCGTAGCGGAAGCCATCCCCTATATCAAGCCCTGGTCTCCAGCCCCCATTGTCAGCTTACAGATGGATCTGCTTCGGGGTATCGCCGCCTTTCCCCGCCCCGGCGGCGGCAACCGCGATGAAGCCGTGTACCGTTTCATGTCCGTCAAAGAAAAGGGCGGCCGTACCAGCTTTGTCACTATGGCCGAATGGTATTTGCAGCAGCTTCAAAAGAGCCCTGACATTTCTTCCGAATCTCGGTAACCTGTACAAAATCGCAGGTTGAATTTGTGTATCCTGCCGATTTTTACCCATAGCTATTGACGGTCATTCGAACTTATGATATCATATATCCAGTCGTTTGACCGCGTAAAAAATCGCACAACAAGGAGAACCATATGAAACAATTCTTGACCATCCTGCTCTGCCTTTGTCTGCTCCTGACAGCGGCGGCTTGCACCCAAGAGACCGAAACATCCTACGAGGAGCAAAAATCTCTGTACGACGGCATCATCGCCGAGTACACAGCCCTCCTGACCGCCAAGCAAAACGGCGAGGAATTGCCCGCGCCCGATACCGAGGGCATGGACGAGCGGGAGGCCGCCATTGCCACCGCCCTCCACGGCATCGTAGATGCCTGCAAGGATGCCGAAGTTGCAAAAAACCTGGGCTACGGCTACAAGGACATGGACGGCAACGGCACCCCCGAGCTGATCCTACTGTCCAAACATGCAGGCGTTAAAGCCATCTTCACCATTTCGGACAAGAAGCCCCTCCTGCTGGAGGCCAATTACGGAAAAGGCGGGGCCTTCCTGTTTGGCACGGATCGCCGCTTCTTTATCGAGCGTTCAACCGTCGAAGGCAACATCGAGGAAAGTATCGTTTACATCGGCCGCGTGGACGGAGACAAAATGGCCTACAGCTCCATTTACGGTGGTCTCTATGACATGGATAAAAAAGAAGTTCTTGAATATTTCCAAATCAAAGACGGAGAGCGGACGACCATTGACAAGGAGACCCACGACGAACTGCATCGAGAATACGGTCGGATCATCTCTACCACGGATTACGGTCGAACCTTCAAATTGCTGACGCCCTACATCCACCTCCCATTGGTTGACAAGACTTTAGATGAGAATCTTCCCGTGGCTGATTTTTCAAGCTACGCCGCCATCCGTGAGACCTACAAGGCCATCTCCACCTGTCTGGAGAAATTTGATCACGCCAAATGGCTTCAGGGAGAATACGACGATCTCTTTACCTTCCCGAACGACGTTTCATTTGAATATTATACCCAACTTCTTTACACCGCCTATCGGGATGCCTCCCACGAGGGCTACGACGAGATCGACCTCAACGGCGACGGACAGGACGAGCTGGTCATCATGAACGAGGACTACACCATCAAGGCCATCTTTACCCAAAGAAAGGGTAAGCCCGTCCTTTTGGATGCCTTCTTCGACATGAAAAGCTGCTGGCTGGACGAGAAAGGGCTGATCCACGTGGACCGCACGGATTATTACGAGTTGGAATACAGCCTGTATGAGCTTACGAAAGACGGGGATTACCGTCTTGTCTACTCCATTCTCGCGGCCGAGAACGGCAACCGCTATCTGACGAGGGACGGTAAGACGGAGATCATCTCCTTTGAGGATTCCCTGACGCTCTATCATAATGAATATTGTTGCTATTCCGAACCGTTCTCACCCAACGAGTATACCAGAAACGTATCAAGCCTGACCTACACCCCTTTGGTCGAGCCGAAGGAGGATCTCCGCAAGGCTGCCGTCGATATCACGTGGCACAAATATGCCAATTTGGAAGAGACTTCGGGCAAAGACTGGGCGTATAGCAACACCTACGTGACATTCGACAACGCAACGGACACCCGGATGGACATGAACGTCAGATACGCCTTCACTTTCCTTTATCCCGACCCCGACGGAGATAATTCTCTCTTGGACGATACCACCGAATCCTCGTTGAAGCTCACCGCAAGCAACCGGGACGGCGTGTGGGTCTTTGAGGGAGCGGGGGTCAAAGGACACCTTGAGTTCGGGCAGGAGCGTCTATGGATCATTTTTGAGGAAAGCTCCGACCAGCGGTTCCCCGCAGGTGCGCACTGCTACTTCGCGCAGGAAGATTCCGAAGATATGCCCTGACGAGCACAAAAGCGCACACCCGCCCTCGGGCAGGTGTGCGCGATTTTTATGGGTCAAAATTACTTTTTGCCTTCCTCCAAAGAGCTCATCACCGACACGGTGACTTCCTTGTCATAGCAGGCAAACATTTCGTTCACGCCCGAAGGAGCGCTCTTCTGCGTCAGCAGGCTGACCACGGGAACGAGGACCAGGCCCACCAGCATGGCCAGCATACCCGCGTTGATGGACGAGCCGCAGAAGTAAGCCATGACGGGGTTTTCAAAGGTGATCTTAAGGACGGCGTTGAGGATGAACTGTGTCAGGGTAATGCCAAGACCCGTGGCGAAGGACACCCATACAGCGGCCTTGGTGACCTTCTTCCAGAACAGACCGTACAGGAAGGGAGCCAGGAAGCAGCCCGCCAGAGTGCCCCAGGAGATACCCATGAGGTCAGAGATGTAGAGCTTCTTAGCCAATTCAGCATTACCTACCACCAGAATGGCGATAGCGGCGGCAATGACAATAGAGATAGCCAGCAAGACACGCATGATGAGCATACTGGACTTCTCGCTTTTTTGCTTTTTGGAGAGGGGCGCGATAAGATCAAGGGTAATGGTAGAGGCCGAGGTCATGGCCAAAGACGACAGAGTAGACATGGAGGCCGCCAACACCAAAATCAGCACAAGACCGATGAGCCATGCGCCGCCGTTGCCCAAGCCGTCCTCGATAGCACCCAGCATGGCAGGAATGATGGTGTCAAAGGATGCGGGAGCATTGCCTGCGGCGTTCATGGTCACGCTGTCGGCATACAGACGGCCAAAGCCGCCGAGGAAGTAGCAACCACCCGCCACGATGAGGGCGAATACCGTGGAGATAACGGTTCCCTTGTGAATGGCACCCTCATCCTTGATGGCGTAGAACTTACCCACCATCTGGGGCAGGCCCCAGGTACCCAGGGAGGTCAGAATGACCACGCCCAGAAGCTGGAGGGGTTGAGGGCCTAAGAAGGAGGTGTAAGCACCGTTGAAGGTGGTGCCGTCAGCCGTAACGGTGGAACCCTCGGACAGTTTAGCAATGGCCTCGCTGAGACCGCCGTTGGCACCCAGAACGGCACCGATCACCGCCACGATGCCCACCAGCATGATAATACCTTGGATGAAGTTATTCATAGCGGAGCCCATGTAGCCGCCAATGATAACGTAAATGCCCGTGAGAACCGCCATGATGATAACCCAACCCCAGTAGGGCACGCCCGCAAAAGAGGCAGAGAAAAGCCAAGAGAGGCCGTTGAACAGGGATGCTGTGTACGGAATGAGGAACACGAAAACGATAACGGCGGCCACCAAGCGCAAAGCCTTAGAATTGAAACGGAGGCCGAAGAAATCGGGCATGGTGCGGCTACCCAAATGCTGGGTCATGACGCGGGTGCGGCGGCCAAGGATCACCCAAGCCATGAGAGATCCGATGAAAGCGTTGCCGAGACCGATCCACGTAGAGGCCAGGCCGAAGTTCCAGCCGAATCTCCCCGCGTAACCGATGAAGATGACCGCCGAGAAGTAGGACGTGCCAAAAGAGAAGGCTGTGAGCCAAGGGCCAACCGAGCGGCCGCCCAGCACAAATCCGTCCACGCCCTTGGTCGAGCGGTTGGACAGCACGCCGACAAGAAGGGTGACGGCAAAAAACAAAACGATCAGGAAAATTTTGACAAGCATAGCATACCTCCAAAAAAACTTGCCCGCAGGCTGAAATGTCGGGGACTCGGGCAATAAAAAAACCACCCTCGCTCCCCTGTCTAAAAATAAGGGAAGAGGGCGGATATACCGCGGTACCACCTCTTGTTTATTTCGGCCTTACAGTCGAAACCTCGTGAAGCACGTCCTTCGGAAATGACCGCAGGGTTATGCCTCTGCGCGATAACGGGCGCACCCGACGATACCTTGGCCTCCGCTGCAGACAGGGGCGTTCAGCAAAGTAGCTCCCGGGATGTATTTCTTCGAACCTCTCCACCGTCTCGCACCAACCGACGGCTCTCTGTAGGTGCAGTATCCGAATACTTCTTCCCGATCAACGCTTTTGATTCCGAGTTTCACTTGGAATGGTGACATTATACACCCATTTTTTCAATTTGTCAAGTGGGAAAGCAAAAAAATGTGATTTTTATGCAAAGGGTATACACCAAAAGAAAACCCGCACCTTCGACAGCGCCTATCACGCTTCGGGTACGGGCTTTTCTTTGCGGAGTCACTGAAAATCAGCGAATCTCCACATTCACTTTCTTGCCACCGGGGGCGGCGGCGGCCTTGATGACTGTACGGATAGCCTTGGCGATCTTACCGTGGCGGCCGATGACCATACCCATATCGTCGGGAGCAACGCTCAGGGTCATGGTAATGGTATCGTCGTCCTCTTCGTAAAGCACCTTGACCTCATCGGGACTGTCCACAATGGCGGCGGCTATGTCGTGCAGGGTCTTTTGAAGCTCCGTCATGACAAATCTCCGACAAGGGATCAGTCAATGATGCCGTTCTTCTTGAACAGGGACTTGACAGTCTCAGTGGGCTGAGCACCCTTGAACATCCAAGCCTTAGCCTTCTCAGCGTCGATCTTAACCTCGGCAGGGTTGGTCATAGGATTGTAGTAGCCGATCTCGTCAATGAAACGGCCATCGCGGGGGTAGCGGCTGTCTGCAACGACAACACGGTAGCTGGGAGCCTTCTTCTGGCCCATTCTGGTCAGTCTGATCTTAACCATGGTTTTGTTCCTCCAAAAAATTAAAAATATTTTTAATAGTTATATTGTCTTCGCTCTGTATCAGAACGGAAACTTCATTTTACCGCGTTTACCGAACGCGGTTCTCTTTTTGCCGTTCCCCATATCAGAGAACTGCTTCATAAGCTTTTTGATCTGCTCGAACTGCTTCAATAGCTTGTTGATCTCCTCCACCGTGGTACCGCTGCCTGCCGCGATACGCTTCTTGCGGGAAGCATTAAGCAGAGCCTCGGGACGGCGACGCTCCTCGGGGGTCATAGACGTGATGATGGCCTGCTGGTGAGCCAGCGCCTTCTCGTCGATCTGTGCGTCCTTGAGTGCACCGGGCTTCATGCCGGGAATCATGCCTGCCAGTTGCTCCAGATTACCCATGTTCTTGATCTGTTGGAACTGCTCAAGGTAATCGTCCAAGGTAAAGGTGGATTCGCGGATCTTTTGCTCCAGCTCGGCGGCTTTCTTTTCATCGAACTGCTGCTGTGCCTTGTCAATGAGGGTTAGTACGTCACCCATGCCCAAGATACGGCTGGCCATACGGTCGGGGTGGAAGGGCTCGATGGCATCCATTTTTTCACCCACACCGATGAACTTAATGGGCTTGCCCGTCACATAACGGATGGACAAAGCGGCACCGCCACGGGTATCGCCGTCCAGCTTAGTGAGGATCACTCCCGTGATGTCCAGCTTTTGGTTGAAGGTATCTGCCACGTTGACGGATTCCTGACCGATCATGGAGTCGACGGTGAGAAGAATCTCAATGGGCTTGACCTTTTCCTTGATTTGAATGAGCTCGTCCATGAGTTGCTCGTCGATCTGCAGGCGGCCTGCGGTATCCACGAACACCATGTCGTAGCCCTTTTGCTCGGCGTATTTCACGCCTTCGGCGGCGATCTTTACGGGGCTTTCCTTGTCGCCCATCTGAAACACGGGGATGTCCAGCTGTGCGCCCAAGACCTCCAGCTGCTTGATAGCAGCGGGACGGTACACGTCACAGGCTACCAGCAGAGGACGCTTGCCCTGTCTCTTGTACATACCTGCCAGCTTACCTGCGTGGGTAGTTTTACCCGCACCCTGCAGACCCACCATCATAACAACTGTGGGAGGCTTAGAGTCGATCTCCAGCTTGGCTTGGGTACCACCCATGAGGCGCGTCAGCTCCTCGTTGACGATTTTGACCACCTGCTGACCGGGAAGCAGAGATTCCATGACCTCGGATCCTACGGCACGCTCGGAGACGATCTTGATAAAGTCTTTGACAACCTTGAAGTTAACGTCGGCTTCCAGAAGCGCCAGCTTGATTTCGCGCATCCCCGCCTTGACGTCGGCCTCGGTAAGCTTACCTTTATTTTTAAATTTCTTAAACGCGTTTTCCAGTTTTTCGCCCAGACTTTCAAACATGGGGGAAATTCCTCCTTTCTCGGACGGTTGCGATCCCTTGGATCGGCTGATCTATATAAAAATGATATATGTTGATTATATCCCTTCCGGAGTAGCAACAACGGCACAAAGGGCTTTAATTTCTCTGCGAAGAGCATCGGGAACACTTCCTGTACCTTCACACAAAGCAAGCGCTTTTTGCGCGTGGCCCTCGGCTTCCTTGAACCGGCGGAGCAGACCCAGCTTTTCCTCATAGAAATAAAGCTCGGTTTCGGTTTTCTTAACCGCCTCACGCACAGCCTGGCGGGTAATGCCGATGGTTTCCGCAATTTCGGCCAGCGACAGATCATCATTATAGTAAAGATCCATGATCTCGCGGCGACGCTCCGGGAGCACCTCTCCGTAAAAATCCAAAAGGTAACCGATCTGAAGATTTTTCTCAAACATGGTGCTACCTCCTCGGAGAAAATGCGGTGTAAAGCAAATTGCTTTACAGATTATAACATACCCCTTTGGTTTTGTCAAGAGGTATTTTTATATTTTTTGCACGAATGGAAATATTTTTTATTGTGCAAAAAGTAGAGATCCGCCATTGCTCCTCTCATTGACATCTCTCTCGATCTGTGCTATAATTTTGTCATGAATACAAAGTACGTAATATGTATATATTAACGAAAACATTGATTTAAGAGGCACAGCTTTGAAAACCACCACCTTATCCAAAGACTTTACCACAGGCTCCATTCCTCGACGGCTTTTGTGGTTCTCTCTCCCTTTCATGGCTTCCAACGCCATGCAGGTGCTTTACAGCACCATTGATATGATCATCGTGGGTGCTTACGTGGGCACCTTCGGCCTGTCTGCCGTATCGCAAGCCAGCCAGATTGTCAACTTCGCCACCATGGTATGTTTGGGATTTTCCAACGGCGGTCAGGTTCTCATTTCCCAAGCCTTGGGTGCTAAAAAGCGCAAGGAAACAAACGACATCATCGGTACCCTTTTCAGCTTTGTTATCGCCTTATCTTTGGCATTGACGGCGATTTTGCTCTTGTTCCGCACCCCCATTCTTTGGGCCATGAAGATCCCTTCGGAATCCTATGCCATGACCATGGAGTACCTTGTCATTTGCTCGGCAGGTCTCATCTTTACCGCGGGCTATAATATGGTTTCGGCGGTACTTCGCGGCATGGGCGATGCCAAGCGTCCCTTCTTGTTCATTGGGATAGCCTCCGCGGTCAATCTTGTCCTTGATCTTCTCTTCACAGGCCTTTTAGGCTGGGGTGTCATGGGCGCGGCCCTTGCTACCATTATCGGTCAGGCCGTATCTTTTTTGTTCTCGCTGTATTATCTCTACAAAAAGCGCGAAGCCTTTGGATTTGATTTTCAAAAGGAAAGCTTCAAGCCCAATCGGCGTTATGTAGGCATGATTGCGGGTTTGGGTACGCCCATGGCCATCCAATCAGGCTTTATCAATTTATCCATGCTTTTTGTCAACGCCATGGTCAACGAGATCAGCGTGGTAGCCTCTGCCACTTTTGGCGTAGGTATGCGTATTGACGATATCATCAACAAAATCTCCCAGGGCATTCAGTATGCCGCCATGCCTATGATCAGTCAAAACATTGGCGCGGGCGAGCAAAAGCGAGCCAAACAAGTGGTTTATTGGGCTTGGACCTTCTCCGTCGCTTTGACGGCCGTGTTCATGGTACTCTACCTTGTATTCGGCAAACAGCTCTTTATGATTTTCTCGGATGACCCTTTGGTTCACGATATGTCGGGAGAATTTATTGCCGCCATTCTGTGGATGTTCCCCGCCTTTGCCATCATGCGAGGCAGCGGTGCCTTTATCCAAGGCCTCGGCCATGCTAAGCTCACCATGGTGCTTGCCATCCTGGACGGCGTTGCCCTTCGCATCGGTCTCAGCTGGCTTTTCGGTATCGCCTTGGGCTACGGCTTTTACGGCTTCGTCCTCGGCTACGGTCTTGCTCCCTACGGCTACGCCATCCCCAGCCTAATCTATTTCCTCTCGGGCATATGGAAAAAGCGGCAGGTTTTGGCTGAGCGGCTGTAACTCTCTTGCTTTCCCAAAGCCGATACCTCGGTATCGGCTTTATTTTATTGCTTCGGATGGCGCTTCCCCCTCCACACGCTTGACAATTTTTCCGTTTGGGTGTATAATAAAGAATATCCTCAATAATGGGAAGGTATGGTTTATGAACATCATCATCATTGGTTGCGGAGAGGTAGGAAAAACCTTGGCCGAACAGCTCAACACCGCCGATAACAGAATCACCGTGGTGGATACCCGCTCTGAGGTCATTGAAGAACTGACCGCGCGGGTGGATGTCATGGGTATCGTTGGCAACGGCGCGACCCTCTCGGTTCAAAACGAAGCCGGCGTGAAGCACGCCGACCTTTTGATTGCCGTCACGGAATCCGATGAATTGAATCTGCTTTGCTGTGCCGTGGCAGGCAAGTACCCCCGATGCCGTACCATCGCCCGCGTTCGGAGTCCCGAATACAGCGCCGAGGCGGTATACCTCAAAAATGAGTTTGACATCACCATGCTTATCAATCCCGAGCAGGCCGCCGCCACAGAAATCACCCGAATTTTGAGATTTCCCTCCGCCATTAAAATCGACACCTTTGCCCGCGGACGGGTAGAATTGTTGAAATTCCGTCTGCCCGAGGACAGCATCCTCGCGGGTATGTCGGTCAAAGACGCGGCCATCAAGCTAAAATGCGATATGCTGTTCTGCACGGTGGAACGGGGAGACGAGGTCTATATTGCCAAGGGTAATTTTGTCTTTGCGGGTAAGGACGTAATCTCCCTCATTGCCTCCCCCAAAAACGCTTCCGAATTCTTCAAAAAGATCGGCTATAAGATCCGCTCCGTTAAAGACATAATGATCGCGGGTTGCGGCAGTATGACCGACTATCTTTGCGCTATGCTCAGAAAAGACGGCATTTCCGTAACCGTCATTGAGCCTGATCTCATCCGAGGAGAAGAATTGTCCATCCGTCATCCTGAGGTTAAAGTGCTCAACGGAGATCCTACCGACAAGAGCCTTCTCATGGAAGCCGGCATCGCGCGCATGGGTGCTTTTGCAGCGCTGACTCCCCATGACGAGGAAAATATTCTCCTCTCTCTGTTTGCCAAGAGCGCCTGCCAAGGTAAGACCATTACCAAAATCAACCGCATCGAATTTGACGAGGTTATTTCCCGTCTGGATCTGGACTCCACCGTCTACCCCAAGCATATTACCGCCGAGATCATCGCCCGATATGTTCGCGCAACGCAAAACTCTATGGGCAGTAATATGGAAACCTTGTATCACGTCATTAAGGATCAAGTAGAGGCCGCGGAATTTGTAGTGCGGGAAGCTTCTCCCGTGACCAACACGCCTCTCTGCGAATTGAAAATCAATCCCGATGTGCTCATCGGCGCCATCATCCACAACGGTCAAGTCATCATCCCTCGCGGTAATGACAGGATTCTGCCCGGAGACACCGTTATCATCGTATCCAAGCAGCTCGCCCTTCACGACCTCACAGATATTCTGAAATAAGGGGACAGCTATGAATTATCGCATGATCAAATACATCACAGGCTGGCTTCTGATCTTTGAGGCTTTGTTTATGGCGGTACCCGCGATCACAGCAGCGGTCTACCATGAGCCCGAATTTTGGCATTTTCTCATGGTCATGGGAGGATGTGTCCTTTTGGGCGGCTTGATGGTTCTCCGCAAGCCCGCCTCCACCACCCTCTACGCCAAGGAAGGATTTATCATCGTATCCCTCAGCTGGATCATTCTCAGCTTGGTGGGTGCGCTTCCCTTCTTTATCTCAGGCTCCATCCCCAACTATGTCGATGCCCTTTTTGAAACCGCGTCCGGCTTTACCACCACAGGTGCCAGTATCCTGACCGCCGTGGAGCCCCTACCCAAGTGTATGCTCATGTGGCGCAGCTTTACCCATTGGGTAGGCGGCATGGGTGTGCTGGTCTTTATCATGGCATTCGTACCCCTGTCAGGCGGTCACAATCTGCATATTATGAAAGCAGAAAGCCCCGGCCCTTCGGTAAGCAAGCTGGTACCTCGCGTGAAGACCACTGCCCTCATTCTCTATTCCATCTACCTCTCCTTGACCTTCATTGAGTTTGTTATGCTCCTTATGGGCGGCGTGAGTGTTTTTGAGTCCCTGACCACCGCGTTCGGCACAGCAGGTACGGGCGGCTTTGGTGTTCTGAACGACAGCATAGCCTCCTACTCTCCCTACGTTCAGATCGTAGTCACCGTGTTCATGCTCCTGTTCTCGGTAAATTTCAGTTGCTACTACCTCTTTTTACTGGGTCGCCTCAAGGACGCCTTCAACGCAGAGCTTCGTTCCTTCCTGCTTATCGTAGCCGCTGCTATCGGCATCATCACAGCCAATATCAGCCATATGTACAGCTCGTTGGGAGAGTCTCTCCGCCATTCCGCCTTTGCCGTAAGCTCCATTATTTCCACCACGGGCTTTGCCACCGAGGATTTCAACCTATGGCCTGCCCTTTCTAAGACCATCCTTGTTTTGATCATGTTTGTGGGTGCCTGTGCGGGCTCTACGGGCGGCGGTATCAAGGTCTCTCGTATCATCATTTTCATCAAGGGCGTGGGCCGCGAATTGGGCAGTATGATCCATCCCCACCGCGTCAAAAAAGTGACGGTAGACAAGCGGCCTTTGGATGACGACACCGTGCGATCAGTCAACGTCTACATGGTCTGTTTCCTTTTGGTTTTCGTCAGTTCTATCGCTCTCATCAGCATTGAGGGACACGATCTCGTCACCAATTTCACCGCCGTGACCGCCACCATCAACAACATAGGCCCCGGCCTTGAATTGGTAGGGCCCACCCAAAATTTCGCTTTCTTCTCCTATCCCTCCAAATTAGTGCTGATCTTTGATATGCTGGCAGGACGACTGGAGCTTTTCCCTATGCTCCTGCTGTTCAACCCCAAAACCTGGAGAAAATAACCCTTTCTACCGAGCGAGGTATCATTATGTATACGGATATTCACGGCAATCAACGCCTGAAGCTGGGTCTTCACACCCATACCACTCTGTCGGACGGACATAAAACCCCCGAGGAAGCCCTGTCGATCTATGCCTCTATGGGTTACGATGCCGTTGCCATCACAGACCATTGGATCTTTTCCACCGCATCCGAAGGGCGGGATGGTTGTAAGCAACTGGCAGGCTGTGAATACAATATTGGAGGCAGTGACGGCACCTCCGGGGTATACCACATTGTTGGACTTTGCATGACCCGTGACCCGGAGATATCTCGCAACGAAATGGATGACTCTTCCATCTCCGTAGCTTTGCGGGGAAGGAAGATCATAGAAGCCATTCGAGCGGCAGGAGGCTTCGCCGTTTTGGCACATCCCGCCTGGAGCCTTAACACCCCCACACAGATTTTGGACGTAGCCCCTTTTGATGCTTTGGAGATCTACAACTCGGTTTCGGATTTTGGTATGTCAGATCGCCCTGATTCGGGACTTTTGGTAGATATGGCGGCAGGCATGGGGTGCTGTCCTCCTCTGCTGGCCACCGATGACACCCATTATTACACAGGTGACGAAGGGCGAGGCTTCATCATGTTAGAGGCCGAGGCCGCCCAAAGCATGGGCATCCCAGAGGCCATTCGCGCAGGGAAATTCTATGCCTCCCAAGGTCCCGAGATTCACCTGGAGCGTGTGGATGAGCGCACCCTGCGGCTCACCTGTACCCCTGCGCAGAAAATCGTTTTTCTGTCCAACGTGGTATGGGCCAGAGGCCGTGTCCACAGAGGCGCCGGATTGACAGAAGCTACCTACACCCTCCACCCGGATGACACCTTTGTTCGCGCCGAGGTCACCGACAGCGAGGGGCTGCGCGCATGGAGCGGGATCGTCAAAATCAAATGATCCTCTCTTGACAAAGAAGTCTTTCATATGTTATAATAAATCAACGTCAAAATTTCAGCGGGAGGTATCCATGAAATTAAGCAAGAATCCTTTATTCCGTCTCCGTACTGTTGCCGCACTTCTGGCCGCCGCTATGCTGGGCGGTGCCCTTCTCTCTTGCGGCACACCTGAAGAGAATGAAGAAAAGCCAAGCGAAACCATTGCCGCCACACAAAGCACTGTGACAGGCAACCAAGAAAGCATCGAAACCGAAGAGGAAGCCGAAATCAAGGTGGAGCACGATCTTCCCGCCGAGTTGGATTATGGTAAAGACGAGGTTGTAATCGTCAGCCGTTACCGCGAGGGGTGGACTTCGGGTGAAATCGCTGTGGAAAAGATCACCAACGAGCCTGTCAATGACTCAGTCTACGAGCGCAACGTCAACGTAGAAGAGGAGCTCAATGTCAAGATCAAAAGTATTGAAGAAGACAATCCGGACCCCACCACCCTTATGACCCAAATTTCCACCAATATCAAGAGCGGTTCGGGCGATTATGACATCGTTGCCTGCGCCGCCTACGTCACGGTCAATGAGGCAATCAGCGGAACCTTTGCCAATCTCCGTCAGACCGAATATTTGGATTTCGACAAGCCCTACTGGTCCCAGGGCTACAACGAGGTTATGGAGTATCAGGGCGCACAGTACACCGTTACCGGCTCCATGGTGCTTTCCCTCTACCGCTTTGCCTTTATCACCACCTTCAACAAGCGCCTCTTTACCGAGACACAGGTGGAATTCCCCTACGACATGGTGAAAAACAAGCAGTGGACGCTGGATTACCAGACCTCCCTTGTCCCCCTGTTCCACTACGACAACGACGGCACTCCGGATGACGAAAACGACCTTTACGGCTTGGTAACCACCAACTATATCAGTGTGGATCCTTACTGGAGCTCCTGCGATGTGCCCATCATCCGTAAGGATAGCAACGGCTTCTATGAGTTTGTGTTTGATTCCGAAAAGCTGTACAATGTGACAGAGAAAACCATGAAGTTGTTCTACGGCACCGATGGCTCCACTTACGTCTATGAGCATTACGGCTTGGACGACGAGCAAAACGACATCCGCAAAATGTTCTCACTGGGGAACGCCGCCATGGCGACCGTTCGTATCATGGAGCTGGAGTCCCCCGATATGCGCCAGATGGAAGATGAATTTGGCGTCCTTCCCATGCCCAAATACGATGAAGCACAAGCGGATTACAAAACGCTGCTGCACGATCAGTTTACGGTCATGGCCGTCCCTACCACCGTCACGGGCAACCGTCTTGATGAAATGAGTGCTGTTTTGGAGTGTATGGCCAGCGAGGGTCACAAGCTTGTGCGTCCCGCCTACTATGAATCCGCTCTGCGTTACAAATATATGAAAGATCCCGAGTCTTGGGAAATGATGGATATTATCATTGAAAATATCTACATCGACGCGGGTATCGTTTATACCAACGCGCTCTCTTCCTTCCACGATCAGTTCCGCCAAATTATGGTCAGCAAGAACAACACCGTGGCATCCTCCTACAAGGCCAAGATCAAATCTGCTGAGCGAGCCTTGAAAAAAATGGTAGACAAGCTGGATAAGATTGTCAACCAAGGCTGATCCTTCCATATGTCGCCAAGCGCGGCCTTCCTTTAGGAACGCCGCGCTTTTTTGTGTGCTGCGCTTTCCTTAATTTTGTTGCGGCTATCATGAAAAAAAACTTGACTTCAACATGAAAATATGGTACACTATATCATGAATCGAATTTCAAAAGAAAGGAGCTCTACAGGATGGCACACGTCACAAACCAAGACATCGCTTTGGCCGCCCAAAATGATGACGCCTTGGCCGATCTCGTACATCGGTACAATCTGTTCATCATACGCACGGCCTCTGTCTCCTGCCGCAAATTCGTCACCAAGCACGATGACGAATATGCCATAGCGCTCCGAGCCTTTTGCGATGCCGTTAAAAAGTTCGACCCCGCCGCGGAAGTCTCTTTCGAGGCATTCGCCAAGCTGATCATCAAAAATCGCATCATTGATTATCTGCGCGCCGAAAGCCGGCACGCGGGTCATCTCTCCATTGAAGAAGAAATGGAAGGAGGGCGGGATTTTTCTGACGATGCCGACAGAGAGCAAGCCGAGGTGCAAAGCGCCGCCGCCGAGGAGATCGCCCGCTTATCCGCCGTCATTTCCGCCTATGATATTTCCTTTGCCGAACTGCCCGAAGCTTCACCCAAGCACCAAAAAACCCGAGAAGCCTGCGCCATCGCCGTGGCATATATCCTCAAAAACCCCTCTCTCGTGGCAGATATGCGCAGAAATCATTCCCTGCCCTTGAAAATTTTACAAGAAAAATGTGATATACCCCGAAAAACGCTGGAGCGCCATCGTAAATACATTGTGACGGCCACAGAAGTTTGTTTGGGTGATTATCCCGTTATTTCGGAATACCTCAAGCATATCGTCCGTTCTGCCGAAGAAACATAGCCATCCTCCGACAGGCACCGACGAGCATCACCAATCTAACGAAAGGAGGTTAGCACCATGAAGGTCATCATTATGGAGACCAAAGGTAAAGAGGCCATCGCACTGAATCAAAACGGCCGTTTTGTCAAAATTCATAACCTTGGCTATCGCGTGGGACAAGAGCTACAGATCCCGGCGGAAATGATCATCCGAAGCAATCCCCAAAAATCTCCCCGCACCATGCAAAAGCTGGCTGTTCTTGCCGCCTGCTTCTGTCTCCTGCTCGGAGCCGTGTTGAGCTTTGTGGTTTTAAACTCCCAATCCTACGGTTATGTGAGTGTGGACGTCAACCCCTCCATTGAGTATCGTCTCAATCGCTTTGACCGCGTGGTCAGCGTATCTGCCGTCAACCAAGACGGCGAGGCTTTGATCTCAAGCATCGGAGTCCAAAATCTGGAAGGTGCAGACATTGAACTGGCGCTATCTCGCACCGTCCAAGAGCTATCCGTGCAGGGATATCTCTCGAGCGAGCAGGCAGAAATACTTATTTCCTCCTCTGCGGGCTCCAAAAAGGCTTCCGAAGCCCTGAATCAAAAGCTGATCTCCTATATGCAAAGCGAGGATGTACTCAAAAACGTGGAGGTCATCACCACCGTCGTTACCCGAGAGATCATTGAAGAAGCGAGTAAGCTGGGAACCACCGCCGGCAAGTTGCAGCTCATCAAGGAACTCGGCGACGACGTGAGTATCGAGGAATGGATTGACAAATCTGTTGTCGATATTCATGAAGCCATCAAGGAGCAAAGCTCCGAGATTCCAACCACCCCCATTGACACCGAAGCAGAAGTCGAAACGCCTCCCGAGGTCACCGTTGAGCCAGACACGTCTGTCGATACGGAGGAAGAAACCGCCACCTCTGAATCCGTACCCGACGAGACCGACGAACCCAACGCACCCACAGAAACAGTTGAATCCGTGACTGAAACCGAGGCTGAGACAGCGACGGAAATTCCAACCGAAGCGCCTACCGAAACAGCCCTCCCCACAGAGCCCGAAACCAAGGAAGAACTCACTTGGCCCGAGACTTTTCCCAATCAAATGCCCAGCGAATGGCCGGAGGAATGGCCGGAGCCTGAAACGGACGAAAACGGAAACGCCATACTGCCCGAGCCTGAGAAAAAGCCTTGGTGGTGGTGGCTCTGGGAGCTGATTTTTGGATGGCACTGACCCAAAACGAAACGCCCACCTTAGGGATGGGCGTTTTCTTTTTGAAGTTTCTTATCCCCCTACAGAAAAAACTCCCGTACCGTCGGACGCAGAAGACTAACGGTACGGGAGTTGTTTTTGCGCAGAACGGCACTATCCGCGCTTTCCGAGGAAGGGATCCACCAAGGTGAGATGATCCAACACCGAAAGCCCCAACTCTGCAAGGTAGGCTCTCGCTTCTGCTTCCTTTTGAGGCTGCTTGATCCACTCGGGCTGGTGGGAATCCCAACCCAAAATTACCTCGTTGCCCACACAAGCGGCTTCTTCCCAAAATTCTCTGCGGGGATAGTGGCGGTTCTCAATAAAGCCCAAAAGATTAAATTCCAAAGGCAGACCGCAATCCTTGGCGGCACGGCAAAGATCTCTGGACACCTGACGGAAAACAGCCTCATCTCCCGTAAAGTGCAACACATCGGGATGGGCAAAGTAGGTGAAACGGCCTGTGTCCATGGCTCGCTTACATTGTTCACCATAGATGCGCATACGCTCAGAGGAATCCGTAGCCCGGCCATTGTATGGCTCTCCGATCTCATTGTTGATGAAATGCTGACCTAAAATTAAATATTCGCAAGGATACGGCGCAAGCATTTCCAAAAGCTTATCAAAGTAAGCGGGATAATATTCAGCCTCAAAGCCGATATGGATATCTATACGCCCCGCGTATTGGGTCTTGAGCGCCGTCAAGCTCTCCATATAGTCCGGTAAATCCGCACAGCGCATACGGCATCCCGAAATATGAAGATCCTCAAAAGGATAGGGAACATGATCCGAAAAGCCCAACTCGCGAAAGCCCATTTCCAAGGCGGCCTCCACGTAAGCGGCATCGGGTACCGGGGCAGCGTGTCTGCAACGAACGGTGTGGGTATGGTAATTGATGATCATGAAATATTGCCTCGATTCGATGAAAATTTTTACTTGTGAGCCATTTCCAAAAGAATCCTGCCGTTTTGCTCGCCCAAGGTATAGCCATCAGCCTCTGGGATCACCACAGCTTGAGCTTTCACAGTATAGGGGAAGTTGCGGTAGGTAAAGGAGAAAGCACCATCGGCATAGAAGATGCTTGCGTCGGGGTTACCCACGCTATAGAAGAGATTGCCGCAGGCTTGAGTCAGGATGCGTTCAGGGGTCAAAATAATGATACCGTGGCATCCGTCGGCAAAAAGAAGATCCACCTCCAAGGCTTGGCCCTTCTCAATGCAGGTCATGGTCTTCACGGGACGAGAGATCCCCAACTCGCTTTTTTGGCCGTCCTTGCTCCATAGACGGCCGTCCACCACCGGAAGGTTGTCATACCGAGCATCCCAAGCGGTGCAGGCCTCGGTAAGATAGCGCTCGGCGTAAGTATCGTCGAATTTGGTGATATCACGGAAGAACAGCTTTCCTTCGTGAAGAAACAGGTTGGTGCGGTAATTGGCGCTACTGTACCAAACGGATTGGTGATGACCACCCGTCCAATCTGTCGTGGCGCACAAAGCAGACGCGGGAGTAACCTTGTGGGCCTTTTGATAAGCCGCGCCCGTGTCACCCAGCTTTTCCACCGAGATCAAACCCTGATCGCGGAGAGCGGCGATCTTAGCGGTCTGCATCCGGTAGCCGTTTTGGATCATATCCCAGCCAAAGCTGTTTTCTTGGCCCGTGGTCATTTGGGAAAGGGTGAGACAGGGATTTTTATAGTAGGTGTCGAGATACCAATCCACCACATCGGGATTGGCACCGGGACCCCATACCGGCTCCATGGTGGGACAGCCCCAAATCTTGTCGGTATACTTCTGCTCGTCATAGCCGTACATGGGATCAAGGCCCAGCATACGGAACAAGGGGGTAGAAATACCCGCCTCGGGAGTCTGGGCCGGGCAGAGCATATTTTTGCGGGAAGGATAGAAACCGCCGCTGTAGTAGCCTCCCCATAGGGTATAGGCATCTACGGCGAACTGCTCGCGGCACACGCAAAAGGCGTCCATATCATACTTATCGCTCATGTAGGCGAGGGAGTGGATATCAATGAGCCAAGAACCGGCCACACGGGGATAATAACCAAAAGTTTTCTTGAAGAGACGGAAGGCCTCGTCGATGATGGCCTCTCTCTGCTCGGGGGTATAGGCGGGAAGGAAGCCGGGATTTACGAACCAGTCCCAATCGTAGCCGGGGCGACCGCGCCACTCGATACCAACAGCCTCCACAAGAGGTCTACCCATCTCAAACCAAAGGCCAATCTCCATGTGCTCGTCCGCCTCTGTCTTCATCAGCTCCACCATGTCGGGACGGATGAGGGCATCATATTGCAAAAGAACGGTATGATCAAATCCGTAGCTCTTGTTGATCGCGATTTCTTCTTTAATGGGTGTATAAAGATCCTGCCAAGGCTGACGGGGCTCACAGCCACGGACAAAGTTCACAAGATTCATAACGCGTTTTTTCATGGGTCGGTCTTCCTTTCGCTTTCATCATCTTATGGTATTATGATATCACAAAATCTCGGCAAATGCAAGTAGGAGCCAAAATTTTACTGTCGAATTTTCAACCCTCGATACTATTTTTTCAACCGAAAACCTATTGCATTTTTTGAAGAAATATGCTAAAATAAGCTGATTGTTTAACATTGAAAAGAGGTGAAGCCATGCTGTTCGGTAAACATATCAACCGATACTATCTGCGCTATCTCCCTGCCCTTGCGGTGGGTCTTTTGGCGCTTCTCATGGTAAACTATCTCCAGCTCATTGTACCCGAGCTGTACCGCATGACGGTCAACGGCATCAATGACGGTGTCGTTTTCCATGAAGGCACCGAAAAGGCCTTTACCATGGAGTTTCTTTTGGACGAAATCTGCCTCCCCCTCATGATTGTCATCGTGTTTATCATCCTCGGGCGGTTTCTTTGGCGCATCTGTTTCCGCGGCGCGGCCATCAAGATGGAGACACACCTGCGCGGCCAAATGTTTGACCATTGCAAGGATCTATCCCAGCAATACTACCAAGTACACAAAGTCGGCAACCTCATGACCCTTTTCACCAATGATCTTGAAACGGTACAGGATTGTTTTGGCTGGGGTGTGCTCATGTTCTTTGACGCGGTGTGTCTCGGTATCATGGCGCTCTACAAAATGTTTCGCATGAATCCTCTGCTCACCCTTTTTTCGCTCATCCCCATGACCTTCCTCTTGGTCATCGGCGCCATTTTGGACCACCGTCTTGAAAAGAAGTGGGACGATCGCCAAGCCGCCTTCTCCTCCCTGTCGGATTTTTCTCAGGAAAGCTTTTCGGGAATCGCCGTCATCAAGGCCTTTGTCAAGGAGACGATTGAGCTCATGTCCTTCAAAAAGCTCAATAAAAACAATGAGGCAACCAACGTCGCTTTCACAAGGATCTCTGTATTGCTCAATATTTTCGTAACCCTGTTCGTGGAATCCGTCATTTGTGTGGTGTTGGGCTATGGCGGTTACCTTGTGTGGAACAAAACCTTTAATGCGGGTCAGTTGGTGGAATTCATCGGATATTTTACATCCCTCGTTTGGCCCATCATGGCGGTATCTCAGCTCATTGAAATGCGTTCTCGCGGTAAGGCCTCTCTCAAGAGAATCGGCGAGCTGCTGGAAGCCAAGCCTGACGTGGTGGACAGCCCCGATGTCAAAGAGCCTGCCCCCCTTAAGGGCGATATCGAGTTTAAAAACCTGACCTTCCGCCATCCCGGTGCGGAATACGATGCCCTCACCGACGTATCCTTTGCTATCAAGGCCGGTGAGCAAGTGGGTATTATCGGTAAGACCGGCGCAGGAAAGACCACCCTGGTGGATCTCATCCTCCGCACCTATAACGTTCCAGACGGCACCCTGTTTGTGGACGGATACGACGTCAACCGTATTCCCATCCGCACCGTCCGTCAGTTTGCCGCTTATGTTCCTCAGGATAATTTCCTGTTCAGCGACACCATTGCTCATAATATTGCCTTTGCCTTGGGCGAGGCAGACAGCGAAACCGTACAAAACGCTGCTAAGCTGGCGGATATCCACGATAACATCTCTGAGTTCACTCTAGGCTATGAAACCATTTTGGGAGAGCGAGGTGTCACCGTCTCGGGCGGTCAGAAGCAACGCATCTCTATCGCCCGTGCTCTGCTCAAGGATGCAGGGCTTCTCATTCTGGATGATTCCGTATCCGCTGTGGATGTCAAAACCGAAAAAGTCATTCTGGAAAACCTGCGCCGCGAACGGACAGGCAAGACTACCATTCTGATCGCGCACCGCATTTCCACCGTAGAATCCATGGATAAGATCATCTTTATCGACGATGGCCGTGTCATCGCCGTGGGAAGTCATAAGACCCTGTGCGATACCTGCCCCGAATATCGCCGCATGGTCGAGCTGCAGCGCTTGGACGACGAAACCACAACCCATTCCTCCCCCGTATCCATGACAAAGGAGGTGATCTCTCATGCATGAGTTCTTTCCTTTGATCGCCGTAGGCGGCATTTTGGGAATTGTTTCCCTCATTTTCATTGTGGCCTTCATGACCATTCGCAAGCAAAAAGAAGCCATCGGCTTCGACCGTAACATGAAGGATAGCGAGATCACCCACCGTCTGCTCATTTACGCTAAGCCCCACATTGGCAGCTTTGCTTTGGTGCTTTTCATCATGCTGTTTTCCATCGCCTACGATATTGTCTCCCCCATTCTCATGGGTCACATCATCGAGGTCATCAAGGCAGACTTTGAAATGTCCTATCTGCTCTCCATGGTTGTCATGTACGCCGGAATTTTGGCCGTTTCCCTGATCTGCACCTACTTCCAAGCCATTATCCTTCAAAAAACAGGACAGAAAATCGTCTCCCGCATCCGCGAGGATCTCTTCGTCCATATCGAAAGGCTCTCTCACAATCAGCTCAGCAGCATTCCCGTGGGCAAGCTGGTTACCCGTGTAACCAACGATACGGGCGCCATCTCCATGATGTTCACCAACCTGATTGTCAATCTGATCAAGAATTGCTTTGTTATTATCGGTGTTCTCACCGCCATGCTGTGCCTTAATTATATGCTGACCTTCATGGTGCTGTGCTTCGTGCCCTTCATCGTGCTATTCACCATGATCTTCCGCAAATTCTCCCGCAAGGCCTATCGCCGCGTCAAGGACGGCACCACCGATATCAACACATTCCTGTCCGAAAACCTGTCGGGCATGAAGATCATTCAGATCTTCAACCGAGAGGAAGGAAAGAAAAATGAATTTGACAAAAAGAATGTCGAGCTAGGACGTGCCAAGCGGGGTGAAATGCTGGTATTCAGTATCTTCCGTCCGCTGGTATATATGCTGTACATTTCCTCGGTGCTCTGTCTTTTGTATTTGGCAGCACGGGGCGTGATCAAGGACGTGGTGTTCCTCGGACAAACCATCACCGGCGGTCTTGTGGTTACCTTCTACTCCTATATCAACAAATTCTTTAACCCCATTCAGAATTTAGCCGAGCAGTTCAACTGGCTTCAGTCGGCATACGCATCGGCAGAAAAAATCTTTACCATCTTCGACATGGTTCCCGAGGTACAGGATGCGCCCGATGCTGTAGAATTGGAAGAGGTTAAGGGAGAAATCGAGTTCCGTGACGTCTGGTTCGCTTATAAGGAGGGAGAGTGGGTACTGAAGGGTGTATCCTTCCATGTAGCCGCCGGAGACACCGTTGCCTTTGTGGGTGCTACAGGATCCGGTAAAACCACCATCCTTTCTCTGCTCTGCCGCAACTGGGATATCCAAAAGGGACAGATCCTTGTGGATGGACGGGACATCCGCACCATTCAAATATCTTCCCTCCGTCGCCATTTCGGTCAGATGCTCCAGGATGTATTCCTCTTCTCGGGTACCATCCGCTCCAACATCCTGTTGGGTGCCGAGGGCATTGATGACAACACCGTTATGGAGGCTTGCCGTTACGTCAACGCCGACCATTTCATTAACAAGCTCCCCGCCGGGCTGGATGAAGAAGTCCGTGACCGCGGCAACAACTTCTCAGCGGGACAACGTCAACTGCTCTCCTTTGCACGTACCATCGTGCACAAGCCTTCCGTGATGATTTTGGACGAGGCTACCGCTAACATCGACACCGAAACCGAGCTTTTGATTCAGGATTCCCTTGAAAAAATGATGAACATCGGCACTATGCTCATGGTAGCACACAGACTTTCCACCATTCAGCACGCCGACAAGATCATTTATCTGGCTCACGGCGAGATCAAGGAGGAAGGCACCCATGCCGAGCTTTTGGCCATGAAAGGCCGCTACTATGCTCTCTATTCCATGCAGTTTGAAAAAGAACGGCTGGCCAAAGGGCAATAAACAAAGAAGCGCACAGCCCAATCGGGCTGTGCGCTTTTGCTTTGCCCCCGTCTTCGTGGGGGGCTTTGATCAGTTCTGGGAAGCCTTTTCCAGCAGAGCACCTACTTGAGCACGGAGCTCACGGAAGGCATCGGCATCGGTGTTGTATTCACCAAGGCCGGTGGTCCACTTGGTAATGATGGCATCTACTACGTCCTTGCCGTAGATCTCCTCCAGCATGGTCAAGTACTCGAAGTCCTCGATACCGTCACGAACGGACTCCAAGCGGAGGCTAGCCACGGGATCGGTCTGTGCAAAGTACACACCGCTGTAGATGAGGATACCATTACCGTACACTTCGTAGGGGTAGGCATCGTTGATCTCGTGCATAGCGTCCATACCTTGATACCACTTATCGGCAGAGGGGATCCAATAACGGTCAGAACCGTTGCCCCAGTGGTTGACGAGATAGTACAGGAAGCCATCCACATTGTAGAGCTTCTGCTGCCAGAAGAGGGTACGAATGTTGACTGCTTCGGTATTGATGATCAGGGTGATCTCAGGATCATTGGGGAATCTGGTCACATACCACCAAACCTCGTCACCGCCCTCCTGCTCGGCCCAGAAACGGTCGCGCAGAGAATCCAGCTTTTCTTCCAGCTGAGGCGTGGTGCCATAGTAGAGATCCTGATTGTCCAACCACTCGGCAAAGGTGTTGAAGAAGAAGGTCTTGGGGCACCATACGTTGACGGAGCTTGTGACGTAAGAGAAGAAGTCGCCCTGAGAGGTGGCATAGTTGACGTGCATGGGGGCGATGAGCTTGTAACCGGGGAAGTTTTCTCCCAGCATCTTACCGTAGTTGTTGATATCGTCCAGACGGCTAACACTACCGGGCTCGTCAACGGGATAGAAGTAAGCCTTCTCCAGCCATTCCTCTTTTTGAGACAGGAACGCATAGGCATTGGCTACCTTCCAAGGCACGATCTCCTTAGCCCAACCGAGCGGCTGGAAGGCCTGGACGCGAGGATTGTTCAGGTATTCCAAGAGTCGGGAATCGGAGAAGGAGCCGTCTTCGTTCTCGAAAGGCAGGCTGTAGCAGTTGACGCGATAATCCAGGAGGAAGTTATAGTAAACCTCGCCCAGATTCTCGCCTCTCCAGTTGGACAGATCGGCGGCAAAATCAAAATAGGTCATGTAAACCTCATAAGCGCTCATATCCATGAGGGTCTTACAAGAGGAAGCATCGTCCAGCACAAAGTTCCAGACGTAAGTAAAGACGGTCGCCTTCTTGACCTCGTTGCCGTTGGCATCCACCACGGTCAGTGTAGCCGCATACTCACCGGCCTTGGAATCCGCGGTGGTGGTAGCCTTGATGACAAAGGACTGAGATTGTCCTGCCTTAATGTCAAAGCCGTTGTACTTCTGGAGGTTGTCGATGGCCTCACCGCGACCGTTGCCGCCGTTCACCCAATCCAGCATACCCTCTTCGGGGGTATAGCTGACGGGAGGCAGAGGATCAATGAGCATCTGGTCCAAAATATTGAAGTAATAACCCCAATGAAGCTCGGTCTTGAGGGTATCGCCATCGGCGTTCTTGAAATCGGTAATGTAGACCTTGAGACCGGTCACGTCGGCATCGGGAGCCAGGATAAACTGGCAGCCCTCGGTCTCGTTCTTGGCCATCTGGATCAGGTAGGAGATGTTGTTTTCCTTTACGGTAAATCCGCTCTGGGGAGCGCGGGTATACATATGGTCAAACCACAGCTTGAGTGTGGCATCCTCGTTGGCGCCATTCTCCTTGGTGTAGCTGTCGTAACCCGTGGTGGGCTTCTGGGTGGAGTTCAAAAGCTCCTCGGCCTTGGCTTTATCCTCATCGGAAATATCAAAGCCCTTGTCATCCCAATCCACGTCGAACTGCTTGTAGTAAGCGTCCGCAGAGTCGAGGAACTGGATCTCGGCAATCTGCAGAGTCTCTCCCTCATTGACGGCGGTCATCATATAGTCCATACGGAAGCCGGTAACCTGGCCCGTCCAAGAAGGCTTATCTCTCATATCGAAAAGGATATACTGCCAGCCTTCCTCGCTGACATCAAAGCCGGCAGACGCTTCCATACCGGGGGTCGCACCGCTGACACCGCCCGCAAAGTAGTAGAGGTTAAAGGTACCGGTGGAGCAATTCTTTGCACGCACCTTCAAAATGATGTAATTAAATTCATCAGCCTCGATAGCCTCCATGTCGGCCCTGGACAAGAAATTGCGGAGGTTAAAGGTAACGAAAGGATCGGTAGCGTTGGCCACGCTGGTGGAAAGAGCTACGTACTGCTCACCGTCATCATCGCTTTCCACAGCTACGTTTGTCTGGTTTGCACCGTTAAAACAGCCTTTGAGGAATTTAAGGTTAAGCGCATTGAAGTCAACGACCAAAGCGGTTTCTTCTTCAACGGGTGCTTCGGTGGGTATCTCGGTGGGCTCCTCGGTAGGCATTTCAGTGCCGGCAACGGGAGCGTTTGTCTCCTGACCGGGCTCTTCGGTTGCGTCGCCCGTTTCATGGGAGGGTACGGTTTCGGCAACAGTCTCCTTGTCGGTGCCGGCATCAGTACCGGGCACCTCAGGGCCTTGGGTACAAGCCACAAGACCTACGATCAAGAAAAGTGCCAGCAGGGTAGCTGTCAGCCAAATGCGGGTGTTTCTTTTCATGGGGGAATACTTCCTTTCTTTGTTTTGGGTATCTAAGGAGCGCTTAATTGGTTTCCTTCATAAATTCATCCAGAACCCAGTCCTGAATGTTATAAAGCATTTCCTCGGCACCTCTGCCAACAGGCTTACCATCGATCTCCACGCAGCGCAGGCCGATGGCGCTGGAAGAAGAGATGATGACCTCTTTTGCATTCATCAGCTCATCCAAGGTGAAGGGGGTTTCCTCCACGGGATAGCCCAGAGCCTTGCAGGCCTTGATCAAATGCGCGCGAGCAATACCGGGCAAAATCAGATTGTCCAAGGGGGCCGTTTGGAACGCACCGCGCTGATTGATGATATGCACGTTAGCGTGAGCACACTCGGTCACGCGATCGGGCTTGCGATAAAGGATGGTTTCGTACACCCCTGCGCGCTCAGCCATCTGAGAATACATGACGGCAGGAAGGAGATTGAGCGTTTTGATATCACAATGGAAGAAGCGGGTGTCCTCGGTGGTGATGGCCTTCACCTCCATACGGACATCCTTGAGGGAGCCGGGACGAAGCATGATCCAGAGATTGCCCACCTGATCCTCGGGATAAGTGTGGTTTCTGTCCTGGGTGCCTCTTGTCACTTGAAGATAAACAAACTGCTCGCCCGTGTCCAGACGAGGGAAGAGATCCGTGAGGATGCGCGTCAACTCCTCCTTGGAGTGAGGAATCTTAATGTCCAGCTTATGGGCACAGCCGTAAAGACGGTCCAAGTGCTCAGACAGGGCGAACGGCTTGTAGTTTCGGGTGTAGGTTACGTCGTAGATGCCATCGCCGAAGAAGTGAACACGGTCGTTGAAAGGAACCATCATTTCTTCAACAGGGGCAATTTTGCCGTTGTAGTAAGCGAGATTTTTCATATCGAAAACTCCTTGGTATATGCGTGATAAGGATAGTATATGCAAGCAAATAAATTCTTACCTATCAACCACGACCCAAAGCGAAAGCCTTTTTGTTCAATTCCACGAACTTGGGCTTAACGCAGGCCTCAATGGCGGAGAGCCACTTTTCTTCGGAAATCTCGGGGAAATAGCAGGATAATCTTCCCATCAAAACAATATTCACAGCCTTGGCGGAGCCGGCTTCCTCGGCCAGCGCCAAAGCATCCATGTCATCCATGATAATGCCCTTGGCTTTAAGCCCTTCCAGCACCTCGTGGGGATATTTCGCTGCACCCGTGATAACAGGCATGGGATCAGTCTCGCGGGTGTTGACCACCATACGGCCTCCGTTTTTCAGGTAAGATACCCAACGAGCGGCCTCCAGCTTTTCAAAAGAGACAATAAAATCCGCCTCGCCCTTGTCAATGATAGGAGATGCCACGCAATCGCCGTAGCGAACATATGTCACCACACTACCGCCGCGCTGGCTCATGCCATGCACCTCGGAAACTTTTACGTCATAGCCTTCCTCGCAAAGCAGGTGACCCAGCAGCTTGGAGGCCAGGAGTGAGCCTTGTCCACCCACGCCCACGATCATGATATTCTTGGTTTCCATATCACTTGCCCTCCTGATTCTGAATGGCACCGAAGGCGCACATTTGCTCGCACACGCCGCAACCCACGCAAAGAGTGGTGTCAATAACAGCCTTGGCGGTCTTGCCTTCGCCTTCCATGTGGATGGCGGGACAGCCCAGCTTCATGCACTTTTTGCAAGAACGGCAAGCGTCTTTGTCCACGGTCAGGGCGGGCTTGGCCTTGACGGTCTTGAGCAGAACGCAAGGACGGCGGGAAATAATGACACCCGGGCCCTCAGCGGTCAGTTCCTCGGTGATAACCTTCTCGCAAGCGGCCAAATCGTAGGGATCAACAACCGTCACACGGTCGATGCCCACGGCGCGGCAAAAGGCTTCCAGATCCACCTTGGTAGCAGGATCTCCTTTGATGCTGTAGCCCGTGGTGGGGTTCTGCTGATGACCCGTCATACCCGTGATGGAGTTGTCCAAAATGATAACAGTAGAATTCGAAGCATTGTAAGCGACATTGACAAGACCCGTCATACCGGAGTGCATGAAGGTAGAGTCACCAATGACAGCCACGGTCTTGCTCTCGGTCTCGGCACCGCCGATCTTGTTGAAACCGTGCACACCCGACACAGATGCACCCATACACAGCACCGAGTCAACGGCGTTGAGGGGCGCGGCCATGCCCAAGGTATAACATCCGATATCACCGATAACGGTCACCTTGTGCTTGGACAGGGTGTAGAACAAGCCTCTGTGAGGACAGCCGGCGCACATGACAGGAGGACGAACGGGAATGGCCTCGTCGGCGGTCACCGTCTCAGACACAGGCAGACCCAAAGCGGTGCGAAGCAGATTTTGAGAGAACTCGCCCACCATAGGGAACAGGCTCTTTCCTTCTACACTCACGCCAATGTTGCGGCAATGAGTTTCGATAACCGGATCAAGCTCTTCAAAGACCACCAGCCGGTCTACCTTAGCGGCAAAATCCGTGATAAGATTCACAGGAAGGGGATTGACCAGACCCAGCTTGAGGATATTGACCGTATCGCCGAACACCTCTCGGACATACTGGTAGCAAGTACCCGAACAGATGATGCCCAGGGTGGTGTTGCCATCGGCAGCAAGCTCCACTCGGTTAAGGGCGCAAGTCTCAGCATACTCGGTGAGTGCCAGGGTTCTTGCTTCTACCACGGGATGACGGCGGATGGCGTTGGCAGGTGCCATGATGTACTTTTGCGGCTCCTTGACGTAGGGGCGCAGGGGGATCTCCGCGCGGTCAGAAAGGGTCACAAGGCTCTGGGAATGAGCGATGCGAGTACAAGTGCGGAAGATCACAGGGGTATCAAACTGCTCCGACAGATCAAAAGCGGCCTTTATCATGGCCAGCGCCTCGGCAGAATCCGAGGGCTCCAGCATGGGAACCTTGGCAGCAATGGCGTGATGGCGAGAATCCTGCTCATTTTGAGAAGAGTGCATCCCGGGGTCATCGGCCACACAAACTACAAGACCCGCGTTGACACCCGTATAGGACATGGTATAAAGGGGATCTGCGGCGACGTTCAAGCCCACGTGCTTCATGGCGCAGGCCGAGCGTGCGCCCTTGAGCGAGGCGCCAAACGCTACCTCCATAGCCACCTTCTCATTGGGTGCCCATTCGCAGTACACTTCGTCGTACTCGGCAGCGAATTCGGTTATTTCGGTGGACGGCGTGCCGGGATAGGAGGACACGAGACGGCAGCCCGCCTCAAAAAGCCCCCGCGCCGCGGCTTCGTTGCCCAGCATCAGTTGTTTTTTCATGGTGCGATCGAAACATCCCTTTTGCAGAATGTTTTCCTTTCATACTATAAGGGTTATTTTAATATTATACTGCTGTTCGGCTGGAAAGTCAATAGTTTTTTATAGGAAATTCCATGAAGTAGCCGTTTGCGCTTGACAAGGGACAGAGATCGTGGTATGATAAGAAAAAGTGCAGTTTCCGTAAATTGTTGTTTATGGGGGTACGCTTGGAGGAACCTTCTTGAAAGAAGGTTCCTCCAAACCACCTCCAAGAACTTTCAAAAAAGAAAAATATCATTGATAAATATATGTTTTATGAAAAGTTTTGGGAGTTCCAAGAACCTTTTTCCAAAAAGGTTCTTGGTGGGGTTCAGGGGCAAAGCCCCTGATAAACAACAATTTATCGCTATAGGAGCCACCATGAAACACTTCATCCTTCCCTGCCCACCGGCGGTCAAAGCCCTTTTATTTCGATTCAAAGAAGCCGGCATCGGCGCGTATCCCGTAGGGGGCTGTGTTCGTGACGCCCTCATGGGAATCACGCCCCATGATTGGGACGTGGCCGTGACCACGATCCCCGAAGAAACCATGAGTCTCTGCAAGACTTTGGGCTATCGCGTCATCCCCACGGGCATCGCCCACGGTACAGTCACGGTACTGACCGATGACGGCCCCGTGGAGTGTACCACCTGCCGCACCGAGGGGGGGTACAGCGATGGCCGACACCCTGATGGCGTCAGCTTTACGCGCAACCTCACCGACGATCTCTCCCGCCGCGATTTCACCGTCAACGCCATGGCCGCTGAGTTGAATAAAGACGGTCAAACCTTCACCGTCATCGACCTGTTCAGCGGACAAGCCGATCTCAAAAACAAGCTCATCCGCTGTGTGGGCGATCCTCATACACGCCTCACCGAAGATGCCCTCAGGGTTCTGCGCGGCGTGCGCTTTGCCGTTAAATTGGGGTTTAATATCCACCCCGACACCCTCGCTGCCCTCAGGGATTGCGGACACGGTCTTTCGCGCATATCCCGCGAGCGCATCAGCGTGGAATTTCAAAAGATCCTCGAAAGCCCATCCCCTGCGCGAGGCGCAAAACTCTTGTCGGAGCTCGGCCTGATGCCACACGTTCTGCCCGAAGGCATATCGCCCCACGGCACAGGCAATCTACGCTCCTTGCCGCCCGATTTCGCCCTTCGCTGCGCCTGCCTTTTGTGGCAAATGCCCCTCGATCAACTGAATGAAAACATCCGAAGCCTCAAGCTTTCCAATGAAATCTCCCATGCCATCCGCGCCCTCTCCCAAGGGCAAATTCCCCCGGATATCTCCCCATTGTCTGCCCGCCGCTTGCGTAAGGAATACGGTACCCTCGCCCTTCCCCTTTTGTTGGTCGCCGCCGCCCACGGTGCGGAAACAAGCGCTCTTCAAGAGCTGGTCGCGTCATCCGAAAGCGCCGAAGACTGCGTGTGCCTTTCCGACCTGGCCATTGATGGCAAAACCTTGATGTCCTTGGGCGTACCCAAAGGACGGGCCGTGGGTGAAATGCTGTCAGCCCTTTTGGAAATCGTTCTCTCGAACCCTGTAAAAAATACCAAAGAGCAACTGATTAAAGAAGCGCAAAAACGGATATCCTACAATCGTAAGCCCTGAATCTGCGTAAGGGCTTACGATTCCACATAATCCTAAAAATATTTCAACTTTTTTCCAAAAAACCCTTGACAAACAGACAGACATCTGCTATAATAGCGTCTGTTGAAAATATTGGGGCATCGCCAAGCGGTAAGGCAACGGACTCTGACTCCGTCATTTCCTAGGTTCGAATCCTAGTGCCCCAGCCAAGCCTCACTAA